>DATBGU010000209.1:0-11350 GCA_036557825.1 Gemmataceae bacterium
TCGGCGAGCTGTCCATCTTTTCCTGGTTTGGGCGGTAGGACTATAGAGGGCTTGTCATGGCGACCGAACCGGACTCTGCGGAAACTATACGGCTGCTGGAGCAGGTCCAGGCCGGCGATGCCCAGGCACGCGATCAACTCCCAGGCCGCCCGTCAGCTTTTGTGAAATGGCCGGAGCCTGGCAGTCTCATGAAGGCTTGGCTAACGGCGTGGCCTTCTCAGGCGATGGGCGGTTCTCGCCACGGCCGGCAGTGACGACGCCATTCGGCTGTGGGACGTTTCGTTCCTTCGCGCACTCAAGTCCAGCAAGAAGGGCAATTAAGACCCGGCCTTGGTGATTTGTCCGCTGCCACAAAGGCAGCGGAAAAACGGATTCTGACGCACACGGGGCTTTGTTGCAAAACTCCTCGAAAAGACAAGATGATAAAGCTGGGTAGTTGCCTGCCTTCGCCAGAGTACCACTGTCCGGACTTTTGCAACAAAGCCCGCACACGGTTGTGAAAGCGGCCGGTGAGGCATCGCCGCCAAGCACTCCCCTCACCGGCCCGGAAGCGTCCGAGCGCTCGGTCTGCGCGCCCGGTGCGCTGTCCTCTCATTGTATCGCAGACTGCCTCGCCCAGGGAGGAGTCCCCCATGTTCGCATTTTCGTGGTTACGTCACCTTCAGCGTCGTTGGTTCCCTCCCCGCACGATTCGCCGAGCGCCCGTTTGCCGTCGGGTGCGGCCATGCCTGGAAGTGCTGGAGGACCGTCTGGCTCCGGCCGCCCCTGTTGTCAGCACGGGCGCGGCCGTCCTCGCCAGTTCGGGAACCCAGGCGACGCTCAGCGGCACGGTCAACCCGGAAGGCTCGACGACCACCGCGCGGTTCCAATACTCCACCGACCCCACCTTCACCCCCACCGTCGCCACCACCCTCGGATCCGGCTTCCTCTCCCCACAAAGCGTGGCGGTGGACGCGGCCGGCGACGTCTTCGTTGCCGACTTCGCCAACGCCGCCGTCAAGGAGATCCTGCCCAACGGCACCATCAAGACCATTGGCTCAGGCTTCAGCGGCCCGGAAGGCGTGGCGGTGGACGCGGCCGGCGACGTCTTCCTCGCCGACACGAACAACAACACCGTCAAGGAGGTTCTGCCCGACGGCACCATCAAGACCATCGGCTTCGGCTTCCGCTTGCCGGTCGGCGTGGCGGTGGACGCGGCCGGCGATGTCTTCGTCGGCGACTTCGGCAACGGCGTCGTCAAGGAGGTGCTGCCCAACGGCACCATCAAGACCATCGGCTCCGGCTTCAGCGGCCCGCACGGTGTGGCGGTGGACGCGGCCGGCGACGTCTTTGTCGCCGACTTCGGCAACAGCGCCGTCAAGGAGGCTCTGCCCAACGGCACCATCAAGACCATCGGCTCCGGCTTCCGCTTCCCGGGCGGCGTGGCGGTGGACGCGGCCGGCGACGTCTTCGTGGCCGATACCGGCCACAGCGCGGTCAAGGAGGTGCTGCCCGACGGCACCATCAAGACCATCGGCTCCGGCTTCAGCTCCCCGAACGGCGTGGCGGTGGACGCGGCCGGCGACGTCTTCGTCGCCGACACCGGCCACAACCGGGTGGTGGAGCTGTCGCCGACGGTGGCCGCCACGCCTTCGCCGCTGACCGGCTCGCAGGCTACGGCGGTCTCGGCCACCCTGACCGGCCTGACCCCCGACACCACCTACTACTACCGCGTCGTCGCCTCCAACCCCGACGGCACCGTCGCCGACAGCTCGGTCCAGTCGTTCACCACCCCGGACACGCCGACCGTCAACGTGACGGATGCCGGCGGCACCTACAACGGCAAGCCGTTCGGGGCCAACGCCACGGCTATCGGTGTGGACGGCACGACACCGGTGAACGGCAACTTCACCTTTACCTATTACAGCGGCGGCACCGCCTCGGGCACGCCGTTGTCGGGCGCGCCCAGCAACACCGGCACCTACACAGTGGTGGCTGCCTTCAGCAGCAGCGACACCAACTACAGCAACGGCACCGCCCAGACCACCTTCACCATCAGCGCCGCCACGCCGACCCTGTCCGTGACGGACGCGGGCGGCACCTATAACGGCAATCCCTTCTCGGCCAACGCCACGGCGTTGGGGGTAAACAACACGCCGGTCAGCGGCAGCTTCAGCTTCGCCTACTACGCCGGCAGCAGCGCCAGCGGCATGCCGTTGTCCGGCGCGCCCTCCAACGTCGGTATTTATACCGTAGTGGCCGCCTTCACCAGCAGCGATCCCAACTACAGCAACGGCACCCCCGCCCAAACCACTTTCACCATCACCCCGGCTGCGCCGACCGTCTCGGTGACGGACGCGGGCGGCACTTACAACGGCAATGCCTTCCCGGCCAGCGCCACGGTCAACGGCGGCAGCAGCCTGGAAGGTGTGCCCGTGACCCTGGACTACCAGCAGCTCGACGGCAGCGGCAAGGTCATCGCCGACCTGGGCAGCACGGCGCCCAGCACCGCGGGCAGCTACCAGGTGATCGCCGCCTTCGCCGGCAGCACCGACTACGCCGCCGCCAGCGCTAGCGCCGCCTTCAGTATCGGCCAGGCGACGCCCACGGTGTCCGTCAGCGACGCGGGTGGGATCTACGACGGCAGCGCCTTCCCAGCCACCGACTCCGTCGCAGGCGTGGTCGCCGGGGTGGACAGCACCCCCGCCAGCACTCTGGAAGGAGTGGCGCCGATCTTGACGTACTACACCGGGACTTACACCCTGGCCAACCTGCCCGCCAACGGCGGCTCCAGCACCGCGCCGAGCGTGGCCGGCACTTACACGGTAGTGGCTTCCTTCGCTGGCAGCACCGACTACAGTAGCGGCCAGGCCCTGGCCACCTTCACCATCGCCCAGGCCAGCCCCATCGTCTCCGTCAGCGATGCGGACGGCACCTACGACGGCAGCAACTTCCCGGCCAACGCCACGGTCAACGGCGGCAGCAGTCTGGAGGGCATCACCCCGACCCTGACCTACTACCAGGGCACGTACACAGATCTGGCGCAGCTGAGCGGTGTCACGCCGCTGTCAAGCCCTCCCACCGCAGCCGGCACTTACACGGTAGTGGCCTCCTTCGCTGGCAGCACCGATTACAGCAGCGGTAACGCCCTGGCCAACTTCACCATCGCCCAGGCCACCCCGACCGTCTCCGTGACCGATGCGGGCGGCACCTACAACGGCAATGCCTTCCCGGCCACGGCCAGCGTTGCCGGGGTGAACGGACAAGGCGCCGCCAGTCTGGAAGGTGTAACGCCGATCTTGACTTACTACGTGGGCAGCGGCACCGCGGGCACCAACCTGGGTTCCACGGCCCCCACCAACGCCGGGACCTACACCGCGGTCGCTTCCTTCGCCGGCAGCAACGACTACAGTAACGCCAACGCCCAAATCACCTTCACCATCGCCCCGGCGTCCGCCTCGATCCAGTTCAGCAACGTCGCCATCGCCCCCACTCTGTCCGCCCGCAACCACAGCGAGACGGAGACGATCAGCGTCCACGTCTCCAGTCCCAGCGGCCCCGTCACCCAGGGCACGGTCCAGTTCACTGTGGACGGCCAAAGTGTCAACGCCCCGGTCGATGCTCACGGCGACGCCACGGCCAACCTTACGGTGCCGCTGAAGACCACGGACGCACCGCAGAACATTACCGCCACGTTCAGCGATCCCAACTTTTTGTCCGACACGGTCACGCAAATCGCCCGCTGGACGCTATTCAACAGGGGACATGCCAGCGTGGATACGTTCGCGGCCGACGGCAGCCAGTCGGTGCAGAGCTTTCTGGACGGTCAGCCGTGGTTGGACTTCCTGTACACGCCTTCGGGCCAACTGCAGAAGGTGGTCTTCGGCTCCGGATTGCTGAGCTGGGACTTCCGCTATTTCGATGAGTTGACGGTGGTGACGCTGGACGGCGTGCTGCCGGTGGCGGCGATGGTCAACACGCCGCAGGGACCGCTGATGGTGCCGCTGTCATCCTGAGAGGGATTCAGCGCCGGCGCTAGTCGGCTGGGTTCCCGAGCGAGACGCTCTTCGAAATCCTTCAAGTGGTCGAACGCAGCGAAAGGGAAGATGACGCTGAAGTGACATGGCGAGGAGCGTCTGGGTGGCCTGCTAGGACTCTACCGGCGCGCAGTGTAGCCTCTCAAGGAAGTGCCAATAGGCGAAGGCGACCAGGAGGGGCGCGATGCCCACTCCCTGTCAATACCGTTGCTGTGAAGGTCGATGACCTCAACGTGGAAACCGGACGAATAGATCTCCTGGCCGAGACCAAACTAAGACGTTCGGAACGCCCAGCGAGAGGAAGACTCCTCCACCAAAGCGCGCTTCAATCTACCGCACGCGGAAACCGTCCTTCACCGATGCGAGTATCTTGTTTACCTGTTCCGCCAAAGTCGTTGGCGGCAGGTCGGTCCCGTCCCCCACTTCGATCTGCACCTGGAACTGGATCGGCACCTTCGATTTCGCCTTCAGTTCGAGCAGCTTCGGAACGATGTCCCCTAGATCCTGGATTTCCGCCGGCTCGAACGGGGCGACGCCGACCAGCTTCTTCTTGGGGCCGCCGGTTCCGGTGTCGAAGCCAGTGCCGCCGGCGCCGGCGCCGCCGCTGGAAGCAACTTTGAGCCGGATGAACTGGGCCCCGTGCAATTCGCACGGCCACGTGGCCGAGCCGTCCACCAACTCGGTGAAGCGGGCCTGGAGCGCTCCGGCGATCACGTCCCGAATCGTCTTCCACGGAAGCACCTTGCCGATCTTCTGCGAAAGCGCCGTGGCCACGGCGAGGGCCGTCGTCTCGTCGTCCTGCCAGGCAGTCGGCAGGTTCTCCGGCAGAATCTCTGCGGCGGGAATGAGGGCCGGCGTGACGGACAGCGTGGCGGCAGGCGTCAACACGCCGGTGGGGATCGGCTCGCCGAGGATACTTGCCGGCCCTGACAGCAGCCAAATCGAACCGTTCTCGACCGCATCCGCGATGGCCTTCTCGACAACTTGCTGGCTTGCCTTCGGGATTTGGACAGGCTCCGTGTAGCCACCCTTCTCGACCTGCACGACCTTCCCGCCGCCGAAGTAGTCGAGGACCGACTGCGCCGTGATCTCGTCGGCGGGCCACAGTTCGGGCAACTTGGGGGGGGCCAGCAGCTGCGGGCTGATCTCGGCCAGGTCGGCGGCCTCCGGCAGCACCAGTTCGAACGCCGGGTCCTTGAGGGCCGTCTCGTCCGGCCGCGAGCGCCACCAGGTGCGGAACGACCCGTCCGGTCTCGTCAATCGCAGGACGAAGGCCCCCTGTTCGCACCCGTCCACAAGCGTATCGACGATGGCGTCCGCCTTCAGCATCTTCGGCAAGTGCGGCAGCTGGGCGAACGCCCCGGCCAGGTGCGTGATCCGCCGACTGGTCTCCCCTGCTTTCCACAGGTCATAGGGGCCGTCGGGAAGCAATGCCTCTGCCGTGATCGCCGTGTCTTGGATGCGGGCGCGCTTGTCGCCCTTGATCGTGGTGAAGTGCGGATCGTCGGTGACGGTGATCTTGAACGCCTGGACTTCGTTCTTTTCGGAAACCGTCACCACCGTGCTGTAGGCCTGGCGGATCGCCTCGGGCACCCGCCCCTTGGCCTTTTCGATGTTCATCACCAGCGTCTGCATGCGGGCGGCGTCAACGCTGCCGCCTTCCTCCTGTTTCTTGAGTTCATCGCGCACCGTCTCCCAGGCGAGGTAATCCCGAATCTTGGCCTCGGCTACCTCCAAGCCGTCCTTGGAGGAGCAGAGCAGCAGCGCCGCGTTGCGATAGACGCGCGGGTTGTCCGGGCCGGTGTTCTCGTCGAGGAAACGTCTGGCCTCGGGGCTTGGCTTGCCGGAATCGCAGGCGGCACTCGGTCCCAGCACCGCGTAGCGGAAGGCGCCGTCGTCCTTCACGTCGCTCGGCTTCACCGGCAGCGTGTGGACCTGGACGCCCGCGGCCGACGCCCCGGCCGTCAGCTTCTTCACCTTGCCGATCTCGTCGATGAGCCGTGCCCGGACCAGCTCGTCGCCAATGCTCTTCGCCGCCACGGCATGCATTTGATTCAGGTTAGGCCGGTTGCCAAGCCGCCAGGTGCCCGGCAACTGGTCGTCCTCGGGAGCGTAGAGATCGTCAAGCCAATGGCTCACCTGCGACCATCGCAGCAACCCTTTCTCCAGCTCGATCTTGTCGGGACGGGTCGCGCCGATCAGCACCGTCAGGTCGCGCGTGCGGGCGCTTTGCCCGATCGGCTGCGAGTGCAGGAACGTGGCCACGACCGCCTGCTCGATCTCGCGCGACTTCAGGCCGACCGATTCCTTCTGGATTTCCTGTGCCCGGCTCATTTCGCCAACCAGGATCGGCGTCCACGCCGTCTTGCGGCCTTCGTGTTCCTCGGTGTCGGCCACGGTCACCAGCTCGCGCATCGCCTCGGACAGGTCTTCCTGGCCCGGCGCATTGAGCAGAACCGCCGGCCCGACGAGCGGGGAGTCGTCCCACTTGGCCGCTTCGCGCAGCGCCAGGGCGAAGGTGCGCAGCACGCCGCGCGTCCGCTGGAAGCCGCGCATCTGCGTCCACTTGGCGTACAGCACCTCGGTGAGATCGGGATGGAACGGATAGCTCTTCAGGAAACGCTCCTCCGCTCCCTGGCCGGCCTTGGCGGTCTGCTCGTCCACCGCCTGAATCCCCTTCAGCGCCGCGATGACGTGCTGGGGAAACTTCGGCCGGTTGGCTTCGAGCGAATCCGCATCGAAGAACCGCCGCCGCAAGACCTCGGCCACGTCCCCCTTGACGACGGGCTCGACGCCTTCTTCTTTTTCGCGCCGGAAGATGTCGTAGAAATCGCCGAGCAGTTGCCGCCCTTGCTCGTCGCGAGTCTTGTTCGGATCTGTCGCCAAGAGCGAGGCAACGATGCAGCATCGTTTGACCTTGGGGACCGCCTGCGTCAGATATTGGAAGAAATTGATGAGCCGTTCGCGCCAATCGCGGTCCTGGATTACTTTCTCCTTGGCGTACATCAACACTTCGTCCATGAGGATCAATACGCCCAGCCCTTCCTTGGCGGGGAGCTCCAGCAATTCGATCAGCGTGTTCTCGGCCGGCGCGGTCGTGCGCTCTTCCGCCTTGTTCTCGGCGTGCAGCACCTTGAGCCCGTCCTCGCCGGCGATCTGGTAGGCCAGCACGCTCCACGGGTGCTTGAGCCGCCGGATCTTGCCGGATGGACTGCGGACATCCATGCCCTTTTCCACGTCGAGCTTGTCGAAGCACAACCCGGCCACGCGAGCCCTGGGAGGCTTTTGGCCGATCGCTTGCGTGAATTCGTGGACGGCAGGCAGATCGGGCAGGTTGTCCGGGTCCTGGACCAGGTGGTTCAGCGTGATGAGCGTGTGCGTCTTGCCGCCGCCGTAGGTCAGCTCGAGCTGGCGCACGGCCTTGTCGTTTTTGTTGGCCAGACGCAGCGCCACGTCGCGCACCAGGTTGCGCAAGTTGTGCGTCGGAAACGTCAGGCTGAAGAAGCTCTCCGGCTTCTCGTAGACCGGCTGCTTGCCGCGCTGCATGAGGACCTCGTACAGGTCCGCCGCGAACATTTGCAGCGACAGGTCGCCGGTTTCCAGATCCTTGCGGAGTTTGACGACTTTGTGCCAGGGACTCCAGGGAAGCTTGGCCATGTCATTCTCCCGATTCTTCCTCGTCGCCATAGGGCAACGTGGGCTGTTGTTCCTTCTTCTTGGCGCCCTTGGCGCCGATGTGATTGCTCAGGCTCTCGAGCAGCGAGCGCTCTTCGCTGCCGGCCTTGGATAGCTCGATGAGGGATTGCAGGACGCGGCGGAACAACTCGTGCCGGCGAAGGCCGTGTTCATCGAGGTATTCGTCCACCTTGTGAACGTCGCCGGCCTTCCAAAGGTGCATCAGCCGATGAACGCGGTCGATGAGCGGGACCGGCCGGCCCCGGGGGCTTCGTAGCCCATCGAACGGCTGCGTCGCAGGTTCCACGGCTTCAGCTTCACCTTGTTGCCCGAACCGGATTCCTCGGATGGCTCCTCGCTCTCCTCGGTTTCGTCTTCTTCCTTATCCGCGGCTTCATCGCCGCCGGTCTTCACCAGCAGGTCCCAATCGCGGATCAGCTCCTGGTCGGACAGGCTGCACGCCGTCGCGTAGAGAATGCAGGCGCCAACAGGCGCATCGTCGAGTCCGAAGTCGTTGCGATGGAGCAGATAGTAGGCCGTGGCCTCATCAAGCCGATCGACGGCAGCCTCGACGGCGCCATCGCCGCTCTTTTCCAGCACGCGGCCGACCACGAAGTCCACGACCATGCGACGGGCGTGGTTCAGGAACTCCGAGACGGTAAGCGTCTGGCCGGGATCATTGGCCATTTTGACCACGGGATGCTTGCTGTAGGCTTCGAGGGCGGGACCGGTCGCCGCCCACACAAAGTCGGGGCCGCGAATGCCGGCATCCCAGAACTCGCGGAGACGCCGGCCGATGTTAGTGCGCATATCGTCCAAGACCTTGTTGTCCCAGCCAGGACGAGAGCCTGCAACACGCTTCTTGCACGCAATCCAAACAGACGAGGCCAGTGCAGCGCCTGCGTTCGCTTGCATCCTGGCAGCTTGTTCCGTTTGGATCGGCCAACTTCCCTCAACGACGAAACCGGCCCGAATCAACGCCGCGACTAACGTCTCCCAGGCTATTGCTTGCTTGTTTGCGAACACGACGACGAGGACCAGCAACCATCGCCAGCGATCGATACATCCGAGCAGCCCGTCGCGGAACCATCGGCCGAACTCATCGCGTCGGCCCCGGCGGAGCAGCCCGCGGAGCAGCCCCCGGCTGAACCGACCGGATCTCCGGAGACCCCCGCGCTCGAACCGACTGCCGCTGGAGGAACGCAGGTCGAGCAGGCGACACCGTCGGAGACAGCCCAGGAAGCAGCAACACTGCCCGAGCCGACAGCGGAGCAGCCCGAGGCTTCCTCGACCACGGCGAAGCAACCGCGCTCGAAGAAGCCGAAGAAGGCCGCGGACGATGGCAAGGAGAAGAAGCTCAGCGCTCTCGACGCGGCTGCCAAGATCCTCAGTGAGACGGGCCAGGCGATGAGCTGCCAGGAGATGATTGAAGCGATGACGGCCAAGAACTACTGGGTCTCGCCGGGCGGTAAGACGCCGGCGGCGACGTTGTACTCTGCCATACTCAGAGAGATAACCACCAAGGGAGAGGACGGTCGATTTCAGAAGACCGAGCGCGGCAAGTTCGCCCTCAAGGCCGGGGCGTGATGGGATCGGCCACCCTTCCGTCCACGAGGCCCCCTCGCGGGGCCTCTTTCCGTTAGTCGGATCTCCGACCAACTCGGCGGCAAGGACGCGCCAGGGGGGAACGTCGCCGTTCGTGGGCCAAGCGTCGGGTCGCGCTCCGGCGGCGCTGATCGATATGCCGAAGCCTCGCGGCATACGAACCTCTCTATGTCCCGTTGCTTGCTCTGCGGTCGGCGATTCCGCGATACCTGCGGATGTTCCTCAGGGTGGATACCCCGCCGCACGAGCTCGACTAATGTAATGCTACCGCTGCTCGGGGCCTGCGCCATGGCAGTCGAGAGGTGCGGTGGAGAATAGTTCCACCCGTAGACATGGGGCGGTCGAGACGGCGTGATGAAGGCCATGGGCCGGGGACGGAAGGCTGTGGCCCGGATACTTGTTCACAGGCGGAAGGAAAGTCACACCTGCCGGCAATGAATACCGACCTGAACCGCAGCACCAGCGAAAACGATATGTACGGCGATAGTGTTATTCCTGATTTCCTTTGCCGCTACGCGTGGCCATCGCCTCCCACACACTGGGGCGATGGATGGCTCGACGAAGCGAACGGAGCCGTCCGCGAAGACCACATTGGCACCGCGGCGATGATTGCCACCGAACTGCCGGCCCACGCCCGGCGGAGTGGGTGTGCACATGACGGCTCCGTCTCCGGCCGCATCGTCGCAGGAGGAGCCGGGCTTTGAATACCGGTGGACCAGTTCCGGGAGATCAGAGGTACCTACACCAGAGCGACACCAGAGTCTGGATGAGACGAGCAAGCGGCCGTCGGGAGAGAGGGCGACGGCGCGGACCCAGTGGCCGTGCCCGAATCGGCGGCGTTCCTCGCCGGTAGCGGCGTCCCAGAGACGGACGGTGTGGTCGTCGCTGGCCGTGGCGATCAGCCCTCCGCGCACCGCTGCGACCTGACCGAACATGCCCTGGTGGCCGGCGGTGCCGCCGGCCACTTCCTCGCCGTGGCGCAGACCCCAGACGCGGATACCGGCCCCGCTGACGGCAGCCAGCCAGCGACCGTCCGAGGAGAAGCGGATGCGGCTGGCCGAGGTGCCGGGGGTGGGCAACTCGCGCACGACCTTGCCCGTGTCGCGCGCCACCAGCAGGACGCCGCCGCTCCAGTTTTTGTCCCGCCGGTTGGCCGAATCGCTGACCGCCAGCGCCTTGCCGTCGGGGTGGAATGCCAGGCCACCGGCGGCACCGACGCCGATCATCTCATCGATTGATCGATCTCGTGCCACACCGCCAGAACCTCTCTCCGCGCCAAAATCGTGAAACACCTCGTCCGATTCCTCTTTCCGTGAGGGCGGATCGCACCGCCCAGCATGATGGCCTGGCGAGCCGGGGGCATCCGGCCCCGGAAGCGTCTTCTCCGATAGCCAACGCCCCCGGATCGCCGAGAGAGAGGAACCCCACTATGAAGAAACCCGCTTTGCACTCCCTGACAGCGCTTCTGTGCGTCCTGTGTATGACGATCGCGGCGCGTGCTGCCGAGCCGAATCGCACTCCGAAAGAACTGCCTGAGAAGGTCACTTTCTCGGAACACATCGCCCCGATTATCTTCAACAACTGCACCAGCTGTCATCGCCCGGGGGAGGCGGCCCCGTTCAAACTGATGAGCTATCGCGACGTCCGGAAGCGCGGTCAAACCATCCTCGACGTGGTCGAGCGCCGCTACATGCCTCCGTGGCAACCGGAGCCGGGCCACGGCGACTTCCGCGACGAGCGCCGCCTGAGCGACCGGCAGATTGCCCTGCTCCAGCGCTGGGTGGAAAGCGGCATGGCCGAGGGCGATGCCCAGAAACTCCCCAAGGTGCCCCAGTTCCCGCAAGGCTGGTATCTCGGCAAGCCGGACCTGATCGTCACGATGGACCAGGCGTTTGAGGTGCCGGCCGATGGGCCGGACATCTACCGCAATTTCCTCCTGCCGCTCAACCTCACGGAGGACAAATGGGTGACGGCCATCGACATCCGTCCCAGTGCGCGCGAAGTGGTGCATCATGCGCTCTACTTCCGAGACGAGAAGGGTTCGGCTCGGAAAC
>DATBGU010000210.1:0-31693 GCA_036557825.1 Gemmataceae bacterium
CGCAGTGGAGCGCGAGACGGTCTCGCGCTCCACTGCGCGACGTGGTTAACCTTGGCTTGTATCGAGGGACGATCTCTAAGGCGAAGGGCGAACCGCTCCCGCAATGATCCGAAGATCAGCGGTCCACCTGAATAGAGACAGGCAAGGCTGCGCAGATTCCCACTTTTTCACTTTTGAGAGCCGTCCCCCCGAGAGAGCGCGATAGGGGAGACGACGCGCTTCCTCATCGTTTTATCATCATTTCCCCATCTTTTCGGAGGGTGAATAGGCTGCTCCCTGCTTCGCTCGAAGAATCACAAGAAAGAGCTAGTTAATCAAAAATAACTCTTGCCAAGCATGAAGTGACGGAGTAGTCTCATCAGCTACTCGCAGTCTCCCGATTTTCCCACCTTTCCTTTTCTGACAGCGGAGGTTCCTGTGAGAAAGCTGCATCCCGTCCGTGGTTTCACCCTCATCGAGTTGCTGGTGGTGATCGCCATCATCGCCATCCTCATTGGCCTGCTTTTGCCCGCCGTGCAGAAAGTGAGGGATGCTGCCGCACGCATGCAGTGCAGCAACAACCTCAAACAGATGGGGCTGGCGCTGCACAACTTCAACGACAGCTACGGCCGGCTTCCCGCCGCACTGATCCATTCGGGCCGCTACAACAACCCCAACAACACGCCGTATCAGGGACCGGAGGTGAACTACGCAGGGCAGCCGTACGTGATTTACAATCATTCGGGCTTCGTGGCGCTTCTGCCGTACATCGAGCAACAGAACCTTTTTAATCAGTACAGCTACGCCTTCGTGGGCAGTCCTTCCAGCCCCTACGGCATCCCGATCGGCCCGAACCCCAGTCCTAACCCTAACAACGCGGTGGCGGCGAGCCTCGTCAAAATCTACGTATGCCCCGCCGACGAGAACCCGCCTCCGGTCGAGAGTCGCAATCCCAATCTTACCACCGACTTTTACACGATGGTGAGCGCCCGCCGCAGCAACTACCTGTTCAACACCGGCGCCTACACCGACTACGACGCCGACTGGACCCGAACGGCGGCCTACGCCCGCGGCCCGTTCGGCAATAACGGCGCCATCGCCGTCGCCCGCGTCAAGGACGGCACCAGCAACACCATCGCCATCGGCGAGTCGGTGCAGAAATGGCACGCCGGCAGCACCATATTCGGGCCCTACTGGGGCACCGGCACGCACACGGCCGTGCATGGCCGCTCCTATTACTCGACATTCACGCCGAATTACCCCTACGGCTCCTGCGCTCCCAACTCCAACAAGAAATGCACCTACGCCTGGGGTTTCAGCAGTTTCCACACGAACACGACGAACTTTGTGTTCCTCGACGGCTCTGTCCACAGCATCCCCGATTCCATCAGCCCCGCAACGTGGCTGGCGCTGAGTACCCCGGAAGGCGGTGAAGTCCTCGGCTCCGATTTCTAGGAGGATGTTCCCGCGTTACTCCAGGGCAAGCCGCATCTCGCCCGCCCGATGTTTCACCGGATCGCTGAGTTGTCGGCGCCTCCGGTTTTCTGTTCCCATTCGAGTTCCCGTCAAGAAGCGGTTTCCAAACCAGCTTGCCGCGCCGGCAAGGGCGTCCCTTGCCGGCACTGCGGACTGGCAAAACAGGTTTTGAAACGGCGTCTAATCCGCCCCGAAGGGAAGGCGTTGGGCGAAAGGAGAACGGAAGATGAACCGAGTTTGTTCTATGGGGATGGTGGTAATCAGTTTGCTCAGCGTATCGATGACCGGCTGCTCCGGGGGTGGAGGGAAGCTCACCGGCTCCGTCAACCTTAACGGCAAGCCCCTGGCCGATGCTCGCGTTGAGTTCCACCCCAAGGACAATCTGAACCTCTCGGCGGCCGATGTCCGCACCGATCAACAGGGCCATTTCGAGATCCTACCCCGGCCCAAAGGCGGTAAGAGTCTTCCTCCGGGACAGTATGTAGTGCTGGTCCGCAAACTGGTGGACAAACAAGGCAATGTTCCCGACGACGAGAACTACGGTCAGCTGGAAGCCGCCGGCCAACTCATTAACCAAGTCCCGCCGCGCTATGGCGACCGCGACTTCCCCCAAATCAACGTGGAGATTAATTCGGATACCAAGGAAATTCCGCCCTTCGAGCTGAAGGGCGGCTAAGGGACGCGCAAGCGTGTCTCGAAGGCCCGCAACTCGTTCCGATACGCCGCGCTCCACGCCGCGTTCGGCGACGCCGGCGCGCGAAACTTGACCAACTGTCCCACCGCGTCGGCGACCGTGTACGGCACCTCGATGTGGCGCGCGCGGCGCCGAAAGGTTTCATATGCGGCCAGAGCGGTCACGGCCGCGCCGAGAGCCGGCCCCTCCGAGGACTCCAGACGTTCCAGCTGCCGATCCAACACCGTCGCCAGAATCTCGCACATCAGTTCGCTGCGCGCGATGCCGCCGGACACCGTGATGCGCCCGATCGTCTGTCCCGCTTGTTCGTGCTCGCGCACCCCCAGCGCGATCAGATACGCCAGCGCTTCGAGTGAGGCCCGGAACTTCCGGCCGGACGCCTTCGGCTCTTCAGGGAGCCATTCCAGCCTCGGCTTGCTCACACCCAGCGACGGCTCCGGCGCGATGAACGGCAGCACGCGCACCCCGTCCGCGCCCGGCGGACACGCCCTGGCCTCACGATCCAGGTGTTCCCAATCGGGCTTCGGACCCAGCACACGGTCGAGAAACTGCGCGCCGTTGTTGTAGCATCGCATCCACAGATACGGACCCCAGTTCAAGCGCATGGCGTCGAGCGTGCCGGAGGACGGCAGTTTGCGCGACGAGGAATTGACGACCGCCGAGTTGCCGAGGATGATCGCCACCTGGCCGGCATCGACGGCGCCGCCGCCCACGAGGCCAGCCGCCTGATCGTCCGAGGTCGGGAAAAGGAGCGGTCCGCGCTTGTTGCGATCGATGCGCACGAACAGTTTGCCTGACGGTAGCAATTCGCCGAGCGGCTCGCTTTCGTCCACGATTCGCGGCAGGTGCTTCCACCCCAGTTGACGCCGATTCGGATCGGCGAGGGCGTCGAGCATGAAGCGCGACCATTTGCAGGTGCGCAGATTCATGATGCCGGTCGAGGCGGCCGCCGACACGCTGACGGCGTCGAAATTGCCGGTCAGGAAGCCGGCCGCGAGCGGCCCGTGCGGCAGCATGCGCTTGGTCCGCTTCCAATCCTCCAGCGGCAGACATTCCTCGTCCTTGACCAGATGGCTGAGGGTGTAGCGGATGGCCCACGGCCCGCCGATGGCCCGGATGACCTTTTCCTGTCCACCCAGGCGCTCCAGGCCGCGCGCCTGGTAGACAGCCAGACTGTGATCGTTCCAGCAAATGGCCCGCCGCACCTGCACGTTGTCGGCGTCGATGCGGCCGGCGGTGTGATGCGTCGCCGAGATGCCGCCGGCCACCCACCGCGCCGTGCGATCCGGACCGAGTTGCGCCCCCAGCACGCGCAGACTGGCCAGCGCCTGCCCTTCCAGTTGCATCAAGTTCAGTTCCGAGACGCCGCCCTCCGTCCACAGATCGGTCGGCAGACGCGCCTCGGCGAGTTTGTTGCCGTCGAGGTCGAACGCCAGGCATTTGACGGCGCCTGTACTGAAGTCCCAGCCCGTTACGATGCCGTTGGACGGCACACAGCGAAGAGGCTCGGCCACGAGGGTTGATCTCCGGACGAATAAGAGCGCGACAGCGACAGTCTACCAATGGCGTTGGTATATCAGGAGCCGCGCCGGATCGCCAGCCGCACCGTACAATGATTCGGCACGGCGCTCCGTCACTTCCGTGCAAGGATGTCTCTTCATTTCGCAACGAAAGGATCGCAGATGAACGCATGTAAACTCGTCGAACAATCGCTGAACTTCACCCAGTTCGTCATCAACAATTCTCTCGGCGACCTGTCCGACGCCGATTTGCTCGTCCGTCCCGTCGAGGGGGCCAATCACATCGCCTGGCAGATCGGCCATCTCATCGTGGCGGAACGAAATTTGGCCAAACAACTACCGGGCGCACACTATCCAGAGCTGCCGGCCGGCTTCGCGGAGAAGCACACCAACAAACCGGACGCTCAGAACGCGAGCGCCGGTTTCGGCACCAAGGCGCAGTATGCGGAACTGTTCAATCAGACTCGGGCCGCGACCGTGGCCGCCGTGGCGAAACTTACCGACGCCGATCTCGATAAGCCGGCGACCGGCCCGGCCAACATCAACACTCTTGGCGGCGTGCTGAACCTCATCTCCAACCACACGATGATGCACGGCGGGCAATTCAGCGTCGTGCGTCGCAAGCTCGGCAAACCCGTGCTGTTCTAACGCGGTCGAGTCAACGACGTGAACCCTCACTTCAGGAGAAAGGGACTTGCATGAAAGCTAGTGACGTGATCGTAACGGCCCTGTCCGGGACACAGCAACTCTTGAACATGTACCTGGACGACCTTTCGGACGCCGACTTGCTCGTTCGGCCGGCGCCGGGCGCCAATCACATTGCCTGGCAACTCGGCCATCTAGTCGCGGCGGAGGTTTTGCTGGCACAGCCTCAATTCCCCGATGTGGAATACCCCGCCCTCTCGCCCGGATTCATGACGCAGTATGGCAAGGAGGGAGCCAGCGACGATGACCGGTTCCATTTTCTCGGCAAGAAGGAGTATCTGGACATGTTCAAGGATGTCCGTGAACTCACGAAGACCAAGGCCGCCAAGCTCGCGGAGGCCGACCTGGACCGGCCGACGAAGGGCGACATGGCGAAGTTTGCCCCTACCCTTGGCGCTCTGCTGCTGGCGCTGTCCAATCACACGCTGATGCACGCCGGGCAGTTCACTGTCGTCCGGCGCAAACTGGGCAAGCCCATTTTGTTCTGAGGCAGTCAATTCATCAACCCGCAGCGTCAGCGAGGGCAACCCTTGCTGGCGCTGCGGGCTGGTGATCGGAACAACACGAGAACAGAGATGAGCACCACCGAAACCGTGCGCCTGCCCGAGTACAACGTCACCGGGCAGGACTACAACGACCGTCGCCACTTCCGCTACGCCGGCCCTCCGATCCTCGACATTCACGCCCACATCATGCGGCCGCGCAATTTCGAGAAGCCCGATGAGGTGGTCGAGGACAGCCTGGATCAGGGCCGCGCCATGCTCGCCGTCGCCGAGGAGTTCGGCATCGTTCGCACCTACTCGATGTGTCCTTCCGACGACATCCCACTCTTGCGCGCGGCGTTCGGCGACCGTCTCGGTTTCAACGGCCCCATCAGCAAGAAAAAGGACGAGCCGGACGAAACAGCGTATCGGCTGCTGGATCGTTTTCTGGAGCAGGGCGTCGAAATAATCAAGTTCTGGTCGGCGCCGCGCGGCCGAGATCGCGGCCTGTTCGTCGATGCGCCGTGGCGCATCGAGGCGGCGCGGCGGGCGCGCGCGGCTGGCGTTCGCATCGTCATGGTTCACGTGGCCGACCCCGATCTGTGGTTCGAGAAGGTCTATACCGATGTCGCGCGCTACGGCACCAAGGCGGACCAGTACGTGCCGCTCTGCCGTATGCTGGAGATGTTCCCGGACATGGACTGGATCGCGGCCCACATGGGCGGCGATCCGGAACACGCCGATCGTCTCGAAGCGCTGTTGGAGCGCTATCCGAACCTGCACTTCGACACGAGCGCGGCCAAGTGGCAGATCCGCGAAGTTTCGGCCCATCGCGAGGCCATTCGCGCGTTGATCTGCCGGCATCCGACGCGCTTTCTGTTCGGTTCCGACCTCGTGACACGGCCGGGCCTGGCGCGCGAGCATTACGTCAGCCGTTACTGGTGCGAACGCAGTCTATGGGAGAGCGATTGGGAGGGACCGAGCCCCATTCAAGATCCCGATTTTCCCCCGCCGGACGTAGGACCGTCCACGCCGATGCTGCGCGGTCTGGCGCTGCCGCCGGACGTGCTTGCGCAAGTGTACCGGACAAACGCCGAAGGTTTGCTAAAATTATCCACGGAGGACACGGATGAACACGGATAAAGACAATTCCGAACTATCTCTTCATCCGTGTTATCGGTGTCATCCGTGGTTAATTTTGCAGAGGCGCTTCCATGCCGTCCGATCCCGTTATGCCTAGTCCCCCCAACGGCGCGGCCAAACCCGATCCGGGCTTGCCGACCGTAACGCCGCCGTCAGGTAGCATGTTCTTTCGTCTGTTCGGCGTGCCGGCGCTCATCGTTGGCGGTCTGGTGCTGGTGCTGATCCTTGCTCAGCCGCTGATCGGCAAGTTCGGCAACTTCCTCGGCCGGGGTTGGGGCAGCCCCTCGCCGGAAAAGTTCCTGCGCGACCTGGACAACACCAACGAGGAAGTCCGCTGGCGCGCCGCCGACGACCTCGCGAAGGTGCTGATGCGCGACGATAACCTCGCCTCGGACAGTGCCTTCGCCTTGCAGCTGGAGCAGCGTCTCCGTCGGACCCTCGACAACAGCGCGCCGTTCGAGAAGGCCCACGCCGAGCAATACGCCAAGTTATCGCCGGAGGAGGAAACCCGCGAGTTGAAGAAACTCGAAGCCGACCGCAAATACGTCCTCTTTCTGTCCCAGGTTCTGAGCCGCTTCATGGTTCCTGTCGGCGTCCCGGTTCTGGAAGAGTTGGCCGTGCAGGAAAGCGGTCTCGATCCGCGCGCCCTCCAGGCTCGTCGCCAGCAAGCGCTGTTGGCGCTGGCCAACCTCGGCAAGAAAGTCGAGCTTTTCGATAAACTCTCGACGGAGCGACAGGATGCCGTCAAGGCGCAACTGGAGACGGCCGCCAATTCCGGAGAGCAGGCTACCACGGCGAAAACAGTCCTGGATTATCTCACGCGCCGCCAGCAGGGACGCCCCTTCGCCCTCGGCGTGGACGGCGTCATCGAAAAGTGCGCCGACGCGGAGGATCTGTTACTGCGTATGTATACGGCTCTTGCCGCTACGTATTGGAATGGCACCGAAACGGAGAATGCCCGCATCGAGAAAGCGCTGCTTCGACTGTGCGACGATTCGGGCAAGGGCGCAGAGGAACTCGGCAAGCGGGAGGAGGAGAACACCGAGCAGCCAACGCGCAGCTTGGTCAAGAAGCCTGGCTTTGACGTGCAGGTCCAGGCCACCCTCGCCCTGGCGCACCACGGCTGGAAGGTTCGCCTCTCGCTGTTGCAAACCATGCTAGATGAGGACGAGTTGCGGCGCATTTTCGTCGTGCAGTCGAAGAAGGGCGGCGCGGAGCGGCCCGACGAGGCGCTCGTGGTCGAGACGGTCATCAACACCCTCAAGGCGGTGGCCGAACTGCACCGCAAAGATCCGCAGCGCGATCTCTCCAGCCTGAAGCCCAACATCGACAAACTAGCGCACAATCCCAACGCGGCCGTGCAAACCGAGGCCGGCCAGGTCGTGCTGGCGCTGAGCAAACCCTGACGAAAACGAACTCGAACGACACGGAAGGAGCATCCCGGATGGCGGCGACGCACAAACAGATCCTCGACGCGTTGTGCAAGGCGTACAACATGGAGTTGGAGACGGTGGCCAACTACCTGGCCAACAGCATCAATCTCGACGGCGTCCGCGCCGACTTCATCAAGCAGGCGCTGGCCGTGGACATTCAGGGCGAACTGGGCCACGCCACGCAGCTGGGCAATCGCATCAAGCAACTGGGCGGTATCGTGCCGGGCAGCATCGCCCTGAAAATGACGCAGAAATCACTGCAACCGCGCGAGGACACCACCGACGTCGTCGATGTCATTCGCGGCGTGCTCGAAGCGGAAGAGGAGGCGATCAATCATTACCGCTCACTCATCAAGCTGACCGACGGTGAGGATTACGTGACGCAGGATCTCGCCATTAAGCTGCTCGCGGACGAGGAAGGCCATCGCCAGCAGTTTCAGGGGTACTTGAAAGAATACACGAAGAAATAGCGATCAGCGATCAGCGGTCAGTGATCAGCAAAACAACCGTCGATGCTTGCTGACCGCTGATCGCTGACCGCTGATCGCCATTCGGGGAGGACGGCATGGAAGCGGTCCACATCGTCGGGGCGGGCGGCATCGGTTGCGCCGTTGGATATGCACTCCGCGCCGCAGGCGTCCCGGTAACATTCGTTGACGCCGATGTCGCCAAGATCGACTGGGGCCGACGACACGGCGTCGTCGTGGACCGGTTGCCTTTGCAGAACGCCGAGTTTGTAGAGTTCGACGACTGGCGGCCGACCGGCGATGCCGTCGTCCTGCTCTGTACCAAGTGCTACGACAACGCCGTGGTCCTCGAACGTGTCTCTCCCTCCGCGACGCTCATCCCCATTCAAAACGGTTTCGATCCGCTCTTGCACTCGCGCGGACATGCCCTCGAGGGCATCGCCTCGTTCGTCTCGGAATGTCTGCCGCACCGGACGCACACGCGCATCACGCGCGCCGGCCGACTGCACTTCGGCTATCGGCCATCGGCCGTCGGCCATCGGCTGACGATGCCGGATTGCGTGCGAATTCTGGCCGAAAGCCGAAAGCCGATTGCCGATGGCCGCATCCGCGTCGAGAGGGTGGAGGACATCCTCCCTTACAAGTACACGAAGTTGATGTACAACGCGGCCATCAGCCCGCTGGCCTCCGCCGCCGGATTGGACAACGGCCAACTCCTGCGCCGGCCGCAGGCGCGCGCTTTGTTCTTCGACCTGCTCCGCGAGAATTACGCCATCCTGCGGCGCGCCGGGATTGTGCTGGGTAAGGTCGGTCCTCTGCATCCATCCACCGTGGCCGCCATCCTGCGCCACTCGTGGATCGCGCACGCGCTGGCCTGGGCGTTTTATCGCAGCCTGCGCAACACCTATTGCTCGATGTCCGGCGATCTGCCGGCCGGACGCACGGAGATCGACTACTACAACGGTCATTTGCTCGAACTGGCAGGCGATGTCGCTTGTCCGTTCAACCGCCGCATTCATGCCCTGGTCAAATGCATGGAACGCGAGCGCATCGCTCCGCATATCGGCGTTCTGGATCAACTGCGGAGTTCCGAGTCCGAACGGCCGCGACGGACACCCCTTGCCGCGGGAGTCTCGTTCCGGCAGCAATAGAAAGAGGGGCGAAGCGGAGCCACCCTCGGATCAGACGATGTCCCGCGAGCGGAACCTTCCATGACCGTCCTGTTGAGCGTGCAAGGGTTGAGCAAGGGCTTCGGACCTCGGCCGCTGTTCTCCGACCTGTGTCTCGACCTCCGCGCCGGCGAGCGCGTCGGCCTCATTGGCCCGAACGGTTCCGGCAAAACGACGCTTCTGAAAATCCTGGCGGGGCGAGAAGAGGCGGATGCCGGCACGCGCTCGTTGCGCCGCGCCGCCCGCATGGGATATGTGGCGCAAGAAGACGACTTTGAACCGGGGCAGACGGCCCGCGCAGCGGTGTTGACCGCGCTCGCGGACGAGCCGATCGAGGAACACGAGCGCGAAACGCGGGCCAACATCACCTTGACGCAAGTCGGCTTCGACGATCCCGACCGCCCGGCCGACACCCTTTCCGGTGGTTGGCGGAAACGATTGGCCCTTGCCCGTGAGTTGGCTCGCAAGCCGGACCTGCTGCTGCTCGATGAGCCGACCAACCATCTCGATTTGCCGGGCATCGTCTGGCTGGAGCGATTGCTGCGGGCCGCTCCGTTCGGCTACCTCGTCGCCACGCACGACCGGGCGTTTTTGAAGGCGGTCGCGGACGAGGTGATCGAAATCAATCGTGCCTATCCAGGTGGCTCCTTCCGCGCGGCCGGCTCCTACGATGCGTTCGTCGAGCGGCGCGAGGAGTTTCTCGACGCCCAGGCGCGGCGGCAAGAATCGGTCGAGAATCAGGTCCGGCGTGAAACGGAGTGGCTGGGTCGCAAGGCGGCCGCGCGAACGCGCAAGGCCGGTTTCCGCATCGAAGAGGCGGGGCGGCGGCGCGAGGAATTGGCCGAGTTGAAGCACCGTAACGCCGCGGCCGGCACGGCCGGCATCGACTTCGTTGCTACGGGACGGCAGACGCGCAAACTTCTTACCACGACGGCGATCGCCAAGGCGCTCGGGGGCCGGGCGCTCTTCGCCGGACTCGATCTGGCGCTGACGCCGGGCGACAAGCTGGGTCTGCTCGGTCCAAACGGTAGTGGCAAAAGCACCCTGCTGCGCGTGCTTGCCGGAGAGATCGTACCCGACGCGGGGAGCGTCGCGCGGGCCGACGGTTTGCAGGTGGTGATGTTCGAGCAAGGACGGGCCGCCCTCAACCCGGCGGCGACGCTGCGACAGGCGCTTTGTCCCAACGGTGATACGGTACAGTACCGTGAACGTCGTGTGCACGTCGCGGCCTGGGCGAAGCAGTTTCTCTTCCGCACCGAGCAGCTGGACGTGCCGGTCGGCGATCTATCGGGCGGCGAACAGGCTCGCGTGCGCATCGCTCAACTTATGCTGCGGCCAGCGGATCTTCTGTTGCTGGACGAGCCGACCAACGACCTCGACATCCCGGCGCTGGAGGTGCTGGAAGAGAGCCTCGCGGAGTTCCCCGGAGCCGTCGTGCTGGTCAGCCACGATCGCGAATTGATGGATCGACTATGTACCGAGGTGGTCGGGCTGGACGGCCGCGGCGGCGCGGCCGTCTATGCCAGCGTCGAGCAGTGGTTGACCGCCTACGAGCGTTCCACGGCGGAATCGGCGAATTCTTCGCCGCCCCGCGCCGTCAAACCAGCGGCCCCGCGACCGGCACCCACAGCCGCGAAGCCGCGCAAACTCAGTTACCGCGAGCAGCAGGAGTGGGAGGGGATGGAGTCCGCCATTCTCGCCGCCGAGGAAATGCTTGCCGCGCGTCAGGCGGAAGTGGAGCACGCCGCCGGCGCCGGTCACGTTGTCCTGAGCGACGCTTGTCGGGCGCTGGAGGAGGCGCAACGAGAGGTGGAACGGCTGTATGCCCGATGGCAGGAGTTGGAATCGCGGCGCGGCTCCTGAGCCTTTCGGATCGCACCCGCCGGTATTCAGGGATTGTCGGGCAGGGTGGAGAGCAGAATGCCTAGATCGTTCTCGGGCCGGCAGGTCAGCGTGTCGAGAGCGGCCGGCAAAAGCAGCGTGTCGCCGGGAACGAGTTCCCAATCGCCTTCGCCGGTTCGCAGTCGGCCGCGACCGTGCAGTACCATCAATACTTGCAAGCGACCCACGCCGCCGCAGGGGAACGGCTCGCATTGACGGAGATACTCCAGGGTGAAATACGGACAGACAACCAAGCGCTGGCGGATCGCGCCGCGCGGACCCATCTGCCCGCTCGGATAACTCTTGGCACGAACCGGATGGACGGGACCGCTGTTCCAGTCGATGCAGGCCAGGCTTTCCTCGATGTGCAGTTGCCGCGTCCGACCTTTGGCATCGCGGCGATTCCAGTCGAAGAGGCGGAAGGTGGCGTCGCTGGTTTGCTGCACCTCGGCCATCAGCACACCGCCGCCGACCGCGTGAACCGTGCCCGCCGGCAGAAAGACACAGTCGCCGGGTCGTGGCGAAAACTGATGCAGACAATCGCCGACCGTCCCTTCGCGCAGCGCCGACCGTAGGCGCGTCTCATCGACTCCGGGCAGCAGTCCGGCGTACACTCGGCTGGTCGGCGCGGCGGCGAGGACGAACCATGCTTCGGTCTTGCTGCCCTCGCCAGGCCACAGTCGCGCCACGTTCGCCTCGTTGGGATGCACCTGTACCGACAGCCAGTCCCAGGCATCGAGGAGTTTCACCAACCACGGAAACCGAGGATAACGTCCGGCGCTGTGTCCGAGCAGCAAGCCCGGTTCGCGCTCCATGAGTTGCCGAAGTGTTTGCCCCTTGTGCGGTCGCTGGGCAATCACACTGGCGTGCGAGGGATGATCGCTGATCTCCCACGCTTCGCCGTAGGCTCCTTCCTCCGGCAGTCGCTTGCCAAGCACTTCCGCGAGCTGCCGCCCGCCCCAGACCATCGGACGGAGATACGACTCGAAGCGTAGAGGTGTATTCACAACAACCCCACAACAGCAAAATCCGAAATCCGAAGCACGAAATCCGAAAGAAATCCGAAATCAAAAGATCCAAATTCAAACCTGCTCGCGCTTCTGTTTCGGATTTTAGTATTTCGGGTTTTTGTTTTCTTTCGGATTTCGAGTTTCGGATTTCGGATTTTTTACGCGGCGGTGGCGGATTGTCCTTGCACCGAGGCACGGTAGGCGGCGACGACCTCCGCGCACGGACCCGTCAGGACGGCCCGGCCGTGATCCATCCACACGGCCCGGTTGCACATCTGCGGCAGGGCGTCGAGATCGTGCGTCACCAGCACCATCAAGTGCGCCTTGGCCATCATCTCCCGCATGCGCTCGCGCGCCTTGTTCTGAAACGCCAGGTCGCCGACGCTCAGCACCTCGTCCACCAACAGGATCTCCGGGTCGATGGCCGTGGCGATCGAAAACGCCAACCGCACCATCATACCAGCCGAGTAGTAGCGCACCGGCATGTTGAGGAAATCGCCCAGTTCGCTGAAGTCGGCGATGGCCTCCTTTTTCGCCCGCACGCTGCTCGGCGTCTCGCCTTGCAGATAACTGCGGTAGGCGATGTTGTCCCAACCGCTGGCCTCGCTCTCGAAGCCCAGGGCGATGTCGAACAGCGAGGAAATGCGGCCCTGCACGACGCGCCGGCCGCTCGTCGGCGTGTAGATGCCCGCCAACAGTTTCAGGATCGTGCTTTTGCCGGCGCCGTTGTGGCCGATGAAACCCACACGGTCGCCCGTTTCGACGCGAAGGTCGATGTCCTGTAGCGCCCGCACTTCCATCACCGGATTCTTCGACGGCAGAAACATCCGCTTGAGGATGAAGTCTTTCAGTCGAATGCCCCGCTCCTTGCGCACGTGGAAAGTGAGGTTGACGTGTTCCAGTTCGATTCGCGCCATGGCGATGTCCTTCGGCCTCCGTTGCCCGGTTTACAGATGGAAAATCAGTCGGCGTTCCTCAATCTTCAGGGCGACCATGGCGGCCGCGGTGAAGAGAACCACGATCAAACCGGCGGCCGCGTAGGTCGTCAGGCTCGGAACGCGGCCATACAAGATAGGATCGCGCAACAGATCCAGGAACGACACGAGTGGGTTGTACTGAAGCACCTGACCCAGCATCCGCTGGCCGAAAAACTTTTTGCTGTACATGATGGGGGTCATGTAGAACAACCCTTGCAGGCCGATCTCCGCCAAATGGCGCGTGTCCCGAAAGCGCACGTTGAGCAGCCCAAACAGGACGGACAGGCACCAGCCGAACAGCAGCAGCAGTAACAAGCTGGGAATCAGACTGGGCAAGGCAAGCAACTGCGACATCCGCGACGAACCGGCCACTTCTTGTTGATCCGGCCCAGCCATGAGAGCGATCGCGATCGCCAGCAGCATGCCGATGCTGAAATGGAAGGCCGCTCCCAGCACGTTACGCAGCGGGTAAATCGCCATCGGAGCGGGGAACTGGCGAATGTAGGATTCGCCCTGGTGGAAACAGCCGCATCCTTGCACCACGGCCGTGCTCAAGAAACCCCAAAACGTGAAGCCGGTAAACACCAGCGGCGCGTAGGTCGCCAATTTCATCCCGAAGGCATATTGGAAGACCACACACAGGATGGCCGTCATGGCGATAGGGTGCAGCAACGACCAGCAGATGCCGAGGACCGAACCGCGATAGCGCGAGGTCAGGTCCATCTTCACCAGCGACAGCCAAAAAAAGCGGCACTTCCAGATCGCCCCCACGTAGGCGCTCATGCCTTCTCCTCTCTCCCTGCGGCCGGCGGCGCCCCGAGAGGCACCCTTTGCGCCCGGCGTGCCGGCTGATACCATGACGGATGAGAAAAATCAATCAGACGTATCGGCCGCGACGGTCCAAACGGTCCCGACGGTCCTTCCGATCTCCCTGGCGTCGGCCCATCCGATTCGCCGGAGGATAATTCGTCCGAAGTCCATTCGCTGCCTCAATTTTTGTCCTCTCTTCTCGATCGGATGGGGCGCGGCGGCAACGATCGCGCGGGGCGAGCCGATTTCACGGACGGCGCTGGGGCCGATTGCGGCAGAAGACCCCGGAGGGAGAATTTTTGCTGGCGGCGCAAGTCGGGGGCTTTTTAGAATTCGTATTGTTGAGGATCAAAATAGGCGCTCCGAGGCTGGTCCGTATCCGCCGCCTTGTGCTGTGAAACGGCGGCGCACTTCAACGAGAGATCAGGGGGTTTGGACAATGTTCGCACTTCGCCGGCTCCTCGCGGTCGGGACCGTGCTGTCGCTGATTGGGTTGCTCGCCTCCACGCACCTCTGGGGCCACCCCCAGGGGCAGCCCAAAAACATGCTCGACAGCAGTGGGCAGCAGAATCCTGTCAACATCAACCTCGACCAGCAGATTACGGATGAACTGTCTGTTTCGCATTTCGCGGATCGTCCGCTTGTCCTGTATCGGCCGGATCAGGGGGAAACCTTTATGGCCCTCCAGGTCAAGCCGAAGCTCAAGGAGGGGCCGGCTCGGCCGCGCGACTACCTCATTCTGGTGGACACGGCGGCGCACATGGCCGGCGGGCACCTGAGCGCGGCGCAGGCCGTCGCGCGGAAGCTCCTCACGAAGGTCGGCGAGAATGATCGCGTGGCCTTATGGACGGTCAACACCAAGGCCGCCGATCTCTCCACCGGATTCCAATCGTGCCGTGAGATGATCGCGTCCCTCAAGGAACTGGAACGGACGGAAGCCGAACGGCAGCGCAAAGAGCCGCAATCCGCGAAAAAGTCCTTTGATGCCGCCGCCGCTCTGGAGAAGGGCGCGCAAGACGGCGCGGAATCGTGCCGCAAGCTGAATGCCGCGTTCAAGAAACTGGCCGAGCAGTATCCGTCGGGGGCCGTCAACCTCAAGGACGCCCTGCCCAAGGCAATCGGTGAATTCGACGGCAAGAAAGACCGTCAGGCCATGATCCTCTTTTTCGGCAGCGGCCAGAGCATCGCCGGCCCGATCGACGCGGACCTGCGGACGTCGCTGTGTCGCGACATGGTGGCGAAGCAAATCGCTTTCTACAGCGTGCCGCTGGGCATTCACATGGAGCCGTACAACCTGCACGGCTTCGCCAACGGCACCGGCGGCAAGGTCGTCCGCCTGAGCCTCTCGCGCAGCGGCGACAAATGGGTCAAGGACATGCTCGACGCCGCGGCGCAACCGATCCTCTATCCCGATGACATCAAGCTGCCGCCCGCCATCACCGAGGCGTATCCGACGAAACTGCCGCCGCTGCGGCCGGACGTGCCCACGCTGCTGGTCGGCAAAGGCAAGATCGACCGCAAGACCATTGCCCAGATTGAGTACAAGCTGACGGGCAAAGTGGCCGGCGAGGACGTGACCGTTGACGTCGCGGAGAAGACGCCGGATGCCGACGAAGACAATTTCTTCCTGGTCAACATGGTCGAGCAGTGGAAGGCCGCCAAGGACCGGCCCGCCCTCTTGCAAGCCGACCGCGCCCTGGCCTACGCCTACGAGCGCAACCAGATGGCCCGCGCCGATCTCGTCGCCCAGGGCGAGTGGGCCGTCGAGAAGAACAAGTTTGACATCGCCGAGCGTTTGTTCAAGCAGGCCATCAAGGCCGATCCCACCTCGGCCCGCGCCAAGGCCGGCCTGAAACTCGTCGAAGATCTGCGTTCCGGCAAGAAGACGCTCGACGACGTCAAGAAGATGGTCAAGATCCAGAAGGGCGACAAGGTTCAGCGCGTGACGCCGACCGGCAAGACGGTCAAGGACGCCGAGGAACTGTACGCCGATCCGGAAAAGAAGGACGAGCGGCCGCTGGCGCCTGAACAGGCCGAGCGTGACCGGCAGGCCGAGATCGCGGCCCGTCAAGCTATCGTCGATCAAGAACAGCGGAAGGTCGTGGACGAGGCCATCCGCCGGGCGGCGCGCCTGGTGCAGACCGATCCCGACGCCGCCCACGACTTCCTCAAGCGCACGCTCGACGGCGTTCGCACCAACCCCGATATCAGCAACAAGGCCAGGGCCGCGCTGGGCGACCGTGTGGAGCGGGCCTTGCAACAAGCCGACATCCGCGGCGCGGTCGTCAAACGCGATCAGGCCGAGGCGCTGAGCTTGCTTGCCGCCGCCAACGCGCGCACGACCCTGACGGCGGCCCAGCGGCTCGAACAGGACCGCGTCCGCGAACGGATGCGCGTTTTCCACAACCTGATGGACCAGGCGCGCGAGCAGGAAGCGTATCGGCACGCTCAGGCCATCCGCAAGGATCTCATCGACCAGGGGTTGCCGGTGCCTCCGGCCGTCACCGCCGCCTACGCGGTCGGCCTGGCCGGCTACCATCTGCGCGAGGAGCAGGAGTTGCGCCGCATCCGTCAGGAACGCTGGCTGGCCGTCATGCTGCAAGTCGAAAAATCGCACATTCCCTTCCCCGACGAGCCGCCGGTCGAGTTCCCGCCGCCCGCCCTGTGGCGCGAACTGTCCGAGCTGCGTAAGGCCCGGTACGAATCCACCAGCTTCGGCTCCGACATGCCCGCCCGCGGCCTCGAGCTGCAACGGCTGCTTTCCAAGCCGGTCAAGTATCCCGGCATGGACGATCCCAAGGCGACGCTCAGCGAGGTGCTGGAACAGTTGGCCAAGCGCTACAATCTGTCGTTCGACATCCGGGAGAAGGCGTTCGAGTTCGAGAACCTGAAGGAAGTGGGCAAGACCGAGGTCGCCACGCCCAACCCGATCCCAGAGATGCACACGACGCTCTCCACCGTGCTCCGCAAGGTTTTGAGCCGTATCCCGGTGCCTTCCGGAGCGACGTACCTTATCCGCCGCGACGTGATTGAGATCACCACCGGCACGTTCGCGGGGGCCGAGAAGACGGTGCGCGTCTATCCGGTCGCCGACCTCGTGACGCCCATCCCCAACGCCATCAACTTCACGATGCTGCAAGGTGCGGCCACCATCTTCGGCCTCAGCGCCGGCGCGCTGGGTGGTTTCGCCGGCATCGGCGGTATGGCCGGCCTGGGCGCAGTCGGCCTTCGCGGCGGTCTCGGACTCGCCGGCATCGGCGGTCTGGCCGGTCTGGGAGGCTTGGCTGGCGGCAACCTCGGTGGCCTGGGCGGTGTCGGCGGCATCGCCGGTCTAGGCGGGCAGGGCTTCCAGAACCTCGGCGCTGCCGGCAACCAGGGCATGGGCGGCTTTCAGGGCCAGTTCCAGGGACAGGGCAACTTAGGCATGGGCGGCATCGCCGGCTTCGGCGGACAGCAGCTGGGCCAGTTCGGCAACCTTGGCGGTCAATTCGGCCTCCAGGGCGGCAACCAGAGCCAGATCCTCATCACGCTCATCCGGCAAGTGGTCGGCAAGCCCAAGGACTGGGCCATTCAGTTCGACCCGATCACCGGCCAGCCACTGAACCCGCTGGATGACAACCAGGCCGAGGGCTTGAACCAGGAGAACAACCAGCTCGGCTTCTATCCGCCCGCCCAGGCGCTGGCCGTCAAAGCGAGTTCGACTATCCACAACCGCGCCAGCAGTCTGATTATCGCCCCCGGCGCGATGGGAGGTATGGGCGCCTTGCCCAACGGCAACCGCGACCCGAATGTCCGCGTCGCCGGTCAGGGCGACGATCGGCCCGACGACAAGGATCCGAACAAGAAGAGACCGCCGCTCGATCCGCGCACGGTCTGGCAGGACGCTCTCGTCCGAGGGGCCGCCGATCCAGGCCAAATCATCGCCACGGCGGACTTTCTGGTGCTGACCAAGAAGTTCGACCACGCCGCCGAGTTCCTCAAGGCGAACTTGCGCCAGGGCATCGTGGTTGAGCCGTGGGTGTATCAATCGCTGGCCCTCGCGTTGCGCATGAGCGGCGGCTCGGCCGAGGAAATCGAGCGGGCCGAGGTGTCCACGGCCGACCGCGAACCGAAGGACGCGCAAGGCTTTTTGCAGGCCGCCAAGGCGCTGGCCCAGGACGAGAAGTATCCGCTCGCCCTGGCCTTCTGCCAGCAAGCCGCGCTGTTGGAACCGGGCACGCCGCACGCTTACTCCGACGCCCTCGACTACGCCGAGTTGTCCCGCGACGGCAAGGCGATGGAGTGGGCCGCCGGCAACCTGCTGCGCCAGGATTGGCCGGTCAACAACAAGAAGTTGCAGGACCGTGCCGCCCAGAAGATTGAGTCGCTGGGCAAGTTGCTCGACCAGAAGGGCCGCAAGGAGGAAGCTGAGCATCTGCGCAACGCCATCGCCGACAAGCGGCAGCGGGACTTCGTCATCAAACTCAACTGGCAGGGCGATGCCGACATGGATTTGCACGTCATCGAGCCGACCGGAAGCGTTTGCTCGCCGCTCAACCGGCAGACGGTGGGGGGCGGCATCTTGATTGGCGATTCGCTGGCCGACATGACCAGCGAAACCTATCTGGCGGCCGAGGCGTTCTCCGGCGTCTACGAAGTGGAGATCGAAAACGTCTGGGGCCATCCGCTCGGCGGCAAGGTCCAGCTGCGGATCATCCGCCACCAGGGCACGCCGGAGGAGACGGAAGAACTCCGCACCGTCGTCATGAAGTCGAAGCACTCCGAGCGCATCAAGTTGAAGCCCCTGGACGACGGCCGGCGCACGGAGACGGCCTACGTGGCGCCGCGCGAGCAGCAGAGGACGCCCGAACCGTCGCCGGCCACCGGCGAAAGTCCGGACAAGGTGCTTCACCAACTGCGCGTGATGGCCGATCCGGAAGTGACCGGCGTGTCGCGCGGCTTCAACGGAGCCACGACCTCGTCGGGTCAGCCGATCCTGCCCAGCCAGATCAAGCGCGGCGCGGAGTCGGAAACGCCGCTTAACGACCGGATGCTGTATCAAACGCGCGTCAAGCCGTTCGTGCAGAACGCCATGAACATCACGGCGCAGGCGGCCATCTCGGCGGATCGTCGCTACGTCCGCCTGTCGATGTCGCCGGTCTTTAACACTGTGACGGGGTTCCAGACCGTGCCTGTCGTCGTCAACCCGACCATCCCGGGCGTCCGCTGACGGGGAGCGATCGGGTTTGTGGTGATCCTTACGAGGCCCGCGACGAGGAGTCGCGGGCCTCTTTGCTTGTCCGTCTTGCTCTGTCTTGATCCTCCGCTTATCCTGAAAGCAACCGGAGCGCCCTTCCTCGCAAGCCGAGATCGTCCGCTTGATGAATGTGCGACTCGTCCTGGAACGAAAGCGAAAACGGACTTGGACCACGCAGCTGCGTGGGCCGGAGGCGACGATCGGCCGCGCCCTCGGCAGCACGATCCGCATCCCCTCCTCGGAGGTCAGCCGGTTGCACTGCCGCCTGCGCGTCGAGAACGGCGTCGTCAGCGTCGAGGATTTGGAGAGCGTTAACGGGACATTTCTGAACGGTGTGCGCGTCCGCGATACCGAGATGGTTCGTCCGGGCGATCGTCTCACCGTGGGTCCGGCCACGTTCGTGGTTGAGTACGAGTTGACGCCGGATGTGCTGGAGCGCCTGGGCGGGGAAGCGGATTATGCCGTCCTGGAAGCGGACGACGAGATCGAGATCGTCGGTGGCGAGTCCGTCGAACAGCCCGCCGCGGCCGAAGTCTTGCCCGTGGCGGAGGCGCTCGACAATCTGGACGAGGATGAGGAAATGTTCGTCCTCGACGGCGATGATGCAATGAATCTGCCGGAGGGCGGCGACCTGCGCGATTTCCTCATCGAGTTGGACGACACCGACGACCGCTCCAAGAAGCCCCGCAAGTAAACGACGATCGCCTCACGGCGTCAGTACCACCTTGCCGAGCAGAGTGCCGGCCTTGCCTAGCGTGTTCTCTTCGAGCAGCTGATGCGCCGCCGACGTCTGCACCAGCGGAAAAACGCGGCCGATGGGCGGTTTCAGCTGACTGCTCTTCAGCCAGCGGTTGATGTCTTCCGCACAGCGCCGCTGCTCGGCCGCCGTGGCGTTGAACATGGCGAAGCCGAAGAGTGACAATCCCTTGACATAAAACGGCCCGACGGGGAACAAAGGCTGCGCCTGCCGGCCGGCCATGATGATGATGCGTCCGCGCTGGGCCATCAGATCCACGGTGCGCAGGAAGTCCGGCTCGCGCTGCGTCTCGTACCAAACGTTGACGCCCTGTCCGCGCGCGAACTCTTTCACGCGGGCGACGATGTCGTCGGTCTTGTAATTCAGGACGCAATCGGCGCCCCACTGCTGGCACACCTTCGCCTTGTCGGCCGAGCCGACCGTGGTGATGACTTTCGCTCCGGCCGCTTTCGCCATCTGTACGACCATCGAGCCGACGCCGCCGGTGCCGCCGTTGACGAACACCGTCTCGCCGGCCTTCATCTGTGCATCGCGAAAGAGTCCCAGATGGGCGGTGATGCCGGTCAGCGCGCCGGCCGCCGCCGCCTTGTCGTCCACGCCGTCCGGCGTCGGATACAGCCAATCTTCCCCAACAGCCGCAAATTCGGCGAACGTTCCCTGCCGGCCGAGCAGTCCCTGGTTCGATCCCCAAACGCGATCGCCGACCTTGAAGCGACTCGCACCCGGTCCCAGCTGTTCGACGGTGCCGGCCAGGTCGCATCCGACGATGAATGGCTTGGGCAGCGGCATCGCCACGGTGCCGGCGCGGATGTACAGGTCGATCGGATTGACGGCCACCGCCCCGACGCGCACCAGCACTTCATCGGACTGCGGCGCCGATTGCGGCAGATCGCCGTAACGGATCACATCGGGACTGCCGGTTGATTCAATGAATGCGGCTTTCATGGTGAGAGAATCTCAGGAGTTTCGGGGGTACACAAGCCGACGCGCAAGGTAACAGCCGTCCGCAACGCGGGCGAGGGGCGGCCGTCCCCGCGTTGTTCCCGCTCGCCGGTGAGCGTAAAATAGATATAGACGCCGATCCTCGACCGGACAGGCCAATCTCCGGTCACGCATGAAAGGCACGTGTCATGCAAAAACCTTCCCCACTTGTCGAATACGGCGTCGCCATCGACCCCCAGATCATGGTGACGCCGCCCGACGCGACCGAACTCGAATTGGAGCCGGGGCATCCGGGGCTGGGCGATCCGGGATACATCAGCCGGCGGAAGGACTTGTTTGCCCTGTGCCGGAAACACCGTTTGGAGAAACTCGGCCCGCCGATCATCGAGTACACCGCCGAGGAAACACGAATCTGGCGCGAGGTCAGTCCGAAACTCGATGAATTGCACGTCCGCCACGCCAGCCAGATTTACCTGGCCGCCAAGCGCGAGTTGGCCATCACGCGAGAGGAGATCCCGCAGTTGCGGCTTCTCAGCGATCAGCTGCGTCGCGAGACGAACATGCATCTGGTGCCGGCCGAAGGCGCGCTGCCTTACCGGACCTTTTATCAGTACATCGCCGACCGTGGTTTTCCGGTGACGCAGTTCATCCGTCACGGCTCGCACCCGGAGTTCACGCCCGAGCCGGACATGATTCACGACTGCCTCGGCCACGTCCCGCCGCTGATGAACCGCGATTACGCCGAGTTGCTCGTCCTCATCGGCAAGGCCGTGGCCGCGACCCCGCGCGGCGATCAGGTGCTGGCCCTGAAGCGGTTCAGCTGGTTCAGCATCGAGTTCGGCCTGATCGAAGAGAGCGGCGAAACCAAAGTGTTCGGGGCTGGCATCCTCTCTTCGACGGGCGAGATCCCTTATTCGCTGTTCTCTTCCGAGGTGACGCGCCGGCCGTTCGTGACCGACGTCGTCATCGCCACGGACTACGACCCGTCGCGGATGCAGGACCATCTGTTCGTGGCTCCGTCGTTCGCTTTTCTGCGCCGCGAGTTGGAGAACCTGGTCCGGCGCTTTGGTATCCCCGTGCCGTGAGAGGATAGTTTCATGAGCCACCCCGACATCCCGCTTCGCGGTATCGATCACGTCCGCTTTTTCGTGGGCAACGCGCGCCAGTCGGCCTACTTCTATCGCAACGCCTTCGGTTTCGACGTGATCGCCTACGCCGGCCTGGAAACCAAGACGCGCCACGAGGCCGGATACGTCCTGCGCCAGGGCGACATCACCTTCGTTCTCGCGTCGCCGTTGGGTCCCGCGCACGCCGACAGTTACCGCATCGTGCAGCACGGCGACGGCGTCCAGGACATCGCTCTGGAAGTCGAGGACGTGCGCACCGCGTACCGCCTCGCCACCGAGCGCGGCGCCGTCGGCGTCACGCCGCCGACGCTGCTCGAAGACGAAAACGGCGTTTACGAGTACGCGATGATTCGCGCCTACGGCGACACGACGCACAGCTTCGTCAACCGCGACCGCTATCGCGGGGTGTTCGCTCCGGGCTACAAACCGCTCGACCCCGACCGCTACAGTCCGCGCACTTTTCACCCCGTCGGCTTGCGGGCGATCGACCATATCGTCGGCAACGTCGAGGAAGGCAAGATGAACGAATGGGTGCGCTTTTACGAGAAGATTCTCGGCTTCACGCAGCTCATCAGTTTCGACGACAAGGACATCAGCACGGAATACTCGGCGTTGATGTCGAAGGTGGTGCAGGGCGGCGGCGGCCGTATCAAGTTTCCGATCAACGAGCCGGCCAAGAGCCGCCGCCGTTCGCAGATCGAGGAGTACCTGACCTTTTATCACGGACCCGGCGTCCAGCACATCGCCCTGGCTACCGACAACATCGTCGAGACGGTGCGCGCCCTGCGGCACAACGATGTGTCCTTCCTGCGTGTGCCGCGCGCCTACTACGATATGCTGCCCGAGCGCATCGGCGTCATCGACGAAGACCTCGCGGAGTTGGCCGACCTGGGCATCCTCGTCGATCGCGACGACGAGGGTTACATGCTGCAAATCTTCACCAAACCCGTCGAGGATCGGCCGACGCTGTTCTTCGAGATCATCGAACGGCACGGCTCGAAGAGTTTCGGCAAAGGGAACTTCAAGGCGCTGTTCGAGGCCATCGAGCGCGAGCAAGCGAGACGTGGGACGCTGTAAAAGAAGAAGAGCTAACCACAGAGTCACAGAGAACACAGAGAAAACACAGAAGAAAACAAAGAATAAGAATTGGTTTGTTATGTCCACTGCGTCACTTCTCTGCCGATATTGATTTTTCTGTGTCTTTTCTCTGTGTTCTCTGTGACTCTGTGGTTAGCTCTTCTTTTGGAGAAGAGATATGCCTCCCTATCGTCAAATGGGATCGTTGCCGCGCAAACGCCACATCGCGCACCGGCATGAGCCGGGCTATCGCAATGAGGGCATTTACTACGAGGAAGTCATCAGCACCGCCGGCTTCGGCCGCGCCTACAGCATCGCCTATCACCTGCGGCCGCCGACGCGCGTTCGCAAAATCGAAGCCGCCGGCCGGCTGGTCCTCGATTTCGCCGAGGAGCCGGTGCTGCGGCATCATCATCTCAAATCGGGGCACATGAAGCCGGCCGGCGATCCCATCACGGGGCGCGTGCCGATGCTGGTCAACTCCGAGGTGACCATCGCCCGCTGCCGGCCGGCGCAGCCGCAAGCCGAGCTGTATCGCAACGCCACCGCCGATGAGGTGCTGTTCGTTCACAAGGGACGCGGTACACTGTCGAGCCTGTTCGGCGTGCTGCCGTTCAAGCCTTACGACTACATCGTCGTTCCTCACTGCACGACGTATCGGCTCGACTTCGAGTCCGGTACGCCGCCGGATCTGCTCGTGATCGAGGCGGCGAACAACGTGGTCGTGCCGCCGCGCTATCTGAATCCCGATGGCCAGCTGCGCCTGGGCGCTCCCTTCGGCGAGCGTGACCTGCACGGGCCGCGCGAGCTGCTCGTCCTCGACCGCGAGGAGGACGTTACCGTCCTCATCAAGGACGGCTCCCGGTTGACGCGCTACACGCTGGCACAGCATCCCTTCGACGTGGTCGGCTGGGACGGCTTCGTGTATCCGTTCACCTTCAACGCCGACGATTTCGAGCCGATCACCGGCACCGTGCATCAGCCGCCGCCGGTACAGCAGACCTTCGAGGCGACCGGCTTCGTTGTGTGTACCTTCGCGCCGCGTCTGCTCGACACGCACCCTGAGGCGATCAAGGTTCCCTACGCGCATTCGAACGTGCAGGCCGATGAGGTGCTGTACTATGTGCGCGGGCAGTTCGGCAGCCGGCGCGGCGTCGAGGAGGCGTCGTTCACGCTGCATCCGCGCGGCGTTCCGCATGGACCGCATCCCGGAACCATCGTCGCCAGCCGCGCCATGAGCCGCACCGACGAACTCGCCGTCATGATCGACACCGTGCAACCGCTGCGGTTGACCCGGCAAGCGATGGACATAGACGATGCGAATTATCCGTATAGCTGGTTGGAGTAGGAACCACAAGCCGCTCACTCGCAGGTGTCGCGGAAGATACGCTCCCATTCGCCGGCGCAGTCCTGCAGCGCCGTCAGCAGCATCGGGTCGAATTGCCCCGGCGAGTTGTGCAGGATCTCAATTGCCTCGACGTGGGGCAGCGAGGGCTTGTGGGAGCGCTTGCGGCGCAGGGCGTCGTACACATCCGCGAGGGCGGCGAGGCGCGCCGCGGCCGGGATGGCGTCGCCGGCCAGCCGATCCGGATAGCCGCGACCATCGTAGCGCTCATGATGATGTCGCACGATCGCCCGCGCCATGCCGAGAAAGTCCAGCGAATGGCCGTGCTCGCGCCCCAACGCTTCTAGAATGCGATCGCCGATCAGCGGATGCGTCTCCACCAGAGCGCGCTCGGAAGCCGTCAGGGCGCCGGGCTTGAGCAACACCTCGTCGGGCAGGCCGATCTTGCCGATGTCGTGCAGCGGCACGCAGCGCTCCATCTGTTCGAGGAAGCGGTCGTCCACCAATCCGGCCCACGGTGCTTTGAACGCCGCCCGCTGCGCGAGGACGCGCGTGTACAACTGCAAGCGGCGCAGGTGGCCGGGCGTTTCGCCTTCGCGCGACTCGGCCATCTTGGCCATCGTGAACAGCAGGGCGTCGTGGGCCTGCCGCACGTCGTCGCCGCGCGATCGCAGGCTCTGCTGGAGCTGCTGATTGGTCCGCATCAGCTGCTCGGTCAGCATGTGAATGCGATCCTGGGCATCCTTCAGACGCAGAACGTGTTCGACCTTGGCGAGCAGCTGTCTCGGCTCGAACGGCTTGGGGATGTAGTCGTCGGCGCCGCGCGGCAGCGCTTCGGCCAGCTCGTTCTGATCGCCGCGCCCGGATACGACGATGATCTTCAGGTGTGGGTTGGCGGCGCGCTCGCGCAGCCGCCGGCACACCTCATAACCATCCATATCGGGCAGCCCGAGATCGAGCAGAATAAGGTCGAAGGCGTCGCCGTCTGGTGTGGAGGATGCCGCCGTCAGCGCCGCGGCGCCGCTCTTCGCCTCGACGCAGTCGAAGTTGAGCGTTTGCAGGACAACGCGGTACAGGCGCCGGATGTGGTGCTCGTCGTCCACCAACAGCGCGCGCCGGCGCGGCGCAGGCATGGTTCGAGTGTCGGCCTGATCCGGCCGATTGTCGCCCCTTGTGCGCAGTGAACTCGCTTCCTCGACCAGAAAAGGCGTTAGCGCGTTCATGACGGCCAGGGGCGTGGCGGGGCGGCGTAGCGGATTGCGGTCCAGCATCTGCGCGACGAGATTGTCGAGTGCTTCCGGGGCGTCGGGGCGTAGCTCGCGGAGTCGTCGCGGCTCCTGGCGCTGCAAACTGCGCAAGGCGATGCCGGGGTTCCGCGCCACGGGATAGGGCGGCTCCCCGGTCAGCAGCCAGAATAGGGTTGCCCCCAAGCCGTAGATGTCGGCTTCCTTGCCGACCGACGAGGGATCGTGAGATTGCTCCGGCGGCATGAACTCCAGACTGCCCAGCAAGACGCGGGGGTCGGTCAGCCGGCTGAAAAACTGACGTGCCAGGCCGAAATCGACCAGCTTGGTCTGTCCCGTGGAGGTCAGCAGGATGTTCGACGGCTTGATGTCTCGGTGGATCAGGTGACGGTCGTGAGCGGTCTGCAATCCGCCGGCCGCCTGATGGATGTACCGGCAAGCCGTCACCACTTCGCATGCACCCGCGGTCAGGACGTGCTGCTCCAAATCCCCGCCCTCGACCAGTTCCATCACCAGGTAAATCAACTCCGGCAAGGCGGGGTCCGACGGCGTCACCTCGCTGGCGTCGAAGGCCATGACGATGTGGGGGTGACACAGCTCTGCCAGCACGCGCATCTCGGCGTAGAAACGCTGCTTCACCGAAGGCGCGCAGTCCTCGTCCACCGGCAGCACCTTGACGGCGACGCGGCGCTTCATAAGGCCGTGCTCGGCGAGGAACACCGTACCCATGCCGCCGCTGCCGAGCGTGTCCAGCACGCGATAATTGCCCAGCACCAAGCCGTGCGTCGATCCGGCCAGGACGCGATCCAGTTGATAACTCGTCAGCAGCCCAGCCTGCACGAGCGACGGGCCAATCCGGGTGCCGGTGGCGTACTCGGCCAGCCGATCGTCGCGCTCGCGGAGGAAGTGGTCGAGGGAATCGCGGGACACCAGCGTGAGAGCGACGAGCCTGTCGAGGAAGGTGCGGACATCGAGATGCAAGTTGGCGGAAGGGCAGACCGGCTCCTTCGGTTCGCCGACCGGTTCCTCGTGCCGGAGGACGCCGACGATGATCTCGCGCTTTGAACGCGCGTTGGACCCGGCCGGACCACTCGGCGCAGGACGCGAGGTTAGACCGCTGGCCAGCTCAGACGGCGAACGCGGCTCCATGATTCGTTCCCGTGGCAACGTGAGGAGATCCTCCCGTACGACAACAATCGCGCACAAGCATAGGTTGCAATGCCCCCACTGGCAAAAAGTCGGTTGGCGCTTCCCTGTCGCCAAGACTTGACCGCCTCGCGGCGAGTCTCTACCGTTGAAAGACGGAACTCCGATGTTGGACGTCTTCCGACTTGCAGGACCAATCAGCATGACCACTTCCGATCATCCCGAGACACCGTCTCCGAATTTCGATGCGCCGGCAACGGGCATCCAGACGCAGCCTGGACTTCCAGCGCCGACCGAGCCGCCGTCCATCCCCTTGAAGCCGTTGCCTCGGCGGCCGTCGATGTCGGTGGAGACGTTCACGTCGCTCCGCGGCTGGCTCGACGGGGCCCTCGTCGCCCTCGTCCTCGTCTTCGCCTTCCTCATCGCCTCCTTTCCGGCTACCAACCCCGATTTTTTCGGTCAGGCGGCCATCGGTCGTCTGCTGATCCAGGGACAGTATCACTTCGGCGTCAATCCCTTCGCGTTCAGTGGCGACGGGGTCTACTGGGTCAATCACTCGTGGTTGTTCGGCCTGCTGATGTATGCCCTCTATCAGATCCCCGCGATCGGCGGGATCCTTGTCATCGTCTTCAAGGCCTTGCTTGTGGCGGGAATGGCGGAGCTTTTGCTGCGCACCAGCCGGCGAACGGGACAGAGCTTGTGGATCCCCGCCGCCTGCACCGCGCTGGCCATTCTCGCCGTCAGCCCTCGGCTGTATCTGCAATCGACCTGTCTGTCTTTTCTTTTTTTGGCGCTCACGCTTTGGCTGCTCATCGCGCCATGCACCGACGACGGCGAGGAATCGGCGAATGGAAAACGGATCTGGTGGCTGCCCCTTCTATTCGCCCTGTGGGCCAACTGCGATTCGTGGTTCTTTCTCGGCCCGCTGGCAGTTGTCCTGTATCTGATCGGCGAATTGATCCAGTTGAAGTTTCCGACGACCGATGGAGGGCCGGACGAAGCACGCGGCCGGCAGCTGAAAACGCTCGCTCTGGTGCTGGTGGTCGGGCTGGCGGCCTGCATGATCAACCCGCATCATTTCCGCGTATTCACTCTGCCTCCAGAGCTTGGACTGGCTCCGGGTCGCGAATTGATCCACAGCGATCGGCAATTTCGCCCCCTCTATTTGTCGCCGCTACAGTCCGATTACTATGAGCCGAACTTCGGAAGGAGCGTGGCGGGACTGTCCTATTTTCCGCTGCTGCTTGTCGGCGTGGTTTCGTTCGTGTTCGTCTTCGGACGGGCCCCGTGGTGGCGTCTGCTGGTGTGGCTTGGGTTCGCCGGGCTGAGCCTGTACAACGCTCGCTGTATACCGTTTTTCGCCATCGTGGCCGGACCGATTACGGCGCTGAACTGGCTGGATTTCGCGGCACGGCGTCTCGGTTCCACCCCGCGCCTGACGACGGGCTGGCGGTGGTGGTCGCTGGGCGCCCGCGTCCTGTCCGTCGTTGTCGTCCTGGTGTTGTTGGCGGCGACGGTGCCCGGCTGGCTGCAAGCAAAGCCCTACGATTACCGTCGCGTTGGCTGGCGCGTCGTGGCCGATCCCTCGTTGCAACAGACGGCCGAGCAGATCCACGCCTGGCGGGAGCAGAAACTCCTGCCCGCCGAGCCGCACTGGTTCAACATGCGCTGGGAGGTGGCCAATTACCTCGCCTGGTTCGCTCCCGGCGAACGCGTGTTCCTCGATCTCTACTTGCCGCAGTTTCCCGAGGGGGCCAACGAGTATCTGAAACTGCTCAAGAACCTGGAGCAACTCGCCAAGGACGCCAATTCCACGGACGAGGAGTTGGGGTCCAAACCTTCCGCCTCGAAGAGCCGATGGAAGAACATCCTGCGCGATCGTCGCGTCCATTTCTGGATCTACGACAATCTCAATGTGCAGAAAGCCGACGAGGAGGCCCGGCGAATTCTGTTTTCCAACTCCGATGAATGGATCCTCTGTTCGATCCACGGCCGGATCGCCATTTTCGCGTGGCGAGATCCGCAAGCAAAGGACGAGCCGGACCCGTCAACAGGCCTGGAGTTGGACTTGAACCGGCTGGCCTTCGGCCGTGCAGCAGCGCAGGCGCCGCCGCAGGGACCGGAGGTTGTCGTCCCGACGCGCAGTCTCTGGGACCGGTGGTTGCATGGCGCGCCGCCGCCTCCGATGGATCGGCAGACGGCCGTCCTGTACGACTTCCGCTTCCAAACCGCGGGGGAGCGCCAGCGCATGCTTGAGGTGTATCGGCAATCGCGTGCTTGGCAAGCGGCGGTCAGCGCCGGAGCTATCGGCGCTTCGATGCCGAATGGTCCCGTTCCCAACAGCCTGCTGGGTCTGAGTTGGAGTTGCACCTACCACGATCTCTTCCCCCCCGGAAAGTTGCAGCCGGCGCGACGGACTCAGCCCCACGAGGGCGGGGCGATGCTGGCGAGGTCCGCGTACGTCAGCAGCCTACAGATGGACCCGCCCTCATCCATTTACCTCGCGCTCCGCGCCGCCCGGCGCGGCTTGCTCGACAATCCGCAAGACGCGCGGACGCATTTGATGCTGGCGGAGGAGTATGCCCGCCTCGACGCCCAACCGTACGAGCGTTCGTTGAAGACGTCCTCGCCCTTGGCCGGCGAGATTCGACGGACGCAAATGGTCGCCGCCTATGTCAACTGCTTGCGCTTCGAGCCGACGCCGCTCATGGCCCACGAAGCTCACGCCGTGCTGTTCGAGGTCTTCAATCAGCTCCATTTTCTGGACGTGACGGCGTATCATTTGCGCGAGTGGCTGAACAAGCGCCGGACCTTGAGGCCGGAGGATTTGAACCTCTCGGCCACCCAACATACCCAAATCCTTGACGACATGGCTCGCGAGCTGAAGCGGCGCGACGAGGAGGTCAAGCGCGAGCTGGACCGCTATGAAGTGAAAGCCGCCAACAAGCCGGCGTTGGAAAAGGTCGCCATCGCCCTGGAACAAGGCCTTGTGGAGACGGCGCTGACCACGCTGGATCAGGCCCCCGCCGATGAACTGAGCGGCAATAAAGACCCGAAAGAGATGGCCATCATCCGCGCCGTCACGACGGTGCTCCTCGATCTCGGCCGGTTGGACAAGGCGCGCGATTCGCTTGACCCCGAACCGGAGAAGACAGCTGGCAAGCCAGTGCGGCCCGAGTATCTTCGCCTGCATCTGCGGTTGGCCGCCGCGCGCGGCGATTACGAGAAGGCCGACCGACTGTTGGCAGACGCCCTGGACTACGCCTGGACAGATCCTGCGGGAATTCCCGTGCATTCCCTGCTGAGGAATAGGATCGCCGCCGCCATTGGACGGGTGATGTTGGGGGAAGCACAGCGCTTTGGCGGAGCCATGCGCTTCCCCTCGCCGCGAGGAGAGTTCCCCTCCGATTTCTGGATACGCCGTTGGCGTCTCGACGCCCTTGAATCCAGCATGAGACTTACACAGGAGCGCGCCGAATGGCACTTGCTGCGCGGCTGGCTGGCGGTGGAGTCCGGCCGCTGCGTCGAAGCCCGCACATCGTTCCGCGACGCCCTCGATATCGTTGTGCCTCCCTCAAACTGGATGGGCGAGGTCAATGGACTCGATGTCCTGTCTCCGCGCATCAATCCGGGGGAAGTCCAGATGCTACAGGATTTGAGCGCGCGGCAAGGCAGTGCTCTGAGCGTGTCGCGGCAGTTTCTGAAGTGGCTGGATGAGGCGCAGCGCTGATCCTTGGGCGAACGGCCGGCGTCAGCCGACTGGTAAGTTCCACACCAGCGGGGCACTCCCCAGCCGCTTTCTCGGCGGGTTGCGCATGAGTCAAGCCATCGCTACCGAATCGCACCTGTCGGGTTTGACGGCCGCCGAGGTCGCCGAGCGCGTCGCCCGCGGTGAGATCAACCGCGTGCGCCGTTCCGATCGCGCCGAGTATCTCGACATCGTCGCCCGCAACACGCTTACGCTTTTCAACGCCCTCGTCGTTCCCGCCGCGCTCGCCTTGTTCTTTCTCGGCGAATACCGCGACGCGATCGCCGTCAGCGGCATGGCCCTAACGAACATGGTGCTCGGACTCGTCCAGGAAGTTCGTGCCAAGCGTCATCTCGATCATCTCACGCTGCTAACGGAAACGCGCGTCCGCGTGGTGCGCGACGGCCGAGGGGAGCAAGTGCCGGCCGGCGACGTGGTGCGCGGAGATCTGCTGCTGCTGGCGGCCGGTGATGCGGTGGTGGCCGACGGTAGCGTGATGGAGTCGCGCTTCCTCGAAGTGGACGAGGCGCTGTTGACAGGCGAGTCGGACCCAGTGCCGCGCAAGCCAGGCGATGCGCTTCTGTCGGGGAGTTTCTGTGTTGCCGGCGAGGGCAGTTACCGGGCCGAGCGCGTCGGCGTCGAATCGTTCGCGCAGCGCACGGCGCAGGAAGCCCGCTCGTACCGCTACAGCGCCAGCCCGATCCAGATCAGCATCAATCGCCTCATCGCCATCCTGACCGGCGCGGCCATCGTCCTCTGTCTGGGCTACGCTGTGCTGTATCGCCTTCGGGGCCTGGAGCCGGCGGACGCATGGCAGATGGTGGCGGCCACGATCACGTCGATGGTGCCGCAGGGACTCGTGCTGATGGCGACGCTCGCCTTCGTCCTGGGGGCCGTGCGCATGAGTCGCCGAGGCGCGCTGGTGCATCGTCTCAACGCCGTCGAGTCGATGGCCTCCATTGATACGCTTTGCATGGACAAGACCGGAACGCTGACGACGAACCGGCTGCACCTCGAAAAAGTGCGCGTCCTCGATGAAGCGCTGCCGGAAGAGTCCATCCGCGATCGGCTGCGTCTGTTCGCATCGGTTTCGCTCGATCGTTCCAGTAAGAGCCTTGCCGCGCTGCGCGCCGCCCTGGGCGAGACACAGGCCGAGTTGCTCGATCAGCTACCGTTCAAGTCGCAGAATCGTTACAGCGCCGTCCGCGTGCGCTCCGCCGGTGAGGAATTCACTCTCATCCTGGGGGCGTGCGAGGCGCTGCGGCCGTTTGTAGGGTGGGCCGAGTCTTCGAGGCCCACCGGGGGCGTGGTGGGCGTCGAAGACT
>DATBGU010000211.1:0-15903 GCA_036557825.1 Gemmataceae bacterium
GTGCGCACCTTCTCCGATCACAGCCGCAATACGCTGGATCTCTCGGTGATTCCGCCGGTCAAGCATCTGTCGCACTTGCCGATCCTGGTCGATCCCAGCCACGGCACCGGCAAGCGCGATTACGTGCCGGCGATGGCCCTGGCCGCGCTGGCCGCCGGCGCCGACGGCTTGCTCATCGAGATACACCCGGAACCCGATCGTGCCCTGTCCGACGGGGCGCAGTCGCTCAACTTCGAGTCGTTCACCTGCTTGCTGGAAGCGCTGCGGCGTTTGGCGGAACCGCTGGGCAAGACGATCGATTAACGGACAACGCAACTCCGGGATGCCGAACCATGAAGAAGCGTGAAAAGGCCGGGAAACTGAACAACAAGGCCCTCAAACTGCAATCGCGCGGCAAGCTCGAGGAGGCGATCGAGCTGTACCTGGAAGCATCCGCCGTTGATCCGAAGTGGTCCGCCCCGCCGTACAACCTGGGGTTGTTGTTCAAGCGGGAGCGCAAGTGGAAGGAGTCTCTGAAGTACAATCGCCTGGCCACATCGGCCGACCCCGACAACCAATCCGCTTGGTGGAACATGGGCATCGCGGCCACCGCCTTGGGACGTTGGCAGCTGGCGCGGTCGGCCTGGCGCGGCTTCGGTCTGGAAGTGCCCGACGGCCAAGGGCCAATCGACTTCCCGTGCGGATATGGGCCGATCCGACTCAACGTGGACGGCGGGGCGGAAGTCGTGTGGGCCTACCGCCTGGACCCCGCCCGTGCCGAACTCGCCAGCATTCCATTCCCGGAATCGAGGCACCGCTGGCGCGACGTGGTGTTGAACGACGGCGCGCCCAATGGCTATCGGCGGTATGAGGGCGTCGAAGTTCCCGTTTTTGACGCGCTGGCGCTTCTGGAGATGAGTCCGTTCGGCACGTTCGTTGCGCGCGTGCGGATGCCTCGCGATCGCAAGGCTATCGTCGAACTGGCCCGAATTGCCGCGGAACTGGAGGGGAGCGCGGAGGACTGGAGCACGTCGGTTCGGATTCTCTGTCGCGCTTGCAGCGAGGGCCGACCTCACACGGACCACGATTCCGAGGCGGCCCCGCCGAAGGGCGCCCATACCATCGGCATCGCCGCGCGCGACCGCGAACATGCGACCACGATTCTCAACACCTGGGAGTCCAATCGAGAGGACGTTGAGGTCGAGTGGCTCGAAGATGCCTTGACTTGATGGCTATCCACGAAGCAATTGTTCAACCGAACAAATCCAGGACCGGCTTGCCGGCGCTGACCGGATTGGTGAAGCCGTCCGCTCCCAGGCGCGTCTCCGGCGGCACTCCCAGCGCATGAAACAGCGTCGCGCCGAAATCTTCCGGTGACACCGGATTGTCGCGGACGTATCCACCCTGTTTGTCCGACGAGCCATACACGCTGCCGCCGCGAATGCCGGCTCCGGCGAGCAGGGCCGAGTAACACGCCGGCCAGTGATCGCGGCCGGCATTGACCACCTTCGGACTGCGACCGAACTCGCCGACCATTACCACCAGAGTCGAATCGAGCAGACCGCGATCGCGCAGGTCTTCCAGCAGCGCCGACACCGATTCGTCCACGCGCGGCAGCGCCCAGCCCAGGCCGAAATGGCCGGTGCCGAAGATGCTGCCCAGCCCGGCGCCGTTGCCGTGCATGTCCCAGGTCTGCACGTTGCGGAACTTCTCACCGGGCGGCAGGCCGGTCCACGCCGTCACGCTCACGAGTCGCACGCCCGCCTCGATCAGCCGTCGCGCCATCAGCAGGTTTTGCCCGAGCGGGCCGCGGCCGTAACGGTCGCGCACCGCCGGCGACTCGCGCTCCAGATCGAACGCCCGCCGTGCTTCCGGCCCCGTCACCAGATCCACCGCTCGCTCCTGGAAGCGCCGCAGAGCCGCGCCGGAAACGGTCCGCGCCACGGGCGCGTCCGACGGTTCGACGCACGACAACAGGTGTTCGCGCCGGCGCAGCCGCTCGGCCGGCACGTCCGGCGGCGGATCGAAAGCGGTCAGCCGGAAACCCTTGACCGATGGATTGTCCAGATCGGTGCCCACGCGCAGCGGGCTGTAAGCGGCGCCGAGAAAGCCGCCGGTCAGGTAGCGCGGCTTCACATCGCCGGCCAGGTTTTGAATCCACACGTAGGAAGGCAGATTACGACGCGTCGGCGGCAATTTCGCCATGACGGAGCCGTAATAGGGCGTGTTCTCGACCGGGCGCGAGTGGCCGGTCATGCAGACGTGCATGCCGCCGTCGTGGCCGCCGTCACGATGACTCATTGAACGGACCAGGCAGAACTGATCGGACAGGCCGGCCAGGCGCGGCAGCAGCTCGCCCAGCCGCACGCCGGGAACCCGCGAGGCGATGGGTTTATAGGGGCCGCGGATCGCTTCGGGGGCGTCGGGCCTGGGGTCCAGGCTGTCGATGTGGCTGGCGCCGCCGTACTGCACGATGAAAATGCACGAGCGCTCCGGCCCGGAACGCGAGCCGGCGACGGGGGCGCTCGCTTGCAGCAAACGAGGGAGACCGAGTCCGAGTACGCCGATGCCGCCCCATTGCAGCAGGCCGCGGCGCGTCAACAGGGGGGAGGCAGACACAGGTGAGGCAACGGGCAACGGCATGGCGGTCTCCAAAAGGGGTGCCGGAGGGGCCGTCTGGTCATCAATGGTAACATGACGGCGGCGGCGAGCCAATCGGCGGATGAGCCGGGAGCGAAGAAACGGAGGGCGAGTGAGGTTGGCGAATCCGCGTTGACACCTCGGCGCCATTTCCGGTAGCATCGCTCCCATTCGCGGTGGACTTTCGGAGTCGGCTACCCCTGGAGGGAATGCGGGGCCGCGATTCGCTTTTGAGGAAAGGATGCCTTCCATGAACCGTGCAGCAGCTTTTTGCCTGGCGGCGGCCTGCCTCCTATCGGCCGGCCCAGCCACCCAGGCGAGCAACATCAGTTCCAGTGAATTCAGCTGGGGCTACCGTTTCGAGCCGTCCGGCCACGGCACCCACATCATCACGAATCACAACGCCGTCGGCTTTGTCTCCATCCCCGATAGCGGCCACAACAATCACATGCACACCGCCGCCGGGGCCACCACCGACATCAGTACCCGCATTTGGGCGGCCAGCACCGCCTCCGCCAGCAATCCCCAAACGGTGGATGTGCCGTTCACCATCAATCTCCGCCTCAGCGATCACGCCAGCGGACTGTCGGGATTCGTTACTTTCAGCGGCGAGCTGGAAGGCAAGATCTGGAAGGGTGGCTCCACGCTCTCGCCCACCTTCACCTCGCCCCTGACCCAGACGGTGGACATCGATCACCACCTTTACACCGTCAAGTTCGAGTCGTTCACCGCTCCGCACGGTCTCGATCATCCGGGCAAGTTCGTCTTCGACGTGTCGGTGCAGCACAATCCCGAACCCTCTTCGCTCTTGCTGGCCGGCATCGGCGCGCCGTTCTTCGGTCTGGCTCTCCGCCGCCGCCGTCGGCGAGCCAAATAAACCGTCACGGCGAGAAGCGAACGGCCGGCGTTAGTCGGCTGGTGCCATCACACCAGCCGGCTAACGCCGGCCGTTCGCCTTGCATTCTCCTCTCGGATACGATTTGCTAACAGTTTCCGGTCGCGGTCCTCCGCTTGCCGGGTCGCTCGGTATTCACTCCAGGAGATCGTCGAACATGAAGCGTCGTCTTTCCCTCCTCGCTGTGACCCTCGGGTTGCTCGCCCTCGCCTCCTGCGCCGAGAACTCGGCCGCCGTCGCCGACGCCAAGAAACCCGTCGTCGTCATCGAGACGTCGATGGGCGCCATCAAGGTCGAGCTGGACGCCGAGAAGGCGCCGATCACGGTCAAGAACTTCCTTCAGTACGTGGACGACAAGTTTTATGACGGCACGATTTTCCATCGCGTGATCGAGAACTTCATGATCCAGGGCGGTGGGTTTGAGGAAGGACTGAGCCAGGCCAAAACTGAAAAAGAAATCACGGCCAAGGAAAAGAAGACGCGCGACCCCATCAAAAACGAAGGGAAAAACGGTCTGATGAACAAGCGCGGCACCATCGCCATGGCCCGCACCAACCGGCTCGACACCGCCACGGCGCAGTTCTTCATCAACGTCAAGGACAACGGAGGCCTCGACAACCCGCGCTCGCCGTACTGCGTGTTCGGCAAGGTCATCGACGGCATGGACGTGGTGGACAAAATCAAGAAGGTCGAGACCAAGGCGCTCATTCCGGATGTCTTTGAAGATGTTCCGGTGAAAGACGTGGTCATCAAGTCCATCCGTCGCCTCGATCCCTCGAAGTAACGAACGCCGCACTAAGCCGCAAGTGGCCGACCCCTTTTGGAGGATGCACCATGCCTGCTACGTTCGTCGTTCTGGAAACGTCGCTCGGTTCGATCAAGCTCGAACTCGACGGCGACAAGGCGCCCCTCACCGTGAACAATTTCCTCTCCTATGTGGATGAGGGTTTTTACAACGGCACGGTTTTTCATCGCGTCATTCCCAACTTCATGATTCAGGGCGGCGGCTTCGAGCCGGGCCTGAAACAAAAGAAGTCGAAATCGCCCATCAAGAACGAAGCGCCCAACGGTCTGTCCAACGCGCGCGGCACCATCGCCATGGCGCGCACCAGCGACCTGCACAGCGCCACGGCGCAGTTCTTCATCAACGTCCAGGACAACACGCCGTTGGACGACCGCCGCTCCCCGTACTGCGTGTTCGGCAAGGTCGTCGAGGGCATGGACGTGGTGGACAAAATCAAGGCGGTCAAGACGGGCCGGCGCGGTATGCATGACGACGTGCCGACGCAGGACGTCAGCATTGTGTCCGCTCGCCGCGCCGAGTAGGGCCACACGCGAGCGGGACATTCGCGCGTCCCGCTCGCCGAACTGGGAGATTCACCATGCAACGCATCCGAGGACTGCTCGGCGCCCTCCTCGCTTTGATCGTTGGATTATCTGCGGCCTCCGCCCAGAAAGCCCCTCCGCCGAAAACGCCCGCGCTGCCGCCCATCAACCCCGCGATCGCCAAGCTGGATCAGACCGCCGAAGCGCTCGACGGTCCCGGCACGGCGCTGGCCGTTCGGCCCACGAGCGACTTGCTCGTCGCCGCCTGCGAGGACCACAGTTTGCGCTATTGGTCCAAGGACGGCGCCAATCCCCTGCGCGTCGCCGACACAAAGCCGCACGTCCTCAAGGGCCACGATGCGCCTGTAACCGCCGTGGCCGTTGCGGGCGGCAGCGTCGCCTCCGCCTCGGTGGACGGCAAAATCGTGCTGTGGATGGTGCCCGGCGACAAGGCGGCGCGCACGCTCAAAGCGCCGGGTCCGGTTCGCGCCCTGGCGCTCAGCCCCGATGGCAAGACGCTGGCCAGCGCCGGGGATGACGCCGCCGTGCAACTCTGGGACGCCGCCACGGGACAGCCCAAAAGCAAGCTCACGGGCGCTACCGACTGGCTGCTCGCCCTGACGTTCAGCCCCGATGGGAAAAGCGTGATCGCCGGCGGCTACGATGGACGTTTGCGCTCCTGGGACGTCGCCTCGGGCAAGAAGGGCATTGACGTGCCGGCGCAACCGGCCGCGCCGCCGAAGACTCCAGCGCCGCCGGCCAACGTCGTTCATGCCGTGGCGTTCAGTCCCGACGGCAAGCTGATCGCGGTCGGCGGCAGCGACGCCCGCATCGATCTCTTCCAGGCCGCCGACGGCAAACTCGTCCGTTCCATGCCGGGACACACCAGCACGATCGCGGCACTGGTCTTCCATCCCAGCGGCAGCGTCCTCGTCTCGGCCGGCAAGGACCGGACGATCCGGCTGTGGAACGCGGCGAACGGTCAGATGCTGAAGTCGCTGGAGGGACACACGGCCTGGGTGCAAGGCGTGGCGTTCCTCGACGACGGCACGCGGCTCGCCTCGGTGGGCGCCGATCGCACCGTGCGCCTGTGGAATTTGACCGAGCCGCCGAAGAAGAAGTGAATCGCGTTCGGCGAAACGAGGATTTCCCGAACGCGATAGCACCTCTCAGTCGCCGCGCTTGGCGGGCCGCTCGCCTTTCAGTTCCTGAAGTTCGCGGATCCAGATATTGCGGAAGCGGACGGGATTGCCGTGATACATCAGCACCAACGGCTGCTTCTCCGGGTGCGGCGTGTAGCGCGGCGGGCGATCGTAAGGCGTGTCGCCGAGCAGCTCGACGTGGTTCTGGACCAGCACTCCATTGTGCATCACCGTGACGTAAGCGGGCCGGGCCAGCTTGCCGTCCTTGAAGCGCGGAGCCTCGAAAACGATGTCATACGTCTGCCACTCGCCCGGACGGCGCGAGGCGTTCACCAGCGGCGGGCGTTGCTTGTAGATGGACGCGCACATGCCGTCGAAATAGGTCTTGTTCTCCCATGAGTCGAGAACCTGGATTTCGTACCGGGCGCCCATGAGTCCGATGCCGTTGTTGCCGCGGCCCTGGCCGGAACCCTTGACCTCCTTGGGCGTGGCGAACTCGACGTGCAACTGACAATCGCCGAAGGAGCGCTTGGTGGTGACGACGCTGCTGGCCGTCGCCGCGCCGTCCTCGATGACCCACTTGTCGCCGCCCTTCCAGGCGTCCATGTTTTTGCCGTCGAACAGGACAACGGCGTCGGAAGGCGGACTGTTCGGATTGGAATCGACCTTCTTCGGCTCCTCCCAGACGATGCCGCTCTCGTAGGGCTTCACTTGCGCGAGGCTGAACGTCAACCCGCTGAGCAGAGCCAAGCCCGCCACGAAACCGAGCAGCGGCCGGCGGACCCACGGCCGGAAGTGAATGAGCAAGCGTTTCATCCTGGTGTCCCTTTCGTTTTGATTGCGTCGCCGAACATTCCCTCCGCCGCAGGCTGGGACGCGGAGCGGAAACTACGCTTATGGTAGGAATTCGGGGCATCACTCACGAGAGGTACTAGCGCTTGTTCGGTTGGCCGGGCTTGAGGACGTGCTCGAAGAAGAGGTAAATCTGCTCGTTCGACTCCTCGGTCGGCGAGTGCCCCTTGCGATTCGTCATGGCGACGCGGTTCTTCTGACCCAGCAGATCGTTGACAGCAATGACGTGGTTGAGGGGCTTCCAGCGCTCCGGTGAATCTTCCGAACCGCCGGAAACGAGGAACGGTCGCGGGGCCATTAGCGCCTGCAACTCGTGCAGATCGTGCCCGGTCTCGATCAGACGTTTGTACGCGCCGGTTCGCGGGTTCTTGTCGTTGGGGATGCCGGGCTTCCGCTCGCGGTTCGGCTCGTAACCCAGATACCAGGGTTCCCAGTAATTCACGTTGCTGCGCTTCTCGTCGAAGACGATGCCGGGGTCGGACCAGACGCCGCAGGCGAAGCCGTCGTCGAGGCAGGCGGCGAACATGGCCCATTTGCCGCCGTAGGAGTGACCGATCACGCCGATCCGCTTCGGATCGACGCGCGGCAAGTTGGCCAAGGCATTTCGACAGTTGGCGGCCGCGTAGGCGTGGAACGACAGCGGTTGCAGCGTGGCCTTTTCCTTGTTGGGATAAAAGGTCGCCGGGGGACTGCCCAGCGACAGGGTGACAAAGCCTCGCTTGGCGAGTTGATAGGCGAAGTCACAGCGCGGCGATCTGCCTTGACCGATGCCCGTTTTGGCGTCGTAGAAGACCACTAGCACCGCGGGCGCCGGCTTCTCGCCGTCCGGCACGAGCAGATAGGCGTCCTCGGTAGTGAGTCCGGGGGCGATTTCGAGGCGGATGTGATGCTGCGTGAGGTTGTCGCGCCGCTCCTTCGCCAGATACTCGATCTTCGGCTTGGCAATGAGGGCCGGCCACGGACCCATCAGTTCGTGCCAGGTCTTGCGGATCTCCTGCCGCCGCTTCCTCCAATCGTCGGCCGTCTTGACCGGGCGGCCGTCCGCGAACTTCAGCGGCGATCGGTAGGAGCCGAACTCCCCGACGAACTCTTTGGGTGGGCGGAAGAACGCCGCCAGACGTTCGCCGGGATCGTCCGCCGCTCCGGCGCGCCCGGAGAAACCGACCAGAATACCAGCGAGCAATAGCAACGAACGTCTGGCGGCCATCACGCATCCTCTCACAGCAGTTCGCCGATCGGCGTCGGATCGTCGAGGACGGACACCGGGCGGCCGCTGGGATCGAGCAGTTGCAGCTTGGGATCGACGCCGAGCACTTGATAAATCGTGGCATGGATGTTGGCGGGCGTCACGGGGCGCGTATGGGGTTTGGTGCCGAGGCGATCAGTCGAGCCGATGAGTTGGCCGCCCTTGACGCCGCCGCCGCCCATGAGGCAGAACATCGAATTGCCCCAGTGATCGCGGCCCGGTGTGCCCATGCTGCGCGGCGGACCACCGTTGCCGCCGTTGTTCATCTTCGGCGTGCGGCTGAACTCGCCGCACAGTACCACCAGCGTCGTTTCCAACAGGCCGCGATCGTCGAGATCCGCGAACAGCGACGCGACGCAACTATCGACCATCGGCAGGTAATTCTCCATGCCCTTTTGCAGATCCCAGTGATGGTCCCAGCCGCCGAAGTGGACGGTCACAAACGTAGAGCCGGCCTCGACAAGGCGGCGCGCCAGCAGCGTGCTCTGGCCCCAGTTGTGCCGGCCGTAGCGGTCGCGCAGTTTCGGATTCTCCTTGTCGATGTCGAAGGCGCGGCGGGCCGCTGGACCGCTCACGAAATCGAACGCCTCCTCCGAGAACCGATCCATCGCGCGCGAATCGGCCAGGTCGTCGAGTTGTCGCCGGGCCGCGTCGAAATGCTGCGACAGCGAGCGGCGGTCCTCCAAGCGCGGGATGGTCAATCCGGCGGCGAGGTTCAGGTTGTTGACCTTGTAGTTGGGCGAGTTGGGATCGCCGCCGGGCTGGAAGGGATTGTGCTGTGCGCCGAGGAAGTGGCCGCCGAAGTAGCCGGGCGTCAATCCGATGCTGCTGGCCTGGGGGACGCCCACATAGCCGGGCATTCCGCGCCGGCGCGCCCCCAACTCGCGGTTGACGATGGCGCCGATCGACGGGAACTTGCCGGTGTTGTTGGCGCCGCTGACGCCCATGTCCTTGGTGGTGAGCATGCGATGACCGGCGGCGAAATGGTCGCCGGTGTCGTGGTGGAGCGAACGGACGATGGAGAACTTGTCCGTGACCTTGGCCTGTTTGGGGAACATCTCGGTGATGTCGAAACCCGGCACCTTGGTACGGATCGGCTTCCAGATGCCGCGATATTCCTCCGGGGCGTCCGGCTTCATGTCGTACAGATCCAGGTGGCTCGGCCCGCCATCCAGCCAGAGAAGAATCACCGAAGTGTTTTTCTTTTCCGACGATGCCGCGCGCGCGCGCAGCAACGGTGCCAGGCCGACGTTCGCCATCCCAGCGACGCCCAGAGCCAGGAAACTCCGCCGGCTCATGCCGTCGCAGTAACGTGAGCTTTTGCCGATATCGAGACGAAACATGCGATTGCCCCCGATAAATCGAGTTTCCGAAAAGGTCCGCATCGTTCCCCGGTGGAACCATTCCTCCCTCGCAGGTCGGTTGGGCGATTCACGGAGGGAGTCGTCGGCCGGTCAGGACCGTGTGGCAGGTGCATGGCGTGTGGGCAATGTCTACGGTATCGCCGCTTCCCGCCGAAGACAAGCGCAGAGTTCCGAAGGCGAACGGCCCGTGGTGCGGGGAATTCCATGTGTCGGAGCGCGGGCGGGTATTGACTGGAGACGGAGGCGTGCGACAATCGCAGGATACCTGCCGTCACGTCCCGAGGGTCGTGTCATGTCCCAGGTTGTATTCTGTCCCCAGGGCCATCGGTGGGAACTCCCGCTCGACAGTTCCGCGCAGACAACCGACCTGTACCTTTTCTGTCCCGTGTGCGGCGTCCGCGTCGATCTGACCGCAGGCGTCGCGGCCGGCACCCTCGACGCCGTCGCTTCTCGTCATGCGGACGCCGCCGCGGACACCGGGGTCGTGTCGGCCACCCTGCTGGCCCAGGAGGAACCTGTCCTCGAACCGGACAAGGGCGAGGCCGTGACGCTGCCGGCGCCGGAAGTCCTTGATGCCGTGCCGGCCGACTGGCCCGTCCTGGATGGATATGTGATCCTCGCCGAGGAGGGACGCGGCAGTATGGGGGTGGTCTATCGGGCACGACAGCGCGGGCTGGGCCGGCTGGTGGCGCTCAAGATGGTGCTGTCCGGCGCTCACGCCGGGCGGCAGGAGTTGGCGCGTTTCCGTACCGAGGCCGAGTCCGTCGCCCGCTTGCAGCATCCCGGCATCGTGCAGATTTACGAGATCGGCGAGGAGAAGGGTCGGCCGTTTCTGTCGCTGGAGTTCGTGGCCGGCGGCAGCCTGGCGTCGCGGTTGGACGGCACGCCCTGGCCGGCCGACCGGGCGGCGAGGTTGATCGAGGGTCTCGCCCGCGCGATGCACGTCGCCCATCGGCGCGGCATCGTCCACCGCGATCTGAAGCCGCACAACGTGCTGTTGACCGAGGACGGCCAACCCAAGATCGCGGATTTCGGCCTGGCCAAGTGCCTTGACAGCGACCGGGGACAGACGCAGTCGGGCGCCATCGTCGGAACGCCCAGCTATATGGCTCCGGAGCAGGCCAGCGGCAATTCGCGCCAGGTCGGCCCGGCCACCGATGTCTACGCTCTGGGGGCCATCCTCTATGAGCTGCTGACGGGTCAGCCGCCCTTTCGGGCGGCGACGCCCCTGGACACCGTGCTGCAAGTCGCCACCCGCGAGCCGGTGCCGCCGTCTCGCCTGCGGTCGAAGGTGCCGCGCGACCTCGAAACCATCTGCCTGAAGTGTCTGCACAAGGAACCTGCCGGCCGCTACGCCACTGCTTTGGATCTCGCCGCGGACTGTGCGGCCTTCCTCGATGGAGGGCCGATCCAGGCTCGTCCGGTGGGCTGGTTGGAGCGGACAGGGCGGGGTGTCCGTCGGCACTGGCTGGCGGCCACGCTGCTCGCGGTTCTGGTTCCTCTCTTTATCGGCGGAGCGGCGGGCATAATTTGGCAATGGAACCGGCTGACGACGCTTCAGCAGCAGGCGAAGAAGACAACGCCTCGCGGGGAAATCGATACCCAGCTTCTCGAACAGAAGACCGAAACGCGCGCGCTCCTCGGACACGACAAGATGGTCACGGGACTGGCCTTCCGTCCCGACGGCCAACTTCTCGCGACATCCAGTTGGGACCAGACCGTGCGACTGTGGGATCCGCGCGCCGCCAAACTGGTGCGGATCCTCCAGGGGCACCAGGGGTTTGTCGAGTGCGTCGCTTTCCGATTCGATGGCAAGCGGCTGGCCTCGGCAGGCGGCGATGGGGTTGTCCGCCTGTGGGATCCCATGAGCGGGGAGGAACTCCTTCGGTTTGAAGGACATGCTGATGTCGTCCACAGCATCGATTTCAGTCCCGACGGCCGACACCTTGCCTCGGCGGGCCGAGACAACCTGGTGAAGGTATGGGACGCGGACTCCGGCAAGGAGATCTTCACCCTGACGGGCCATACCGCTCCCGTCCTCAGCGTGGCTTTCCGTCCCGATGGCAAATGGCTCGCCTCGGCGGGGCGCGATCAGACGGTGCGCGTGTGGGACGCGGCGACGGGCACGCATCTGGCGACCTACAAGGGGCATACGGGAGAGATCAGCGGAGTTGCCTTCAGCCCCGATGGCCGGTTGCTGGCGTCCGGCAGTCAGGATAAGACGGTGAAGGTATGGGACGAACTGGGCAACGAGGTGGTGACGTTCCGCGGGCACCTGCAACCCATTCACGGAGTGGCGTTCTCGCCGGACGGCCGCTACATCGCCTCGGCCAACAGCCGGGCCTCCGGCGTGAAGGAAAACGGCGAAGAGGCAGGGGCCGTCAAGGTATGGGAGGCACGGACCGGCCGTGAGTTCTTCACGCTGCGCGGCCACACCGGGCCGATCACAGGCGTTTGCTTCAGTCCCGATGGCCGCAGCCTGGCCACGTCGAGTCGGGACAAAAGCGTGAAGATCTGGCTCCCCGCCCCACTCGCTCTCACCCCGGCGGCGGCCAAGTAGCACCGGACAAAAACAATTCTCATCAGGTGACTGACGGCGTCATTCGCCGAAGAGTTGATCGAACTTGCTTTTCGCCAGCGGCGCCTCGCCGGATTTGGCGCGCACGGTGAAATCGAACTCCTCGCAGAAGTTCGCGCCTTCCACATCGCGGACGTATTCGGTGGTGGGACTGAGGCAGTGATTGTGCGAACTGGGGCTGTGGAGGCGGCAATTCACGCAGCAGTGCAGGTAAGCGTGGCACTTCGGGCAGGTATCGCGAAAGCCCACCGCGTCGGTGACGATCTCGCCGCACTGGTGGCAGGTGCCCATTGCGCACTCCTTACTTATCAGCCCGAAGCATCGGCGAGGACGGCCCTCGCCGATGCTTCGGGCTGGTAAATGGATCTGGATCATCCGTGCAGGTTTTGCAGCATCTCCTTGCGCGACACCAGACGCTGGCCGCGGCACTCATCGATGTGCAGCGCCTTCAGCAAACGCCGGCGCAGCTCGCCCTGCGTTTGCTCGATGGCGTTGGCGGACGTGCTCAACAGCGGAATGGTGCCGCCGGCGCGGCGATCGTGTCCGCCGGCGCGGCCGAGATTGCCCACAACTTGGCGCAGCATCTCGCCGGCCTTGGCGCCGGCCGCCGCACTGCGCACCGACAGGATCAGCTTGTCCTGGTACACGCCGGCGCACACCGCCCAGTCGATCTCCTCGAAACGGATCAGGAAATCGACCACCTCGGCGGCCAGTTCCGGCTGCGGCAGCTCATTGACCCAACTGATAATCAGCCGGTCGTAAATGAACGAACTTTGCAGGGCGTGCAAGATGCACTCGAAATGACTCTGCGGCAAGCGCGCGTTGCGGATGCGCGCCAGCAGATCCTTGTCGGCCAGCGGATACAGGTAGAGCAGAGCGCTATCGTCGAGCGAACTGGCCTCGCGCGGATAACCGCTCAACTCCGTCTCGATGCCGTACAACAGGCCGGTCGCCAGGCGCGGCGGCAGGTCAATGTTCTGCTCCATCAGATAGCTGGTTACGATCGAGCAGGTGGCACCCATGCCGCGACGGACATCGAGGAAGGGAACGCCTTCGAGGTCGCCGGGGGTGTCGTGATGGTCGATGACGCCGTAGAGAGGAACGCAGGGATCCAGGTTGTGCCGGCCCGTGTTCGGCTGGCTGTCCACCATGACGATGGCGTCACCCTCGTGCCAGCTGGCCTTTTCGATGGGCAGCAAGTCGAGGTCGAGCAGTTTTACCATGGCCCGGTTCTCGGCCCGGCTGATGAGGCCGTCGCGGGTCAAGCGGGTGCGCTTGCCGAGGACGGTTTCGACCAGATGAGCCAGGCCCATCATGCTGCCGAGGCTGTCCGGGTCCGGATGGACGTGGGAAACGAAGGTGACGGTGGCCGCCTCCTTCAAGCCTTCCAGAAAACGATCCGAACGACGGGTGGGCGACACTTTACCATTCAGTCCAGAGTCGGCGCTGCGACGCGCCATGACGGCAACTCCTCCTTCGCGAGCAAGTCAGGGCAGGTCGCATGTGCAGGCGACATCCGGGCGGCTGCCTGTTCCATCGACACAGCGGCACATCTCGATCGTGGAGCCTCCACACCTATCCTTGTCCGCGGCCGAAGCCGCCAACCGAGGGGGACGAAAGATGGAGGCACTCCCCTGACTCTGAACAAAATTGTAGCTCGTTGCGAGGCTCCTGCCAAGCCAATGCGTTCATCCCTGGTTCGCACCCAGTTCCTCGACGCGCCGCCACTGCGCTTCCGTGACGGGCATCACGGACAGCCGCGGCAGGCGAACGAGGTCCCAGTCGGCCAGCTGCGGGTCGCCCTTGATCCGCGCCAGCGAAACCGGATGAGGCAGCAGCTTTACCGCCTCCACGTCAACAAGCACCTCTTTGGGGTCGTCGGCGTTGGGATCGATCCGCGCGTCGCTGACCGCCCGCATGACGCCGACAATCGCCTTCTCCTTGCCGGTGTGGTAGCAGAACACGCGATCACCCCGGCGCACGTTCCGTAAGTGCTGCCGTGCCAAGGCGTTACTGACGCCATCCCACACCGTCCGCCCCTCCTCTTGCAACTGAGCGAAGTTGTAGTGCGTCGGCTCTTCCTTGAACAGCCAAAAGGCCATACCGGCGATCCTCCCTCATCTCAGACGGGCTGTCTCCGCCGGTCCCGACCCATGTGCCCGTCCGGTTTGCGCGACCGGACAGGTTTCACAGCTTTGGTCCCGAAATCCGCGCCGACACGGCTTGTCGGGACACCTGGGAGCGCGGCTGGCGCCTACAATCCAATACCCGACGCGAAAGCCATCCCTTCGGCCGCCGCGTCCAGGGCTGAAACGAAGTCAGAATCGGTTCGGCCGCTAAACTTTTCGTTTGCACGTCTCATGCCGAGGCCGATCACTTTCTCGTTTCGCTCGGTCCCTTCACAAGCGCAATTCAACCTTTCGGCAGGAGGAATCCCGATGTCCCACCTTTCCCTCGTGTTCGCGTCGAAAACGCACGATCTGGCGGTGTCCAGCGTGGTCAGGGCGGATCGCGGTTTCGAGAGGGGGCAAGCAATGACCCTCCCCAATCTCCCGTCGATCCGCGATGGCGAGGCGAGTTGGTTCGAGGACTGCACGCTGCCCGCGGGAATCGCGTCGATGGAGCACTGGCTCGACCTCAACGCCTGAGCGCGTCAAGGCATCCTGCCCGTTCGCTTCGCCTCGCCTCTCCCTCGCCGCGATGCACGATCATAACGCTTCTCGATTCGTCAAGCAAGAGTCAGCCGGGCGGAGAGGACGAAAGCCACTTCTGGACCTGCTCACGATGCCGGTCAGCGAGTTTGCGCGTGGGCAAAACGGCGGCCGCATCCAGGCGCGCGGCCGCCTCCGCCTGCTCGCGACCTTTCTCCTTGTCTCCCGCCTTGAACCAGGCCCGCGCCAGCTGATAGCGCAGCGTGGCGTCGGTGGGATCGTAGGGCAGATATTCTTCCAACTTGAGGGCCGCCAACTCGTACTGTCGGCGAGCGTCCCTCTCCCTGGCCGCGACGAAAAGCGGATCGCGATTGGGCCCCTTGGCCGCCACTTCCTCATTCAAAACGGCGAAGAGGCGCGTGCGCAGGACATATTGCACCCAGTAGCCCTGACCGCCTTCGGCATCGAGGCGCGTGGCCTCGTCGCCGTAGCGGATGGCTTGCTTGGCGATCTCCAGGTCCGAGCGCGCCGTCTGCCACTCGATGTGCTGCCATAACAAACCGTGCCACCATGCCAGCTGAACGTGTAGCCGCGCGTCGTCGGGCGTTAGACGCTCGGCCTTATCGAGCCGTTCGAGCACGGCTTTGCGGATGAAGTTGATCCGCCGAGTGCGGTTGCCGATGACCTCCGCCCGCTCCTTCGGCGGCTTGGCCAGTTCGCTCTGGAAATAGGCGATGGACTCGTCGGCCTCGCGCGTCAGACTGCTGGCGGCGAGGACGGGATAGAGGAAGTACACCGCATAACCGAGCACGACCCCCACGAGGATGGGCAAGGGCAAGATCATGGCGGCGCCGGGCCGGCTGAGCCAGGCGACCGGCCGCAGCGAGACGGCATTGAGGGCCAGGGCGACGGCGACCCATAGCGGCCCGGCCACCGAAGGATAGTCGATGCCGCTGGAGACGCACAGGTTGAGCAGGACGGCGGCAATTCCCATCACCAGGGCGATGGCCCGGTCGCGATCGGACCAGGCGACGCGTTCGAGCAGACCGAAGGCGCCGAACCAGACCACGGCGCGCAGCAGCGCCGCCCAGGTTTCGCCGAGGATGGCCTGCGAGGACAGGCCGTTGGCGCGCAGCACGAAGCCGAGCAGCAGACCGAACATGCCGCCGACGTAGAACTCCCAGCGAACGGGCGCGGCTTCGTCTTCCGTAGGGTGGGCCGACGCAGGAG
>DATBGU010000212.1:0-43903 GCA_036557825.1 Gemmataceae bacterium
GCGGCTGGAGAAGGTGGCCGTGCCGGCGTCCCATCGCGTCAGCGGTGAAGGAGCGGGCTTCGCCGCGATGATGAACGCGGTGCTGCCGTGGTTTCAACTCGGCGCCGCCGCCGTCGCTCTGGGCATCGCCCGCGCCGCCACCGAGGGAACGCGGCAACATCTGCTGACGGCCAGGTTCGATCATTTAGGCCAACCGCTGGCGGCGCTACCCAACCTGCGCGTCCGGCTGGCTCAGATGCGAATGGCCGTGGATGCGCAGCAAGCGTTTCTGGATCGCGTCGCCGCGCAGATGGAGCATCCGAGTCCGTCCACTCTGCTGGCCGTGCTGGAAAGCAAGGCGGCTGCGGCTGAGACGGCCTTGCACGTCACGGACCTGGCGATGCGCGTCTGCGGCGGCGCCGCCTTCGCGCGCCGGCTGAGTGTGGAGCGCAATTTTCGCGACGCTCGCGCCGGCGCGATCATGGCCCCGACGACCGATGTCCTGTATGATCTGGTGGGCAAAACTCTCCTGGACATGCCGTTGTTTTGAGGTTGTGCATGACGAAACCTATCCTGGTCGGCGCGGTGGCGTACGACGCGCGAGTGGTCCCCATCTGGGAAGGCATGCGCGATTACTTCCGTGAGGTTGGTCCGCCCATCGATTACGTCCTCTTTTCCAATTACGATCGCCAGGTGCAAGCGTTGCTGGCCCGGCACATCGACATCGCCTGGAACACGAATTTGGCCTGGATCAAGGTGTATCGCCTCACCGGCGGCGCCTGCCGAGTGCTGGCCATGCGCGACGTCGATGCGCGGTTCACGACCGTCCTGGTCGCGCGGACGGACAGCGGCGTCGCGTCGCTGGCCGACGTGCGCGGCAAGCGTTTGGCCCTCGGCTCGGCCGACTCCGCCCAGGCCGCCATTCTGCCGCGTCATTTCCTTCAGCAGACCGGCATCGACCCGGAACGCGATTGCACGCTGCTACGTTTCGATCTTGATGTCGGCAAGCACGGCGACACTGGCACGAGCGAGCTGGAAGTCCTGCGTGCCCTGCGCGAAGGGCAAGCCGACGTCGGAGCGCTGGGCGACGCGACCTGGGAGCGCCAGGTCGCCAACGGGCGAGTCGATGTCGAACAGATTCGGCCGATCTGGATCTCGCCCGGTTATTGTCATTGCAACTTCACGGTGCTGGGCGATTTCCCTGAGGAACTGGGCCGGCAGTGGACAGAATCGTTGCTGGGCATGTCCTACGACAATCCGCGCTGGCGCGGGCTGATGGACATGGAAGGGCTGAAGCGCTGGGTCCGCGCCGACGAGGCCATCCTGGATGGTTACCGCGTTTTGTTGGAAGCGGTGGAGCAACAGGGTCTTTCCGCCGGCTGGCAGAAGTGAGGCGATCGTCTCTTAGCGTACTTTCCCTGTCGCCGGATGAGGCGGCCCGCCTCCCTTTCCCGCAGCCGTTCGGCAAGTGTTCGGTGCGAGATTCCGGTCAAGCCGCGGTGTAGTTCGCCGAACCGCTTAGTTCCGTCGAGTAGGTAGTGAATGACCAGCACCTTCCAACAGCCGTTGCGACCCCGTTCGTCACAGAGGTGCATTTCCCATGCTACACTCAGAAAGAGGTTGTGCAAGAAGGTTGTACGCTCGCTCGAAGGCCATCGATCTATGAGCGAAGATGAAAAAACCAGGCGCCGGCGTCCCTCGTCGCGCCGATTCTGTTCTTGCAATCGCGCATCTATCCTCTAGGATGTTCACGGAAGGAACTCAATGGGGAGGCTTTCCCTCTTTAATGCGAGTGAGACGATATGGCAAAGAAACCAATCGAAAACGGCCAACCCGTTGAGAAATTGACCAACAAGGCGGAAGCCGTCCGCCGTGCCCTGGCCAAACTCGGGAAGAAAGCCACACCCACTGAAATCCAGGCATACATCAAGCAGCATTTCGACGTCGATATGACGACGAAGGTCATTTCCGTTTACAAAAGCAAGCTCTCCAAAAGGAGGCGGCGCCCCGGCCGAAAAGCGCACGCCGAGAGCGCTCCGGCTCCGGTAACCCTAACGGAAGCGATCAGTTTGCGCGACCTCCGCGCGCTGAAGGAACTGAAGGACCGCCACGGTCTATCACGACTGCGCGAACTACTGGAATTGGTGTCGCATTGAGCCGCATTGAGCGATTAACCGCAGGAGCCGCTTGCGCTCCTACGGTTTCGCCGCCGAATCTCAACGGCTGAAATGCAGTTGAATGCTCCCAATCAGCAGCGACACGAACCAGCCGAGTCCGAGCAACGTCAATCCGTAGGTCAGCCCAAACGGCAGACACACCATGAGTACGGCCAGGATGAAGAAGGCCAGGCCCCAGGTATAGAACCAGCCCCAGATGGTCGCGCCCAGGGTGGCGAAGCCCATACCGCTCAGCACCGCCAACATGGGCGCCAACGGCAAGGGGTGCTCGGGCAAGAAGTGATTGACGATCAACAGCGAGATAAATCCGCCGTAGTACGCAGGCACCAGGTTCCACACCTGCCGTTCCACCGCCGTCATGCCGCGTTCCTTGACCGGCCGCAGACGCACCGCCAGATACAGCATCACGGCGACTTGCACCAACTTCGTCAGCAACATCGCCAGCAAGCGCGGACGCGGCTGAAGCGACGACTGCTCCCAGTAATTGGCCACGGCGCAGCCGATCAGGATGGTCAATCCGACGACCAACAGCAGACGCGGCCAACCTTCGGAGAGGATGTCGCGATGACGGCGGCGCAGGCCGCGCTCCACTCGTTTGAACCACGTCAGCCGTTTCGCCGTCACCGCCTCGCCGCGCAGAAAGCAACGCAGGTCGGCGGCGAGTCCGGCGGCGCTGGCGTAGCGCTCCTCCGGCCGCTTGGCCAACGCCTTCAGGCAGATCGCTTCCAGGTCGTGCGGCAGGGCGCGGTTGAACAGGCGCGGCGACGGCGGAGCGTCCTCGACCACCTGCGCCGGCAGCGCGTGGGCGGGTCCGTCGAACGGCAATCGGCCGGCCAGCAGTTCGTAGAGGATGACGCCGAGAGAGTAGACGTCGCTGCGGGCGTCGGCGCTGTGGCTGTGGCCGGCGGCTTGCTCGGGAGCCATGTACGGCAGCGAGCCGAGGATGCGGCCGTCCGAAGTCGGCGCGTCGGCCGTCTCGGTCAGAAAATCCAGCCGGGCCAGGCCGAAATCGAGAACGTGCGGGCGGCCGTCGGCGTCGATGAGAATGTTGCCCGGCTTCAAATCGCGGTGACAAACACCTTGCCCGTGGGCGTGCTCGACCACCTCGGCGATGCGGGCGACGAGGTCCGCCATCTCCGTGATGCCGGCCGTGCGTCCTCGACACCACAGGCGCGGGTCGATGCCCTCGACGAACTCCGTCACCAGATAATAGGGCGGACCCTGCCGGCTGTAATCGAAGAGCTGCACGATGCCCGGATGCGCCAAGCGGGCGATGGCGCACGCTTCGCGCTGGAAGCGGCGAACCGCTTCGGGCTGATCGAGCCGGCCGGGGTGCAGCATCTTCAGGGCGACGCGCCGCTTGACATCGGGATCGAAGCCGAGATAGACAATCCCGAAACCACCCTGTCCCAGTTCGCGCTCGACGCGATAGGGACCGATCTGATCGGGCCGAGAAGTTAGCGACACGCTCGACGGACATTCCGCGAGGGTGGCCGGCTGGGCGAAAAGATGATCGAGCGCCGCCAGGGCGCTGCGGAGTTGCGGATGGCGCGCCAGAAGTGCCGGACGGTCCACGGATCGACCGGATTGCAGGTCGTCGAGGACGGCGTCGAGCGCCGCCGCCGCTTCCGGTTCCAGCGAAGCAACGTCCGGCAGACTAGCTCGTGGGGAATCGCTCATAAAGCAAACCAACTCCTGGGCGGAAGCACGCCTCTCCATTTCTAATAAGTATCCGTCGAGCGCTCCCTTGTCGCAACCACAATAGGACGGAAATGATAAGATAATCCCCCATCGGATCGAAGGGCGTCCTTCGGCCGATCTTCCCATCCCTACCCTTCAGGAGTCCGCCATGCCAAGCATTCCGCCGTTGACGGACGAACAGGCCAGCAGCAGCCGGGCCAAACCGCTGTTCGACAAGATCCAAAGCGCCTTCAAGATGGTGCCGAACATTTTCCGCACCATGGGCCACGCTCCCGATGTGCTGGAAGCGACGCTCGCCTTCGACCGGGCGATCCTCGGCGATCTCGACGGCAAACTGCGCGAGTTGGCGTATCTGAAGACATCGAAGCTCAACAATTGCCAGTACTGACTGCACTATCATGTGGGCCTTGGTCGTAAGGCCGGCTTGACTCACGAGCAAATTCAGGCGCTCGACAACTACGAGCAGAGCGGCGCTTTCAGCGACCTGGAGAAACAGGTTCTGCGCTTCGCCGAGCAATGGACGCGGCAGAGCAAGGCCGGCGAGGAAGTGGTGGCGGCGCTGTCGAAAAGCCTGTCGCCGACCCAACTCGTCGTCCTCGCCGCCACAGTCGCCCTGGCCAACTGGACGAACCGTTTCAACGAGACGTTCGGCGTCCAACTCCCTTAACTAGATACCTCTTGACAAAATCAGAGGTTTCTTGCATCACCTCCGCGCGACGCGGTCCCGATGCGCCCCGATTCGGCGGCGAGGGTCCGCGGCGCGGAGGAGAACTCGATGAGAGGAATTGCATTCGTGTCGGTGGCGGTGCTGCTCGTGTGCGGAGCGATGATCGGGGCCACCGAAGTGGTCGGTGTGCGCGGGAGCAATACGCAGTTCACCACGACAATGGGCATCACCGTCGGCGATAAGCCCGTCCAGCTGACCCTCACCGGCGTCGCCCTGCGGCAAAAGTTTTTTATCAACGTCTACGCCATCGGCAGTTACGTGATTGAAGGCGCCAACGTCCACACGGCCGAGGAACTGGCGGCCCTCGATCAGGCCAAGCAACTGCATCTGGTGATGGAGCGCGACGTGGGCGGCAAGGACATCGCCGAGGCGTTCCTCATCGCCATCCGCCAAAATTATCCGACGGACTTCGAGGCGGAAGTGGACCGCTTGACGCAGATGATGCGCGCGATCGACTTCAAGAAGGGCGATCACATCTATCTGACGCACCTGCCCGGCGTCGGCCTGCGCTGCAATGTCATCAACAAGGGCGATTTCACCATCGAGAACGCGCAGTTCTCCCATGCCGTGTGGGACATTTACCTGGGCAAGTACAACGTCGGCGAGGGAATCAAGAAGGGACTCACGTCGCGGTTGAAGTAAACATGCAGCCAGCCCGCAGCGCCAGCAAGGGTATCCCTTGCTAGCGCTGCGGGCTGGTTATGAGCGTCGGTGTCGGAGTCCACGTCTCGATTTCATCCCACGGCCACAGCGGGCGGGGAATACGTCGATACTCGTAGTTCCAGAAGTCCGACGGGGCGCAGCCGGGCGCGCGCACCACGAGAATCTTGCGGGCGTGCGGCGCGTAGGCGGCGCGAAATCCACAGGGGCTTTTCGCGATTAACACGCTGGCCGCGAACGGATCCAGTCCCGCCGCCTGAAACAGCTGCGGCGCGAAGTGCGGTCCCGAGCGGCTGGTGACGACGATGTGGACCTGACCGCGGCGCAGCACGGCGGACGGCCCCATGTCAATCGGCAGGTTGCGGGCGAGATGGCCGGATAGCACGAACTTCGCCTCAAACAGCGTCTCGACCCGCGCTGTCACGTTCAGCGGCTGCGCGAAGCGTCGATCGCGCTTGCCTCCCAACTCCGCGGTGATCTCCGCTCCGACCCCAAGCCGGCGAGCAGTCTCGATCACATCGGGATCGACCAGCGTCACCAGGGCGGGACGCGGCCAATCGTATTTGAGCAACTCTCGCAACACCCAATTGCTATCGCCCGGAGACCCCGCCGTCGTGGCATCAGCGCTGTCGCTGAGTACGACCAACCCTTCCGCATTCTCGTGAGCGGCACGCACGCCGTCGGACACGGACACCAGTTCCGGCAGATAGTCGCGCCGCCGTCGCCACATCTCGGCGGCGATCTCCTTACAAGTGCGGCGAGCGAGTTCATCGTCTCCATCCGTCACGATCACCACGGACGAACCCAAATCAGGAATGTCGAGCCAGGGTTGCACCGTGGCCAGGCCGGCGCTCAGGATGCGCGGATCGCGCTCCAGCGCTTGAAGCCGTTCGCGCAGGGCGTAGCTGACACTTGCCGTGTCCTGGGTGTTGGCGCGCTCGGCCGGGACGACGAGCGGCATTTTCTGAAATGCCGCGACCGGCCTCGCTCCGTCCACGAGGATTCGCCGCAGCACGGCCGCGCCGCGCTGGCCGGTCTCGAAAACGTCGATGTGCGGGGCGGTGTGATACAGCACGAGCGCGTCGGCGGCGCGAACCATGCGTTCGGTGATGTTGGCGTGCAGATCGAGGGTGACGACCAGCGGCACCTCGGCACCGACCACTTCGCGCACGGCGGTCAGCACTTTGCCCTCCACGTCGGGCGTCTCGTCGGCCACGAGAGCTCCGTGCAGGGCGAGCAACACCGCGTCCACGGGCAACCGGCCGCGGAGCGCATCGACCAGTTCCTGGCGCAGCCACGAGAACGTCTCCGCGCTGGCCGTGCCGCCGGGCCAGGCCGGCAGCCGCGCCAGGCCGAGGATGTCCGGCTTCTCCGGCCAGCCGCGCAGCGACTGGATGAATCCGCCCAGTTCGTTGGTGTCCCCCATCCGTTCGACCAGTTCGTCGCCGCGGAGGATGCCGAACTGCTCGAAGTCGGCGCGCGTGGTGGGGATGGGATTGAAAGTGTTGGTTTCCTGCCAGAGTTGGCCGATGGCGATGCGCATGATGTCCTCGCGGAAGGACGATGAAACGGAGCGCGGGCGTCCCGCCCGCCGGAGCGTAGCGGGCGGGACGCCCGCGCTCCGAGACACGGCGAAACGAAATCACTTCTGGGAATGGATCGCTCGTCCGGCCAACATGCCGCAGCCGCCGTGAACGTCCTGCCCGCCACTGTAGCGGCGCACGACCGGCATGCCCAGTTCGACCGACAGGGCGTCGCGAAACGTCTTCAATTCCTCGGCGGACGGCGGCAGAAATTCACCGCTGGCGTCGTTGACCTCGATGAGATCCATCTGCACCGGCAGTCCGGCGGTCAGTTCGGCGAGACGCCGCGCGTCCTCGGGGCGCGTGTTGATGCCGCGCAGCAGCGTCCAGGCGAGGATGATGCGCTTGCCGGTGGCTTCGTGATGTTCGCGCACTGCGGCCATCAATTCCGGCAGCGGATGCGTGTCCTCGACCGGCAGCAGCCGCCGGCGCTGCTCCGGATCGGCGGCGGTCAGCGACACGATCAGCCGATACGGACGCCGCTCGGCGGTGAAGCGGCGGATCATCGGTACGATGCCGACCGTCGAAATGGTGATGGCCCGCGCGTCGATGGCCAGGCCGCACGGGTCCGACATCACTTGCGCCGCTCGCATGACGCGCTCGTAGTTCAAGAACGGCTCGCCCATGCCCATGAAGACGACGCCGCGCACCGGATGCGGCGAATCGTCGCGGATGTGCCGGACCTGATCCACGATCTCCCAAGGGGCGAGGTTGCGCTGGAAGCCCATCCGACCCGTGGCGCAGAAGACGCATCCCATCGCGCAGCCGACCTGCGACGACACGCAGACGACGTATTTCTCATCGCCGGGACGATGCAGCAGTGGGATGCGCACCGCCTCGAACGCTTCGGGACCATCGCCGCGAAAGAGATACTTGGCGAAGCCGTCGGCCGGCGACACGACCTTTTCCAATCGCGTCAGTTGGGGGATGCGCGTCACCCCGCGAACCTGTTCGAGCAATCGTCGCGGCACTTCGGGCATGGCGTCGGGGATGCCGCCGCGCTGCAACACGGCCGCTTGCAGTCGGCGAGCGAGTCGCGCGCTGACGCCGTGCGGTTCCAGCAGCGCGTGCAGTTCGTCGGCCGGATGGTCCTTGAACAGGATTGGTTTGGTGTGCGTTGTTGGCGTCATGGGTGCCTCGTGTGCTGGTCATACTGTGGCACACGCGCTGCCGACGCTCAAGGGCAAGAGGGAGATAAAGAAAAAGCCGCCTGCGGCCCGGCACACAGCGCCCGACCGCAAGCGGCTCACGGAAGGAACGAATCGCGTTACTTCACCAGCTTCTTGACTTCGTCCTCGAGGTTGGCGATCTGGCCGTTGCGGCTGACGACCTTGCCGTCCTTGCCGACGACAAACATGGTCGGCAGGACTTGAATGCCGTAGTCGGTGGCCATCTTGCTCTCCAGACCGCCGTCCTGGTGCAGATGGGTGCCGGGGGCCGGCGTCGCGCGCAGATAGGTGCGGGCCTCGTCGACGGTGTTGTCGAGGTTGACGGCCACCAACGCGACTTTGCCGGCGTGGGCATCGAGCATCGTTTTCATCTTGGCGAAGTCGGCGGTGCATTGGTTGTTCCAGCTCGCCCAGTAGTAAACGACGACCACCTTGCCGTTGATCTGACCGAGATCAAAGGCGATGTTCGGATCGTTCAGCATCGGGCCGGACAGCTTCAGCGATTTGCCTTCCAGGCTCAGACGCGCGATGGAGCCTTCGGCCTTCTTGGCCTGCGGCTTGTCGGGGAAGTGGTCCGCCAACTGCTTGTACCAGTTCTTGGCCTCGACTTCCTTGCTGAGAAATTCGCTGACCATGCCGGCCTGCAACAGTGCGTCGGGCGTGTCCTCGCCCTTGGGGAAGGTCTGGATGAACTTGGCGAGCCGGGCCAGCCACGCCTCCTGCACCTTGTTGAAGTCCTTATCCTTGCCGTTGGGCGGCAAGCTGCGCGAGTATTCGGCCTGCATCTCGCGGTAGGTGACGTACGCCGTCAGCGTGTGGCCGGCCGGCAGAGTGGAACCGAGTTGCTTCTCCAGGCTGGTCAGGCGATCCATGGCCGCCGTGTCGCGCGCCTCGCTGGACTGGGCCGCGGTGCTGAGACTGTCGGCCACTTGACGAATCCACGGATCGCGCTGCGCCGCCTTGACCTTGGCGGCGATCTTATCCAGAACGTCGGCGCGTTTCAGGTGGTGCTGCGCCAGGGTAGCGTTGACGCCGCCGCTGGTCGAGTTCGGAGCCTTCTTGTCCAGCTCCGTCAGCTCGGCGATCAGCTTTTGCAGTTCGGGATTATCGTCCAGGGCGCTGCTGATCTGACCGCCGTTGCCGCCGCTGGGCGTCTCGGGAGCGGCCGCGCCGGGAACGGGAGCGCTGACGAGACGCCAGACATTGCCGACCTGATACATCTCGCCCGTCTGAATCCAATCGCTGGAGCCGCCGTTGTCATATAGCAGCGTGCCACGCGCGTGCTTGACGACCGCGGCGCGGCCGAGCGCGCCGTCGGGAGCCACGCACTGCGGAGCGGCCGTCTCCAGATGGATCCACGTCGCCTTGGCGCTGAGTTTGGTCAATTTGCCCACCGTCTCCTCGAATTTCTCCGGGGCGGCCTTCATCTGCTCGCGGATGCGGCTGACCTGATCGGCCGGCAGATCCAGCGCCTTCAACTCCGACTCGGTGAGCATGAGCGCGCGCAGCCGCGTGAAATCCTTGGCGATGAGGGCTTGAAGGATCTCCTGACTAACCTCTTCGGGAGAGATGACCTTCCAGGAGTCGATGCGGCCGTCCTGGTTGTCATCGACGCCCCAGCGCGAGCCGCCAGCGTTGAACCAGCGATACTGATTGGGCTTGCCGGTGGTATAGGTCGTATCGATCTCGGCGTACACCTCGACGCCGTCCTTGTAGTAGGACCAGATGTCGGGCCGATTGTCGCCGTTGGTATCGACGAAGCGGCGCAGCATGTTGCCCTCGCCGTCCTTGACCGTCAGCGTCCAGCCGCCCTTGGGCGTGCCCTGGAGCCAATCGACCTTGCAGGCCTCGACCTTGTCGGCGACCGGCGTCGTGTAATCGACGCCGGAAATGCGTGGTCGAAACTCCATCATTTTGGCGGCGCTCGGCACTCCCGCCCACGCCATGTTGCCCGCCAGCAGCAAGGAACCTGCCAGCAGGGCGAACGTCGCTCCTCGTCGGTGCATGAAAGTTGTTCTCCCGCAAAGGCCCGCGGTGTGCGCCCTTGTCATCCGTGTCTCCTTTCGTCGCCGGTGTTCACCGTTCACTCGGACTCTCTTTTTTTCGGCAGGATCGCCGCCGGCAGTTCAACGCAAAGAGACGAGCGAAGAAACGACGTACTAGCCCGGAGCGCCAGCGACGGGCGCATGTTCCATCGCTGTCGCTCCGGGCTCGTGGCGACCTTTCAACCGCGCAAAAGAGATAAACTCGGGCGCTTTTACGAGTCGTGACGGCGCGGCGGATGAAAGGGCATGAGACGATTGCGGCACGCCGTTGTCATTAACTGAAGCCGACTCAACGAGATAAAGCGAGAGAACGGGATAGACGGCGGCCCTTGCCCAGCTTGACGGGTTTTTCGCACCCAGCTATAATTTTACCAGCGCTCGGAGAGAGCAGGGGCTCGATGGACTCGTGTTGCGGCTTGCTTGCGGGCCGGATCGCTGACACTGGATGCGCAAAGAGCCAAGGCGATCGATGGGATGTTGATCGCGCCGAGCGTGGCGGCAAAGGATTGCCGGACATGGCCAACCCAACCGGCCAAATCGGTTGGGAAGGGATCGCAGAGGGAGGAACGGGCGCAGAGGGGGCTCCCGGTCAAAATCCTTCAATCCGGGAGTGGCCATGCGTTGCTTTCCTTTTCTTCTCCACCCTCCAGGCCGTGGGCCCCGCCGCGAAACACCCTGCCTAGGCAGTTTTTTCGGGTCTTGATCCAGAATGGGCTGGACGACGGGCCAGGGTCGTCCGCCCACTCGGCATTCACGGCTGGCTCCGGAACGGGTGGCCCTTGCCAGACGATCGCGTCAAGCAGGTCAAAGAAGCCAACGACATCGTCCAGGTTGTCGAGGGCTATATCGAACTGCGCCCCACCGGCAACAAGTTCAAGGGCCTGTGCCCCTTCCACGACGATACCCGCCCCTCCTTCGACGTCGATCCCCAGTGGCAAAATTACCGTTGTTGGTCCTGTGGTAAATACGGCGATGTGATCACTTTTGTTCAAGAATTCGAACGGGTCAGCTTTGCCGAGGCGCTCGAACTTCTGGCCCGCCGCGCCGGATTGACCCTGGAAAAGCAACCAGATTTCGTGCAGAACCAGGGCCGCGCCGCCATGCTTGATGTAATCCGCTGGGCGGCCCAGCAATTTCACGAGTGCCTGCTGGATTCGCCGTTGGCGGAGGAAGCGCGACGCTACGTCGGCGCGCGCGGTCTGACGGGGGAAACCGTGCGGCGTTACGGACTCGGTTACGCCCCTCGCGGCGGCGATTGGCTCGTGCAGCGGGCCGAGTCCGCCGGGGTGGCGCTGGATGTGCTCGAAACGGTCGGTCTGATCGCGCCGCGGACGGAACGAGAGGGGCATTACGACCGCTTCCGCGATCGGGTGCAGTTCCCGATCCGCGATCCGCGCGGACAGACGGTCGGCTTCGGCGGACGCATCTTGCCCACATCTCCTCTTTCGTCGCGCGGCCCAAAGTATTATAACTCCACAGCGACCCCGCTCTTTAACAAGAGCGAGCATCTTTACGGACTCGACCACGCCCGGCAGGCCGCCGCCAAGTGTGGCTACCTTGCCGTCGTGGAAGGCTATACCGATGTGCTGATGGCCCATCAACTGGGCGTCAGCCAGGTGGTGGCGACGATGGGCACCGCGCTCAACGCCCGGCACGTGCAGCAGATCAAGCGCTTCGCGCCGCGCGTCGTGCTGGTCTTCGACGCCGACGCCGGCGGCGACACCGGCGTCGATCGCGCCCTGGAGATCTTCGCCAGTCACGACGTGGATCTGTCCATCGCCACGCTGCCGGAGGGACTGGACCCCTGCGACCTGCTGGTCCAACAAGGGGCCGACGCCTTTCGCCGCGTGCTCGACGACGCGGTGGATGCGTTGGAGTTCAAGCTCAATCAGATGCTGCCTCGCGGCAGCCCGCTGGGGGTCGAGGAAACGCGGCGGGCGGTGGACGCTGTGCTCGGCATCATCGCCCTGGCGCCGCCGTTGCCCGGCCAGGCCGGCACCGTCAAAGAGCAGCTTATGGTCAATCGCATCGCGCAACGCCTGGGACTCAAGGAGGAGACCGTATGGGCGTATTTGAAGGAATTGCGCGCTCGGCGAGCTGGGAGCGCAAGCGAGCGGAGGGGACCGACGGACCGGTCCCGTCCCGAGGAGGCGGGTCCGCGCTCGGCGAAGGCGGCCCCCGAAGAGAGGCAGTTGCTGGAACTCCTTTTGGCGGAGCCGACGCTGGTAGCCCAGGCGGCGGCGGTCATCCGTCCCGAGGAGATCGCTCATCCGGGTTTACGTGGGCTGTTGGAGGGCCTGTATGGCCTGTTGGCGGCCGGCGAGCCGCCCACCCTTGATCTGCTGCGTCCCCGCCTGGACAATGTCCGCTTGGCGGAGAAGGCACTCGAACTGCAAGACATCGGACGGGCCATGTCCGACCGTCCAGCGTGCTTGCGGCAACTCCTGGCCTTTTTCCAGGAACGCCGTCTCAAGCGCGTCAAACAGGAACTCCACACTCAGCTGAACGCCGCCGCCACCGATACCGCGGCGGCCCTGGAACTGCTCCGGCATCTGCAAAATCAAAAGAGTCCGTAGTCCGTAGTCCGCAGTCCGCAGCAACGACAGATACTTCTTTGCTGCGGACTGCGGACTACGGACCACGGACTTCTAAGGGCGAGGGAGGATTTGATGGAGAAGATCGACGACGGCCTGAAGGCTTTGCTCGAATCGGGCAAGGAAAAGGGCTACCTGACCTACAGTCAGGTCAACGATCATTTGCCCGACGATGACGCCAACCCCGAGAAAATCGATCAGCTCCTCATCCTGCTCGAAGACCAGGGCATCGAGCTGATCGACGAGTCGGAGGCCGAGGAGCGCGAGGGCGGCGCCGGCACGAGCCTCGAAGACGAGGTCCGCGCCGAACTCGACATCAGCTTCCTCGACGAAGAGGACAGCCGCCGCATCGACGATCCGGTGCGGATGTACCTCACGCAGATGGGCGAGATTCCCCTGCTCAAGCGCGAGCAGGAGATCGCCCTAGCCAAGAAGATCGAGGTCACGCGCAAGCGCTTCCGCCGCAAAGTCCTCGAATGCGATGGAGCGCTGGCGCAGGTCGTCGAGACGCTCAAGCGCGTCCATCTCGGAGAATTGCCCTTCGACCGCACCGTCAAAATCTCGCAGACGGAAAACCTGGAGAAAGACAAGATCCTCCAGCGCATGCCGCACAATCTCAAAACGCTCGAACACTTGATGGAGCAGAACCAGGAGGATTTCGCCAAGATCCTCGATCCGCGCACCGAGGAGAGCGACAAGCGCAAGATGCGCCGCGCCCTTCGCATCCGCCGCCGCAAGGCCGTCACGCTGGTCGAGGAACTGTCCATCCGCACGCAGAAGGTCCAGCCGCTGATGAAGAAGCTGGAACAGATGTCGGGGCAGATGGACGAGCTGGAACAGAAGATCGCCGACCTGCAAGGTTGTCGGGCCGCCAAGGAAGATCGGGCCAACCTGGAGAAAGAGCTGCACGATTACATGATGCTGACGCTGGAGGAGCCGGCCAGCCTCCGCAAGCGTGTCGAGATCGTCCGCAAGCGCTTCACCGAGTACGAGCAAGCCAAGCGCGATCTGTCCGGCGGCAATCTTCGCCTCGTCGTGTCCATCGCCAAGAAGTATCGCAATCGCGGCCTGAGTTTCCTGGATCTGATTCAGGAAGGCAACACCGGCCTGATGCGGGCGGTGGACAAGTACGAGTATCGCCGCGGCTACAAGTTCAGCACCTACGCGACGTGGTGGATTCGCCAGGCCATCACGCGCGCCATCGCCGACCAGGCCCGCACCATCCGCATCCCGGTCCACATGATCGAAACCATGTCGAAGCTCCGCAACGTCTCCAAGAAACTGCTGCAAGAGATGGGCCGCGAGCCGACCATCGAGGAGACGGCGCGGGCGGCGAACATCAGCGTCGAGGAGACGCGCCGCGTCCTCAAGATCAGCCGCCAGCCGATCAGCCTCGATCGGCCGGTCGGCGAGAGCGAGGACAGCTATTTCGGCGACTTCATCGAGGACGACACCGCCGAATCGCCGGTCCAGGCCGCCACGCAGGAGATGCTCAAGGACAAGATCGATCAAGTCCTCAAGACGCTGACCTATAGGGAGCGTGAGATCATCAAACTGCGCTACGGCTTGGGCGACGGCTACACTTACACGCTGGAGGAGGTTGGCCGCATCTTCAAGGTGACGCGCGAGCGGGTGCGGCAGATCGAGGCCAAGGCGGTGCGGAAGTTACAGCATCCGGTGAGGAGCCGGCAACTGGAAGGTTTCCTCGACGGCATGCTGCGTCGCTGACTCAGGCAACCGCCGGTCCAAAAGACCGGCGGTTTTTTGTTTTGCCACCGGCATCGGAGCGGGCGGGACGCCCGCGCTCCGGAGCGCGGGCGTCCCACCCGCTCCGATGCCGGTGGCAATGTCAAGGAGTCTGTCATGTCCGGCCCCGCTGTTCTCTTCCGTGAGATTCATCGTCTGCGTCGCTTCGCCCACGAATTGCAGGACCAGATGGACCGCGTTCCCCGCCAACAGAAAACGCAGCAGGCCAAGGTGGCGCGCCAGGAAGAGAACTATCGCGCTGCCCAGGACGCTCTGAAGCACCTCAAAGTCGAGGTCCACGGCAAGGAAGGGAACCTCAAGACGGCGCACACGCAGATCGCCAAGTTTCAGAAACAGCTCAACGAGGCGGAATCGAAGAAGGAATACGACGCCCTGCAACACGAGATCCGCGATGCCAAGACGGCCTGCGAGCGACTGGAGGAGGAGATCCTCAACGGCATCGCCGAGACGGAGGAGAAGACGGCGCAGCTACCGGAGTTGGAGAAAGCGGTGAAGCAGGCCAAGGAGGAATACGCCGCCTTCGAGTCCGGTATGCAGGAAAGGCTGGCGGGGCTGCAATCGCAGTTGGCGGAGGCTCAGAAACAACTGCATGAGCAGGAAACCGGCATTCCGGCGAACATCCGCATGCATTACGAGCGCGTCGTGGCCGGCATGGGACACGAGGGATTGGCGGTAGTGAAGGGCCGAACCTGCACCAATTGCTACACCGAGATCACCGCCCAGCAGTTCAACGAATTGCAGCAGGAAATGTACGTGCTGTGCAAATCGTGCGGCCGCATCTTGTACTTACCGGAGTAATCGTTCGACAAGCCCGGAGCGCCAGCGACGGGCGAATCTGCCCGTCGCTGGCGCTCCAGGCTTGTTATGCGCCCTCACTCTTTCGTCGCTTTTTTCGGCAGAATCACCAGCCCCTTGACGCCTTTCAGATCCAGCCGGAACAACGCCCCCTTGCTGCCCTTCTCCTCACCCAGCGCCCCCGTCACATAGAGTTGATCCATGTTCGGCCCGCCGAAGGCGACATTGCTGGTCGTCAGCGTGCCGCCGGGATAGCGGCGCAGAAGCTTGCCCTCCGGGCTGAGCACCTGCACCTGATGCATGCCATAGTGCGCGACGTACAGATTGCCGTCCGCGTCCAGGCACATGCCGTCGGGCTGGTTGTCGATCTGATCGCCCTTCTTCGCCGGCAGTTCGGCGAAGACCTTCATCTCGCCGACCTTGCCCGGCTCCAGCACCGGATAGGACAAAACGCGGTTGTGCTTGCTCTCGGCGAGCAGCAGCGTCTTGCCGTCGGGCCGCAGAACGATGCCATTCGGGAAAGCCAGTCCCTTGGCGACGAGGTGCGTCTTGCCCTTGGGATCGACGTAGTGGACGGTGCCGATCGGGTTCTTATCGCTGGAGTCGCCCGGATCGCTGAAATAGAAACCGCCCTTGGGATCGAGCGTCAGATCGTTCGGGCCGCGAAGCGGTTTGCCGTCGCACTCCTTCGAGGCCGGCGGCAGCATTTTGCCGTCGACGTCAAGATGCAGCACGGCGTGGCGGCTGGCGTCGCAGAGGAGATGCGTGCCGTCGGCGAGGATCTTGTGTCCGTTGGGCGCGCCGGTTTCGGCCCACTTGCGGCTTTTGCCGTCGGGGCTGATTTGCGTGATGATTTTGCCGTGCGAGATGTAGGCGTTGCCGTCGTGGTCGAAGACGATGCCCTCGCTGTATTCGGGCACGATCAGCACTTCGGCGGGTTTGACGCCATCGTCCGCCGGCAGTTGCGCGGGCAGCAGCAGAGACGACACGAGAGACAGAACGAACATGGTGAACTCCTCGGAGGGATGGATTGCCTGGGCGGCAGCATAATCCATCCTCGTGGAGTTCGCCAGTGTCTCCGCTGAAAAGCGAATTCCCGCGGCAATTTGGCGAGCGGGGGCCGTCAGCCCCCTGTTTGTTTCAACAGGGGGCTGACGCCCCCGCTCGCCGCGTTTGAAACCGAGTCTCAGCGGAGTTTCTGCTGCTTGAGGATCTCCTGCAACCACTGGCGATCTTCGGAGTTGAGGGGCGTGGCGGGATCCTTGGCGTAGTCGATCTTGGCGGCGAAGCCGCCCTGGTCGTAGCAGCGCGTGAAGGCCGTGTGCAGATCGAGCACCGTATCGCGGTCGTCGGAGGCCAGCGGCAGACGGAAACGCGGCAGGCGCTTTTGCAGCGTGGCGGTGTAAATCTCGTAGCGCTCCGGCTGGGTGGCGCGCGTCACGGTGACGGCGTAGTCCCAGTCGGGCAGCCCGTCGCGCGAGTATTCCAACGTCGGCTGGCCCTGCAACACCAGGTCCAACTCGACGAGGTTGGCGCAGGCGCTCTTGCCCTCGCGGCGCTTCTCAAGATAGGCGGCGCGACCGGCGGCGATCACCTTGTTGGCCGGGCTGACCACATCGACCAGCGTGATGAGCCGGCCGTCGGAGCGCTGACGGATCTCGATGTAGTCCTCGTGGTGTTCCTCGCGCATGACCGAGGTGAACAGAGCTTGCTCGGTGACGTAGTGGCGCTGGTTGACACGGGCGCGGTAACGATCGACCAGACCCGGCAGCAGGATCTGATACAGACACATGACGAGTTGGTGGTGGAACACCGGCCACACCGCGTCGTCTTCAAGGTAGGGGTCCATTCCGGGAAAGGGGCTCGGCATCGGCTGTCTTCTCCCTGGTTCCTGGGAAATCGCACGGGACAGAAAAGTCCGGGACGCCTCGCGGTCCCTGCGGACGGGCGTCGACTTCGCTGTGGGCCGGGACGCGGTCCCCTTCCGTGAGTAGGGCGCACTCCCCAGCGTACTCTCCGCCCGCGATCTGTCCAATGAAATCTCGAACTCCGCTCCGAAGTCTTTGGGCAGTCATTATACGTCCGGCGGCGGGGGACCGCCAGCAGCGGCCGCGCGGACAATCCGATTCAGTTGCTCCCCTGGGCGCGGCGGCGTATAGTTTAGGGAGACAGTCCACTCGGCGCGGGAAAGACTGGCAAAAACACACAAACCCGTTAGGATTGAGCGCGGGAGGTTTCGGTGGGGAGTCCGGCGCCGGGCTGGGCCGGCGGAACCCATCCGTCCCGCGGCAAAACGAGGTGGTCATGGCCCTGGCGTTGAACATCGGCAAGTGTACCTTACTGGGCAATTACCGCGAAAACAATGAAGACTCCATCGACGTCAAGACCTTTCCGGACATGACCGTTTGTCTGGTGGCCGACGGCATGGGCGGCCAGGCGGCCGGCGAGGTCGCCAGCAAGCGGGCCGTCGACATCGTGCCGCGCGAACTCAAGAAATACCTCAGCGGCGCCGTCAGCAACGACGAGACGAAAACCATCATTCGCCGCTCCATCGTCCAGGCCAACGAAGAGATCATGGCCATGGCCGCCCTCGACCGCGAACTGAAAAACATGGGCACAACCGTCGTCGCGTCCGTGTGGCGCAAGGGCAGCTCGGTCCTGTACGTCACCAGCATGGGCGATAGCCGGGCCTACCAAATCCGCAACAAGAAGATCGAGCAGCTGACCATCGATCACTCGATCGCGCAGGCGCTGGTCGAGGCCAAGACCATCTCCGCGGCCGAGGCCCGCGTGCATCGCTATCGCAACGTGCTGTGGAAGTATCTTGGCTCGGCGGAAGTCGGCGAGGGGCCGGAGGTCAAGGTCGTGCAGATCCAGGCCGGCGATCGCTTCCTGTTGTGCACGGACGGACTCAGCGGTGTCGTCTCCGACGAGCAACTGCTCGATTTCATGCAGCAGAAGGAAGACGTGCAGGAATGCGCCGACGGACTGGGGCAGCTGGCCCTCGATTCCGGCTCGCGCGACAACATCTCCTGCATCGTCGTCGAGGTAGCCGAGGTCAGCTAGCGCCGGCGGAGCCATTCCAGCGAACGGCCGGCGTCAGCCGGCTGGTTGGGTGAACCCACCAGCCGGCCGACGCCGGCCGTTCGCATTAAGCCGGCAATTCCTCGTTCGTGAAACACAGGTACATTTGACTTTGGCCCGCCGCGACCTAAACCTTAGTGACGGACATTTCCTTACCGGCGCGAGAATCGCGAGTATCTATCGAAAGTCATCGTCCATGCTCACCGCCGTCTGCCGCTGTGGCCGAATCACCCACGGCTCCAGAGCGATGGCCGGGCAGCGGGCGCAATGCATGAAATGCGGCCGAACCGTCACCTTTCCGGGTGAGGTTCCTCCATCGTCGGCCGCAGCCGAGTTCCTTTCGGAGGATCTGGGGTTTCGCCTCACGGAGCCGCCAGCCGCCCCTACCCCAGTCGACGGATGCGCGGAGGCGGCTCCCTTGACGACGACGAATTTGGCCACCGAAACGCCGGGGCCGCGCGCGTGTCCGCCGCGCCGGTCGCCGTGCGAGCGTCATTACTGGGTGTTCCTGCTGGCCCTTGTACCTTTGTGCCTGACCTTGTTCGATCGTGGCGACGGCGGCTTCAAGCAACGGCTCGACCGCACCCTGCAAACCCACCCCTACCTGAAACCGCGCATCGTCGAGATCCTCCATTCCGAGGACGGCAGCCTCGACGAATTATTGCGGGCGCTGCCGGGCCATCGCCTCGACGAGAGGGCTTACCTGCCGCGCGAAAGCCGGTTGCACTGGCTGTTCGCCTGCTGGAGCACGGCCGGCTTCGTCGTAATGGTCGGTTTTTTCCTGTCTCGCGGGGCGGCCTCCACGGCGGCGCTGATCCTCGCCAGCGCCTTCACCGCCACGATGGGGATTGGCTTTCTGCTCTTGTTCCAGGATTTCGTCGGCCCCGGTTACGAACTGACTTTGGAATCGGACCGCGACTTTCTGACCAACTTGCTTGGTTTCGTTTTCGTCGTTGGTCTGGGTGAGGAACTGTCCAAGGCGCTGCCGGTGCTGTTCTACGTCCGCACGGTCCGCGGCGCGACCTGGCGGGGCGCGTGCTTGTGGGGACTGGCTTCCGGCATCGGTTTCGGCATCGCGGAGGGCATTCTGTATTCGGCGGAGCAGTACAACGGCATCGTCGGCCCGGAAGTTTATCTGACGCGCTTCATCTCGTGCGTCGCCTTGCACGGCCTGTGGAGCGCCTCGGTCGGCATCACCATCTTCCATTCGCGGCAGCTGGTCAACCGCATGTTGGGCCTTGTACTCTACGAGCGCGACTGGAACTGGAGCCAGCTGGCTCTACCGATGCTGCGCGTGCTCGGCATCGCCCCGAGCTTGCACGGCCTGTACGACACGCTGCTGACGCAGACCATGATCCCACTGGCCCTGCTGGCGGCGCTGGCCAGTTTCCTCTGGCTGGGCTGGCAGATCGAAACCAGCCGCGAAAAGGAACTCGCCGCGCTGGCCGCGTCCTCTTGAGTCAATCGCGATTCAGTTCCGTCCACAGCGCCTTGTAGTAGCGCAGCATCTCGGTGCCCGCCGCCTCGTCGGGGACGCCGCGACCAACCTCGCAAAGCGTCGCTCGGTCGTAACCGTGTTCGCGGAACAGGCGGAACAGTTCCCGGTACGGATAAACGCCGGCTGCGCCCTTGTACAACTCGTTGATGTGACACGAGCGAATCCACGGCCACAGGAGCTTGAAATACTCGGCGACCGAGCCACCCTTGAGATCGGTGGCGTTGGAGTTCCAGGTCAGGCCAACCTTGGGATGACCGCAGTGCTCCATGATCGTCTTCATGTGGGGCGGGTGGGAAGTGCCTTGCCCGTGGACCTCGACCCAGATTTCGACGCCGGCGTCGGCGGCCGCTTTGCCGCACGGCACGAGCGCCTTGCCGATTTGCTCCAACGTCTTCTCGACCGGCACGTCTTTGGGCAGACCGTTGGGCCGCACCTTGACGCCGCGTCCGCCCAGGTCGGCGACCAGATCGACGAACGCCTTGCAGGTTTCGATGTTCTTGTTGACCACGGCCGAATCGGGCGACTGAAACTCGCAGACGGAGCCGCAGCCCCAGACCGCGACGCCGGCGTCGGCGAAGCGCTGCCGCACTTCCTTTCGCCGCTCTTTACTCAGCGACGGCTCGACGCCGTGTTTGTGCGTGGTGCGCAACTCGACCGGCGAAACGCCCGCGTTCTTGCACACGCGCAGCAGCACGTCGAGGTTCCACGACGCGGCCAGGTTGTAGGTGACGAGGCCAAGGCGGAATTTCGGAGTCTTATCGTCTTTGAGGGAGGGGGCGGCGGCAGCGTTAGTGACGACGAGTCCGGCGGCGGCGAACGCGCTGGTGTGCAGGAAGCGGCGGCGGTGCATCGGGATGCTCCTGAATTCGGTCGCTCACACGCTTTCCGCGCCGGCGAGTGCGGTTCTTGCCGGCGCGGAAGGCGTGCGAAGTCTGGGAAACTCGTTGAGGTCGGACGATCGCCGCTCTTATAATAGAGAAAGCTGTCGGTGGGGAGAGTCTATCCACGGAGTGCATCTCATGGCGACCGATCTGGGCCGCGCCAAGTCCACGTCGAGCAAGTACGATGCCTTCATCGCGTTGCAACTCGCCAGGGCCGAGAGTCGCGTTCGTTTCCTCGACCTGACCGCCGCCCTGCTCGGCTTCGCCGCGCTGACACTGGCCTACGTCGTGGCGATGGTTGTGTTCGACAGCCAGTTGGAGTTGTCCCAGCACGCGCGCAAGCTATCGCTATACGCCTTCTTCCTCGGCGCCGCCGCCTACCTGTTCTTCGCGGTCGTCCGCCCGCTGCGGCTGCGCGTTAACCCCTACTACGCGGCCCGCCAGGTCGAACAGCAGTTGCCGGGCGCCAAGAATAGCATCGTCAACTGGGTCGATCTGCACGAGCAGGCGCTGCCGCCGGCCATCCGCGGGGCGCTGGGACAACGCGCGGCCAAGGATCTGTCGCGCGTCGATCTCGATCGCGCCATCAGCGGCCGCCGCGCCGCCTGGACGGGCGGAGTCGCTGGGCTACTCGCCCTCGCCTTCATCGCCGCGTTCTTCCTGCTTGGCCCGTCGCCCTTCGTTTCGCTGCTCCAACGCGCCTTCAATCCGTTCGGCCAGGTCGGCGTCTCGACGCGCACCCAACTTGCCCTCATCAAGCCGGAGGGCGGCAACACCACCGTCACCGTCGGTCGCGGCGTCGGCTTCGTCGTCGAGGTGAGCGGCAAGGTGCCCGATCCCAAGGCTGCGGATGCCGTCAAGCTGCTGTATCGCTATGAAGAGGGCGATCCGTGGCTGGAGCGTGGGCTGGTCCCGGAATCCGGCCGCGAGTGGACGACTTCGCTGTCGGCCATCGAGATCAAGAATGGGTTATGGTATCGGATCACCGGCGGCGACGCGACCACCGAGGAATACCGCATCAGCGTCCGCGCCGCCCCGGCCATCACCGACTTCCTGGCGACCTATCACTTTCGTCCTTACGTCGCTCGCGCCGACGAGGTCCGCCGCGAGCGCGACCTGAAGGCGCTGCGCGGCACCGAGGTTCTTCTGCGCGTGCGCACCAACCGCACGGTCCGCGAGGGGCGGTTGGAGTTCGAGGGCGTTAGCGGCCCGAAGAACATCCTAAGCCAGCCGTCCGCCGACGATCCGCGAACGCTTCTTTTCCGCCTGGTCCTTGAAGAGAGCGGTAAATATCGTCTGCACTTCTACTCGACCGACAACGAAGGCTACAGCGATGCGAACGCTTCTCCCGTGATTGTCCTGCCGGACGAGAAACCATCCGTGGAGCTAACCAAACCGGGGCAGGACATTCGCCTGCCGGTCAACGGCTTGCTGCAATTGGAGGGCAAGGCGAGCGACGACATCGGCGTCAAGAGCGTGGCGCTGCGAATGCGGATGGTCGGCGGCGACAAACTGCAAGGACGGCCCTATCGCTCCGACGAAAAGCTGCGTCTGGCCGACGGCGGGTATCCGCGCGAGCTGGAATACAAGGACTTCGTCGAACTGTCCGGCGTCAAGGGCGAGGATGGCCTGCCGTTTCCGCTGCGCGCCGGTATGGAGTTGGAATACTGGCTCGAAGCGCGCGACGCCTGCGATTATCCGCGGCCCAATCCTCCCGGCGAGAGCAAGCATTTCCGCGTGACGCTCACGGAACCGGAGAAGAACGAGCAGAAGGAGCAGCAAGAAAAGAAGCAAGCTGAAAAGGACAAAAAGCAGCACGAGGACAAGCAGGATCAGAAGCTCCGAAAAGAAGAACAACAGCGTCAGGAAGAACGCAAAGAGCAGGAGGCACAAAACAAGGAGCAGCAGGACAAGAGCAAACAGGCCGACAAGGGCGCGGGCGAGAACAACGCCGGTCAGCAGGAAGGCGATAAAGCCGAAGGGAAGGACGGCAACGGACAGGGCGAGTCGAAAAACGATCTCTCGAAGGAACAGCAAGACACCGAGAACAAAATCAAGGATGCTCTGGAGAAAAAGGAGCAGGGCGAGAATGATCCGGGTGAGGCCAAGCCGGATAAGGGAGATCAGGGAGAGGGCAAAGGGGCACAGAAAAACGAGCCAGGCGGCAACCAGGCGGGGGAGAAGTCGGAGGGCGAAGGTAAGGACAAGGGCGGGCAGGGCGCCGAGAAGGCCGGCGAAGGCAAGGACAAGGGGGAACCGCAATCCGGCGGCGACCCGTCGCAGGGCGACGGCAAGGGCGAGAAACAGCCCAACCCGATGGCGGGTGACAAGAGCGAGCCGAAGGGCGGCGATCCGATGAACCAGTCCGGTGCCGGCGAGGCGGCCGAGGGCAAAGGCAAGCCGGATCAGAAGCCGCAACCCGGTGAGGGCAAGCCGGGCGGCGATGCACAAGAGAGCAAGGCGGCGGGTCAGGGCAAACCTCAACCGATGGGCCAGGACAAGGATTCCGGCAACGGCGACGGTAAACCATCCGATCCCAAAGGCCAGCAGGCCGACCGTGAAGCAACGGCAGAGGCTAAGCACAAAAGTGGTGGCAACACACGCAGCGAGCCGAAGGGCGAGGGCGACAACAAGGACGGCGGCAAGGCCGAGGTCAAGCAGGGTGGCTCCGCCCCGATGGGCGACAAGTCGGCCCAAGGGGAAGCCAAGCCATCGGGCAACGGTGAAGGCGACAAGTTCGCCAGGGGCGAGGGTAAGGGCGACGCCCGCGAGCAAGCGCGCAAGGCCACGCAGAAGGACATCGAGGATCTGGTGAAGGATCTTGAGAGCAAGGACGCGCAGCGCCGCGAGGAGGCGAAGCGTCAACTCGAACGCATCGCCGAGCAAGCCCGCGATTCGCAGGCTCGCGAAAAGGCCGAGGAGGCGCTCGACAAGGCGGGCCAGCCGGATGGAACCGCCGATGCCAAACCCCCGCAACCGGGCAACGGCTCCTCCGATAAACCAAACGGCGACTCCAAGGATGGCAAGAACAACGAGTCGAAAACTCCCGGCGACTCCGGCTCCGGGGACGGCGACAAGAAACCCGGCGACGGCGATGCGAAGGGAAAGAAAGGTGAGCGCGGCTCTTCCTCCGATGGCAAGGGAGAGGGAACGCGCGCTTCTGAGGGCGGCAACAATCCGGGCGGCGGCACGCAGCGGCGCGACGGCGACGGCAACCGCGGAGGCGGCGGAGATGCGGGCGCCGGCCCGCACAAACCGTCGAAGCCTCGCGGCCATCGCGCCACGCAGATGCAACTCGACGATTTCGCCAAGAAGGTCAACAAGGACATTCTCAAGGACGCGGGCGTCTCCGAGGAGGAGTGGAAGAAATACCTAGAAGCGCGCCGGAAACAGATCGCATCCGAAAAGCCACGCTCCGAGACGCCCGCGGACCCCCAACAGGCCGTGAAACTGCCCAGCATGGGCGGACGAACGATTGGCTCCACTTCCGATCAGCCTGGCGACATCCACGGAGCCGACCGTGGTCAACCCCCGCCGGGATACCGCGATTCCTTCCGCGAGTTCACTCGTAAAATGTCGAAGAAGAACTAACCACAGAGTCACAGAGAACACAGAGAAGAAAACACAGAGAAGAGAAAAAGTAGCAAAGAGAGGATTCTTTTCGGCTTCGTGTGATCTTGTAAATGATTTGATTTTCTCTGTGTTTTCTTCTCTGTGTTCTCTGTGACTCTGTGGTTAGTTCTTCTTCTGAGTGACGGAGCTATGGCATTTCCCAAGCGTTATCTCGTCCGCTTCGGCCCCAAGCAGACGCCGCACCTGTTCACCGATCTGCTCGTCATCGGCGTCGGCATCGCCGGCGTGCGCGCGGCGTTGGCCGCCCCGCGCGGGTTGCGCACGCTCGTCATCACCAAGGACCGCCTTCAGCAGAGCAACAGCAATTACGCCCAGGGCGGCATCGCCGCCGTCCGCTCGCCGGAAGATCGCTTCGAGAACCACATTGAAGACACCTTGACCGCCGGGGCGGGGTTGTGCGATCGCGCCGTCGTCGAGATGGTCGTGCGCGAAGCTCCACGGCAAATTGACGATCTGATCGCCTGCGGGGCGCGCTTCGACGCGGAAGCCGGCATCGAGGGCGGACACAGTTATCATCGCATCGTTCACGCGCTCGGCGACGCCACCGGCTTCGAGGTCATGCGCGCGCTCATCGAGCGCGCCCAACAGACGTCGAACCTCACCCTCTGGGACCGCACGTTCACCATCGACTTGCTGACCCAAGAGGGCGCGTGCGTCGGCGCGCTGGTGCATCGCAAACAACACGGCAAGCTTCTCATCTGGGCCAAGCAAACCATCCTCGCTTCCGGCGGCACCGGCATGGTCTATCGTGAGACGACCAATCCACCGGTGGCGACCGGCGATGGCATGGCCGCTGCCTATCGCGCCGGCGCTCAGCTGCGCGACATGGAGTTCATGCAATTTCACCCGACGGTGCTCTACGTCGCCGGTTCCAGCCGCTATCTCGTCAGCGAGGCCGTGCGCGGCGCGGGCGCGTACCTGCGCGACAAAAACGGCGTTCGCTTCATGCTCGAAGAGGATCCGCGCGGGGAATTGGCGACGCGCGACGTGGTGGCGCAGGCCATCGTGCGCCGCATGGAACGCACCCAACACCCCAACGTCTATCTCGACCTGTCGCATCTCGATCCGGCGAAGGTCCGCGAGCACTTTCCTGGCATCGCCAAGGTGTGCGCCGAGTTCGGTATCGACATCACGCGCGATCCGATCCCGGTTCGGCCCGGCGCGCACTACATGGTCGGCGGGGTCATGGTGGATTTGCAAGGCCGCACAACGCTGCCCGGCCTGTGGGCGGCCGGCGAGGTGACATCCAGCGGCCTGCACGGCGCCAACCGGCTCGCCTCCAACAGCCTGCTCGAAGGGCTTGTCTACGGCACCGACTGTGGCCGCGGCGCAGGCGAGACGGCGGCCCACCTGCCGGACACATTCGTGGTGCCGCCCGTACAGGCCGCATTCAAGCCGGAGACAGAGGGGCCGGACCTTGATGTGCCGGATCTGACCAACTCGCTACGCAGCCTGATGGTCCGCCACATGGGCATCATGCGCAATCGCGAGGGATTGTTGGAGGCCGAGCGCACGGTCGCCTTCTGGTGCCGCTACGCCCTGCGCCGCGAGTTTCACACGCGAGCCGGTTGGGAATTGCAAAACATGCTAACGGTCGCTCGCCTCATGATCTGGTCCGCGTTGCAGCGCACCGAATCGCGCGGCGTTCACTTCCGTTCCGATTACCCTCAGCGCGACGACGCCCACTGGCTGCGTCATCTCGCCTGTCCCACTCAACTTCCCGATCCGACGGGTTAAAAACCCGAGCCGCGCAAGCCGCTTGCGGCTTAGCGCGTTGGGTCGCTAAGCCGCAAGCGGCTTGCGCGGCTCGGCGCGAGTTCCTCACAGGTCCGCCAGCGGCGCCGCGGCATCACCGAATCGCTCGGCCTTCACGTCCATTCGCTTCATCAGCGACAGATACAGGCTGCACAGTTTGCGGTTGTCGTCGCCGCGCTTGGTGTAGTCGAGCACTCGGCCGGTGGTGAGCGTTCCGCCGAGTCCGCCCACGAGCAGCACCGGCACCTTGCTCGAATCGTGCCGGCTCCCGGACCACATGTTCGAGACGAACATCAGACACGAGTTGTCGAGAACGGTTGTCTCTCCTTCGGGCATCTTCGCCAGCCGCCCCGCGAGGTACGCCAACTGGCCTACGTAATAGCGCGTCACCCGCTCGTAGGCGTCCGAATTGTCCGAATGCGACGTCGGATGGTGGGCGGTTCGCACGTCGAGGAACGGATAAAAGAGCCCAGACAGATCGCGGCACAGCAGCAGCGTGGCCACGCGCGTCTTATCGGTTTGGAAAGCCAGCGCGATGATGTCGCACATGAGGCGCATGTGCTCGCGGATGTCTTCGGGCAATCCGTTGTCGGGTCGCTTCATCGTGACGGCCGGCCGGCCGCGATCGCGCGCTCGCTCCTCAGCCCGGTCCTTGGCAGTGCGGGTGCGCTCGACACGTTTTTCGACCTCGCGGACGCTGGTCAGATACTCGTCGAGCTTGGCTCGGTCGGCATTACTTACCTTCCGCTGTAGCACCGCGGCCTGTTCCTGCACGCGGTCGAGAATACTGGTGGTGCGCCGGCTGCCCTGATTGTCGAAGAGGCTGTCGAAGGCCAGCGACGGATAGACCTCCATCGGCACCGGCGAGTTGGCATCCTGCCAGGAGATGTGCGAGCTGTACGCCATCGAGAAATTCGTTTCGTGGTAGCCGGTGATCGGCTGCTCGCAACCCAGCACGAGGCTCGGTTGCGCCGTCTGTTCCTCGAAGTGCCGGGCGAGCACCTGATCGACGCTGACGCCTCCGCGCAGCACGGCCCCTTTTTGCAGCGCCGCTCCCGATAGGATGTTTCCAGTCTGTCCGGGGTGGATGCCGACGCCGGTCGCGGACTTGTTGAACAATCCCGAAATGACATTCAACCGAGACCGCAGCGACGCTAGGGGTGCGAGACTTTTACTCAACTCCATGTCGGCGCCGGAGCCTTTGGCCGACCAGTTGTTGGGACTGATGCCGTTGCCCATGAACAGCACGGCGAAGCGCTTGGGCGGTGCGGAAGACGTGCCGGCGGTGGATTCGCTTCCGAGTAACGGGATCGCCTCTAACCACGGGAGGGCCATTGTGACGCCCACTCCCTTGAGCAAGGTACGGCGGCTGATTTGATTGGAGTGCGGGTTCATCGGTTCAATCCCCATATCCCGTGCTGTCCTTTTCGACCCGTAGTCCATCGGAAGCGGGCGGGACGCCCGCGCTCCGGTGGAAACCGACACCTGCTTCCGACGAATTCCCCTGGAGCGCGGGCGTCCCGCCCGCCCCTCGGAGCGCGGACGTCTCGTCCGCTTGCGACGTGCCGCCCGCCTTGTCATCGTATGAAGCGCTGCTGAGTAGCCAATCTTCGGGGCGCGAGCAGAGTCCGGCCTTCACGGGGTTATTTTCGATGTAAACCTTGGCACTTACAAAGTGGTCGTCATCGCGGATAAAGCGGTCGAAGTAATCCTCTTCCCAGAACTGGCCCTGCCGGCCCAAGACCGTATTGGCCTCTTTGGAGGTGAACGATTTCCACGAATGCAGGATAGTGGAAAGCGAGAACGCGGCGCAGGGAGTGAACAGTGCATGCACATGGTTCGGCATGACCACCCAGGCATGCAAGCGGTAGCGCGTCCCGTCAAAGAAAAGCAAGGTGTTCTGCACGATCGCGCCGATGCAAGGCATTCGCAAATGACACTCGCCATGCCCCGCGTCGAGGTGCTCTTCGACGCGACGCCGAAGTTCCCGCGCGAGCTTGGATTTGGAAAGGCTTCGGAGTTGTCCACGCCACGATTCGACCACCGGGGCCGGCAAAGAATCCGCGAGGCGGAACACTACGGTTTGCGGGATCGAACCGCCATCGAAGTGGGGGAGATAGCCGCGCGAATGCCAACCACGCGGGGCTGTGGACTCAAGAGGAATTGTTTTCGTTGGCATTGGTGCTCCTTGCGGGCGGGGCGCCCGCGCTCCGGGAACAACACGGGCCTTGCGGGCGGGGCGCCCGCGCTCCGGAGCGCGGGCGCCCCGCCCGCAATACTCCTTAATCGCCTACTCTCCCCGCGAATCGTTGCGCCCCCGCTTGTTCAAAAACTGCGGACTCGTAACGATCACCTCGACCAGACTCCCGAACGCATATCCATCCGCCGCAAGTCGAGTTCGCATTTCATCGAGCGCTTTCTTGTCCGATAGCAGCATACCCCGTCCGAGTGCGTAGGAAAACAACCTTCGACACAGGTTGTCGATGAAATCGTTCTGTCGTTTGTCGCGCAAATACGCGCGCAATCCCTCAAGCTCCTGACGCTCCTTGCCGTCGGGGAAGGTTGCCGCGGTCTGGACCGGGTGGCCGCCCAGATCCTTGATGCGGCGCTCGCCGATCGGTCCAAAGCCCTCGAAGACCAGGCCAATCGAATCGAAGCGGCGATGGCAGCCGGCGCACGCTTTGTTCGCGCGATGACGAGCGAGGACTTGCGGCAGCGTCAATTCGCCGAGCTTCGCCTCATCCTTCGGCAGTTCCGGGACCGTGGGCGGCGGCGGCGGGATCTCTTCGCCGAGCAGGCGGCGGACGACCCAGTAGCCGCGCTTCACCGGACTGGTGCGCAGACCCGGTGCGTTCTTGGTGAGAAACACCGCCATCGGCAGTAGACCGCCGCGACCGTGGGGCCGCGCGTCCTCGATGTGGACCCATTCATCGAGTCCGGCTTGGCTCGCCGGACCGACAGTAGGTGCCGCGAGCCGAGCGGCACTTCGGGTCCGGCTCGGCTCGCCGGACCTACCTGGCTCCGGCATTCCGTAGTGACGCGCCAGCGGCCGATTCACGAAGGTATCGCGGCCGTACAGCAGATCGAGGACGGAGCGGTTCTTCTGCGCGATATCGAGGAAGTAGCGGATCGGTTCCTCGAACATCGCCTGCCGCAGTTCGTTGGTGAACGTCGGAAAGCGTTCGCGATCGACACTGTTGTGCTCCTCGAAGCGGCGGAAGTCGAGCCAGTTGCCGGCGAACTCGGTGGCCAGGCCGCGCGCTTTCGGATCGCGCAGCATGCGCCGCGTCTGCGCCTTCAGCACTTCCGGGCGATGCAACTCGCCGGCCGCGGCATGGGTCAGTAACTCCGTATCGGGCATGCTCGACCAGAGAAAATAGCTCAACCGGCTGGCCAATTCGTAATCCGACAGCGGCCAGCGGGCGGGACGCCCGCGCTCCGGAGCGCGGGCGTCCCGCCCGCTCGGCTGCGCGAGATCGACGCGATAACAGAAATGCGGCGACAACAGCACGCTGGCGAGCGTGTCGCGCAGCGCCTCCTCGTGGGACAGGTCGTCTTTGCGGCGGAGCGTGCGATAAAAGGCCAACACGTCGTCGCGCTCAGCCTTCGACAGCGGCCGGCGGTAGGCGCGTTCGGTGAAGCGAACCAGTGCCTCCAGATGGCTCGGCTCCGCGGCAAGGCGGGCGCGCTCGATCCGGCGTATCTCGGCGGAGATGTCGGCGAAATAGGTTTCGATCGCCTCCAGCGCCTCGCGGCTGGCGCCCATCTTGCACGCGCGATTCAGATACGCCTTCTCCAGGCGGCTCATCTTCGCCTCCGAAGTGGCGTCGCGGTCCTCGGAGCGGGCGAAGTCGAACTCGGCGTCGTGCATGAAACGGGGCGGCTCGGCGCGCTCGAAGAAGATGAAATCCTTGTATTGCCGCATCGGCACGAGAGTGACGAAATTCAACTCGTGCCACAGTGCATCCAACTCGCGCCGTTCGCGTTCGTCGAGGATCAGATCGCACAGCGGCGCGTCGTCGCGGAAATAGCCCTGCATCAGGTGGAAGCCGGCGGTCAGCGGTCGCCCCTTGCCGGCGGCGTTGGGATCGAAGTAAGGGCCACGGTCGGAAACGACGAACGCTTCTGGAAAGACCGCACAGAATCGCTCCAGCGTGCCGCGCAACTTGGCGGTCTCGGCATCCGATTCTTTCACCGCGAACAGCTTCATCAGTCCCGCGTCCACGCTCTTCGCCTGTTCGGCCAGCTTGCGGAGATCGGCGTTCACGTCGCCCGAATAACTTCGATGCCGGCTCGCCAGCTGACGATTTCGCCACAGGACGAGCGGCTGACTGCCGTCGGAGATGCCCTTGACTTGTAGTTTGCCGGCCTGCGGCTTGAGTTGCCGGCGCAGACGCACCACCAGATCGCGCATCCGCTGGCAGCCGGGACGAGCCGCGTCCGCCGACTTGCGATCAGGGGCGGGCAACTCTCCCCACATCTGGCGGACGGCGGCCAGCGGGCCGACTTCCGACTCGGCTTCGTTCAAGGCCGACCAGACCAGCGATAGGTACTTCGCACTCAATCCCGCCTCGGTCGCGAAGCGGCTCAATTCCGCGTCGGATCGGCCGAGCCGGTCGCGATGGCGATACTTCCACGCGGCCAGGAAGTAATCAGCGAGATCGACCTTGTGGCGCTCGTAGAAATCGATGATGCGCTGAACGCAGTACTTGTCGCGGTCGGTATCGGTCACGGCCGGGTGCGGGGCGAACACGAACCCTTCGGGTTTCAAAACGACGTGATCGGCGACCCGCCGCGCCGCCGCCAGGTACTTTTTGAGCAAGGCGGACGACATGGCGAGCGATTCACCGGAGTTGTCGAAGCCGGCCTCGTTGGCGGGATCGACGGGGAACTCTCGGGTGGGCCGGATATCCACGCCGGTCAGATCGCGGATGGTGTAGTCGAACTCGGCGTTGCTCAGCCGGCGAGCGAGGACCGTACCCGGATCGCCGGCGTTGCGCCGCACTTCGCGGTCGCGCAAATCGCGAATCCAGGCGATGACCTCGGCCCGTTCTTCGCGCCCCGGCCGGCGACGCGCCCCTTCGGGCGGCATCTCCTCGGCCTGCAAGCGTTCGAGAACCAGTTCCCAATGGCGAAGGTTTTTCACGACCGCGGCCACAGTCGCGTCGCGGCTGAGATTCAGTTCCGCTTCCTGCTTCTTCGCGCCGTGGCACGAATAGCAATAGCGCTCCAGAAACGGCCGGACGCGCCCCGAAAACCGAGACTCCAGGGGGTCGGCCGACACCGAGCCAGGCGCGATGAGCTTCAGAGCGACAACGGCGACGAGAAGCCGAATATGATTTTTTCCGACCATCGGATGCCTGGGTAGTAGGTCTTCGGAGGCCGAGGCACGGGGAATAATGCAGGTCCGGCGAGCCGAGCCGGATGCGCCGGTTCGGGGAAGCGGTGGGTCGCCGGACACGATCCGGCACGCCCTCTATAATACAAGGTATCGCTCGGAAACCCCATCCTTTGGGAGCAAGTCATGGCTCAAACTACTCCTCTTCAATCGCTGGTCGCCTCCGGGACGAAACTGTGGCTGGACTCCGTCGATCCCGACGAGGTGAAGGCCAACCGCGCCTTCGGCGCCACCGGCGCCACCTCCAACCCGATCATCATCGCCGATCTCATCAAGACCGGCCGTTTCGACGACTTCATCAGCAAGCTCATGCGCGAGGGACACGACGACGACACGACGTTGGCCTGGGATCTGACCGATCACCTGGTGCGCGAGGCCCAGCAGGTGTTTCTGCCGGTGTGGGAGCAGACGCGCGGCGACGACGGCTACGTCAGCTTTGAACTCGATCCGCTCCTGGAGGACAGTTCGTGCCAGCTGTCGCTGGAACAGCGGAAGGCCCGCTACATTGAGTTGGGCAAGAAATGGAGTAAGGGCCACAAGAACCGCATGATCAAGGTACCGGCCACGCCGGCCGGGTTGAGTGCATTGGAAGACCTGGCGGCGGCCGGCGTCATTCTCAACGTGACGCTGATCTTCGGCGAGGACCAGTACCACGCGGCGAGAGAGGCCATCTGGCGCGGAGCGCAGCGCCGACCCGGCGGACTGACGCTTTTCAAATCCGTGTACAGCATCTTCGTCAGCCGGCTCGACGTTTACACCGAGCAGCACGTGCCCACGCTTTCGCCGGCCGCTCAGGGCCAGGTCGGCATCGTCAACGCCAAACGCATCTGGAAACTCAACCGGGAATTCTGGGCCGATAAGAAACTGCCCCTCAAGCAGGAGATGATCTTCGCCAGCACCGGCACCAAGAAGCCCGAAGATCCGCCGTGGAAGTACGTCGAGGCGTTCGCCGGCTCCGACATCGAAACGAACCCGCCGGCGACCAACCACAAGGTCCAGCAGAGCGGCCGGACCATCACGCGCGGCGTGGACAAAATGCCGCCGAAGGAAGTGCTGGACGAAATCGACGCCAAGGTGGACATGAAGCACTTGGAGAAGACGCTCATGGAGGAGGGACTTCGCAAGTTCGCCGACCCGCAGAAAGCGCTGCTGAAACTGATCGCCGAGAAGCGCGCGTCGCTGAGCGCGGCCGCCCGCTGATGAGCGAGCGGCGGGCGCGGCGGCTAGCGGATCTGGCTGAACCTGGAATCAATAAGAGGCTCTAACTTTGTGTTGAGCCGCGACCGTAAGGGAATGGAGAGAACCCCGCTCCCGTAGAGTCGCGGCTCAATATTTTGTGAGTGCCTCACCCCCACGGCCAAACTCCTACCAGCCGGGTGAACGGTTACCGCAGGAGGAGCAGGCGTCGGCGAGGCTGCGGAACCTCGGCGAGACCCTCATCGGGAAAGAGACGATGGGGACGAGCCGACATCGAGAACGGTGATTGTCCTCGAAGGGAAAATGAACTGACACCAATTCCTATGCGAGCTTCGGCGCCGTGACGAGTGGGACGGCTGCGGAGCGTGGCGTTCGGCTATGGGAAGCGATGTCGAAACGGTCGGGAGCAAGAAGTCGGTGAGAAACCTGGCGGCCAAGTTCTCCCTCGCTGAGGTCCGGAAACATGCAGAGTCCCTGAGCAAATGGTTTGAAGACGCGCTGACCCAACATCCCGAATCCGCAGACAGCCTGGGTGCGGGGCCCAAGTTGGCGAGGGAGCTTGTGCGGCTGACAGCTCTGCCAGGGTTGAGGCGGGAGGCGGCGGAACAATTCGCGGAGCGTGTGCAGTTGGAGTTGAAGGGCTACAAGGGAACTCCATTCTCTGCCCTTTATCACCTGTCGCACCGCTTGGTAGAGTTGACCGACAGCAATGGGAACGCCGAACAATCCTCGGCACCAGACCGGCCACGCGAATGACGGTCCCTCGTCATTGGGCCAATCCGTGACGTTCACGGCCACGGTCCTGGCGATGGGCATGGGCGCGGGCACGCCGATCCGATTCGGTTCGCGACGCTTCCGCGAAGCGTCGCGAACCGGGCACCATCCTCGTGAGACGGTCAGGGCGGCATAGTCCGAGCCTCACGACGCCACGTAGATCATCCACGACACGCCGAAGCGGTCCGCGACCACGCCGAACCGCGCCGAAAAAAACGTCTTGGTCAGCGGCATCTGCACCTGTCCGCCGTCGGCCAAGGAAGCGAACAACCGCTCGGCCTGCGCTTCGTTCGGCACCGTCAACGACAGTGAAAAGCCCTGAAAACTCGGCTGGCCTTTGCAATGACAATCGGAAGCCATCAGCGTGGAATCGCCGATGCGAAAGCTCGCGTGCATCACCTTGTTCTCGGCGCCGGGCGGCACCATGCCGGGTGCGGCAGGCTCCGGGCTGTCCTTGAAACGCATCAGCATCATCACCTCGGCGCCGAGTGTGCGGCGATAGAACTCGATCGCTTCCTCGCAGCGACCGTCGAAGTTCAAGTAGGGTTGGACCTGCATTGCGTCTCCTTATCAGAGTGTGGAGAAATCGTTACCAACAGTGTGACTCACTTGAGGGCGATTCGTCCATTCCTGCCGGCCTAGCCGCCGGCGATGGCGCCCACGACCCAAAACGGCTCCGCCCCCGACGCGACCGCGTCGGGCAGGGGAGCGTCCGGCGGCTCGTGGGACAGATCCTCCTCGCAGGCGAAAAAGCGCAACATCGGTCGGCGCTGCTGCGTGACCTGATCGCGGATCGTCCCGCACAGCATCGGATAGCGGGACTCCAGCGCGTCGAGGATTGAGCGCTGCGTGGCCCGGCCCTCGACGGTCAACTCCACCTCGCCGTTGATGTGCGCCAGCGCCCGCAAATGATAGGGAAGCACGATTCGGATCATGACAGGGTCTGAGCCTCCACGGACAACACGGCCGGAAGATCGCGGACAATCGGCGCCCAACTGTCGCCGCCGTCGGCCGAGGCGTACACCTGTCCGCCGGTGGTGCCGAAATAGATGCCGCATTTGTCGAGCGAATCGGCGGCCATCGCGTCGCGCAAGACGTTGACGTAGCAATTCTCCTGGGGCAGGCCTTTCGTCAGCGGCTCCCACTCATTGCCGCCGGTGCGGCTGCGCCAGACGCGCAGCTGGCCGTCCGGTGGGACGCGGTAATTGGGGTTCATGGGGACCACGTAAAGCGTTTCCGGCTCGTGGGGGTGGACCTCGATGGGAAAACCGAAGTCCGTCGGCAGGTTCCCCTTGACCTCCTTCCACAAGTCGCCCGCGTTGTCGCTGCGGTAGACGCCCCCGCCCTGGTGCAGCTGCATGAAGAGCACGCCGGGACGCGCCGGGTGCATGACCACATCGTGAACGCAGAAGCCGACCTCGGGCGTCGGCTCCGGGAGGTATTCGGACCTCAGCCCACGGTTGATCGCCTTCCAGGTCTTGCCGCCGTCGTCGGTGCGGAAGGCGCCCGCCGCGGAGATGGCGATGAAGATGCGTTGGGGGTTGCTCGGATCGAGCAGGATAGTGTGCAGCCCCATGCCGCCGGCGCCGGGCTGCCATTTCGGCCCGGTGCCGTGCCCGCGCAGGCCGGCCAGTTCCTGCCAGCTCTTTCCGCCGTCGGTCGAGCGGAACAGCGCGGCGTCTTCAACCCCGGCGTAAACGACGTCGGGATCGGTCAACGACGGTTCCACGTGCCAAACGCGCTTGAACTCCCAGGGATGTTGCGTGCCGTCGTACCACTGGTGCGTGGTGAGCGGCTTGCCGGTTTCCGGGGAAGTATCGTAGACGAACTTGTTGCTCTCGCCCTTGGGCATGCCTTCGGGAGTCGTCGTCGGCTCGCCGGGCGGCGTTCCCGGTTGGTGCCAGGTTTTGCCGCCGTCATCGGAGCGTTGAATGATCTGCCCGAACCAGCCGCTGGTCTGCGACGCATACAGCCGATTCGGATCGACCGGCGAGCCTTTCAGATGATACATTTCCCAGCCCGCGAAGTGAGGGCCGCTGACGTTCCAGCGCTGCCGCTTGCCGTCCGAGGTCAGCACGAACGCGCCCTTGCGTGTACCCACCAAGATCCTTACTCCACTCATGTTCGCTCCTTCCTGAGCCTGTGATGCAAACCGAACAAATGGGCCTCTCCTCTGTTGCAATTGGCCTGTTGCGAATGTTACCCCGCCGGCAGGCCCGCGATCTCCAGGACCGGCCGAACTTCGACGGTGCCTCGTCGCGCTCCGGGAATCCGCGCGGCGATGCCGATCGCTTCGTTGAGATCCCGAGCATCTATCAGGAAATAGCCGCCGAGTTGCTCGCGCGTCTCCGCGAACGGACCATCGGTCACGAGCGGCTTGCCGTCGCGCACCCGGACGCTGGTTGCCATCGCGGTCGGATGCAGCGGCGCGGCGGCCAAATAGCGTCCGCTTGAGTTGAGGTCTTGCGCAAGCTGTGTGGACTCCTCGTAACACTTCTCCCGATTGGCCTCGTCCAGGGCCTTTTCGTCCTGATAAATGAGCAGCATGTATCTCATTCGCGTCCCTCCCTTCGTAAGTTGAGCGATTGTTTATCCTCGATAGGTAGTCGTTCGGTGAAGCCCAAAATCGACAACGATCCTTCTTCGACGACGATTTTTTCCCTCACCGGGCCGCGAGCCGCGCAACACCTGGAAAAGCAAGCCTTTCAGTCCGGCAGTTCTTCGAGCCGTCGCGCGAGGAACCGCCGCTCCGGCTCCTGCCGCGTGAGTTCAAGGGCGCGCTGATAGGCGGCACGGGCTTCCGTCGTCCTCCCCAATCGCCGGCACAGGTCGGCCCGCGCCGCATGCGCCAGATGGTAGTTCTTCAGGTCGCCGCGCGCCAGCAAGGCGTCGATGAGCGCCAGGCCCGCGGAGGGGCCGTCGCGCATCGCCACGGCCACGGCGCGATTCAACTCGACCACCGGCGACGGGCACGCCTGCGCCAGCACGTCGTACAAGCCGACGATCTGCATCCAGTCCGTGACGGCGGCGGCCGGCGCCTCGGCATGTACCGCCGCGATCGCCGCTTGCAGCGTGTACGGGCCGAATCGGCGCGACGACAACGCCCGTTCCACCAGCGCCTTCCCCTCAGCGATCAGATCGCGGTCCCAGAGCGAACGATCCTGATGCTCCAACAGAACCAGTTCGCCGTCCGGCGAGGTCCGCGCCACACGCCGCGATTCGTGCAGCAGCATCAGCGCCAGCAACCCCAGCACCTCCGGCTCCGGCAGCAACTCGTTCAGCAGCCGCCCCAGGCGGATCGCCTCGCCCGACAGATCGGACCGCGTCAACGATTCGCCCGACGAGGCGGAGTATCCCTCGTTGAATACCAGGTAGATCACGGAAAGGACGGTATCCAGCCGTTCGGGAATGTCGGCCCGCGCCGGCACCTGATAGGGAATGCGCGCGTCCTTGATCTTCGCCTTGGCGCGCACGATCCGCTGGGCTACCGTGGGCGCGGCGGTGAGAAAGGCCCGCGCGATTTCCTCGGTCGTGAGGCCGCACACCTCGCGCAGCGTCAGCGCCACCCGTGCCTCCGGCGACAGGGCGGGATGACAGCAGGTGAAGATCAGCCGCAGTCGATCGTCTTCGACGCCTTCCTCGTCGGCCGGCTTCGCGGCATCGCGGCTATCGGCGTCGAGCCGCTCGGCGATTTCCGCAAGCGAAGCGTCGAAGCGGGCGCGACGGCGCATGGCGTCGATGGCTTTGAATCGGCCTGCCGAAACGAGCCAGGCCCGGGGATTGCTGGGCACTCCATCGCGCGGCCATTGTTTCAGGGCCGAGGCGAAGGCATCGTGCAGCGCCTCCTCGGCAAGGTCGAAGTCGCCGAGCAGACGAATCAGCGTGGCGAGCACGCCGCGCGAGTCGGAACGGTAGACAACGTCCACCATCTCGCGCACTCGTTCGGAAATGTCCACGCTCATCAGGCCGATTCCCTGGGGACCATGCATCTCTCGTTCGGAGTGACGAAACCGTCAACGCCGTATCATTCAAGTTGGGGAATAATGACAAATCGCGGATAGCGTCGCAAGCTACGTTGCGAGGCGCGCCGCGAAAAATGGCGCGGACCATGACACTTCCTCTTCGCCGATTCTTGGGGACCATGCTGGCGCTGACCGCCGGCGTCGCGCTTGTTTTGTTTGGCTTGTTCCACTTTCTCCAGGAGGAGGAGAATTACTCGCGCATCGAGGACCGGCTCTACCTGGGCGGCGCCGTGGCCGCGCCGCCGCGCGGAACGCGGGCGGTCATCAATCTGTGCGACAAGGAAGACCCCTATGCCTGCGCGTTCCATCTCTGGGAGCCGATCGTCGATGGCGAACCGGCGCCCGATCTCGATTGGCTGCGGCGGATGGTGGACGTCCTCGACGCTCGGCAGCGGGAGGGCATGACGACGTATGTTCACTGCCGCAACGGTGTCAGTCGCAGCGGCATGTTGGTCGTCGCCCACGAGATGCGCAAGAACAACTGGACGCGCGACGAGGCGCTGGCGTTCGTGCGCGCTCGGCGGCCGGCGACGCGGCCGAACCCGGCGTTCATGCGGCTTCTGCTGGAATGGGAGCGTGTTGTGAAGGGCGAGCCGGTCACGTCTTCTTCAGCCACGTCCGCTCGATGAACGTGGTATCGACCTGGCCGGCGAGAAACGCGGGGTGACGGAAGATTTCCTGGTGAATGGGGATCGTCGTGTGAATGCCCTCGACGACGAACTCGTCGAGGGCGCGGCGCATGCACGCCAGGGCGTCGGCGCGGGTCGGCTGATGGACGAGGAGCTTGGCCACCAGCGAATCGTAGTTCGGCGGAACACGGTAGCCCCCGACAACGTGCGTATCGAGGCGGACGCCTGGTCCACCCGGCGGCTGCCAGCGCGCGATCAGGCCGGGCGACGGGCGGAAGTTGTGAGCGGGATCCTCGGCGTTGATGCGGCACTCGATGGCGCAGCCGCGATGGACGATGTCGCGCTGCGTGAACGGCAGTTTCTCGCCGGCCGCGACGTGGATCTGGGCCTTGACCAGATCGATGCCTGTCACCAGTTCCGTCACCGGATGCTCGACCTGAATGCGGGCGTTGACCTCGATGAAATAAAAGCGATTCTGCTTGTCCACCAAAAACTCGCAGGTGCCGGCGCTGTAGTAGCCGGCCGTCTTCGCCAGACGCACGGCGGCCTCGCACATGGCGTTGCGCACCGCGTCGGGCAGGTTCGGCGCCGGCGATTCCTCGACCAGTTTCTGATGGCGGCGCTGCAAGGAACAATCGCGCTCCCATAAGTGGACAACGTGGCCTTCCCTATCGCCGAGGAACTGGACCTCGACGTGGCGCGGCTGCTCGATGTAGCGCTCCAGGTAGACGCTGCCGTCCTTGAAGGCGCTCTCGGCTTCTTGGCGGGCCGCGTGGAGACTGGGCAGCAGAGACGCCTCCTCGTGGACGACGCGCATGCCGCGTCCGCCACCGCCGGCCGCCGCCTTGATGAGCACCGGATAATCCATGCTCCGGGCCAGCGCCAGCGCCTCCTCCTCCTTCTCGATCAGTCCTTCGCTGCCGGGCACGATGGGCACGCCGGCCTTCTTGGCCAACTTGCGGGCTTCGTTCTTGTCGCCCAGTCGCCGCGTCGCCTCCGGCGGCGGACCGATGAACTCAATCTTGCAATCGCGGCACACCTCGGCGAAATGGGCGTTCTCCGACAAAAAACCGTAGCCGGGGTGGATGGCCTGCACGTCGGCGGCCTCGGCCGCGCTGATGAGACGGGGGATTTTCAAATAGCTCTCGCTCGCCGTGGCCGGACCGATGCAGATCTTCTGATCGGCGAGATCGAGGTACGGTGCGCCGCGGTCCGCCTCGCTGTAGACGGCCACGCACTCGATGCCCATTTCCTTGCAGGCACGGATGACCCGCAAGGCAATCTCCCCACGATTGGCGATCAGGATGCGTTGAAACATAACAAAAAGTCCGCAGTCCGCAGTCCGCAGTCCGTAGCCAAGCATCAGACATTCTTTGCTGCGGACTACGGACTGCGGACTGCGGACTAATTAGGCATTGGGATCGACTCGGAACAGCACCGTGCCGTAATCGACGAATTCCTTGTCCTTGATCAGCACCTCGGCGATGACGCCGGTGCATTCGGCGTTGATGTCGTTGTATATCTTCATGGCCTCAATCTTGCAGACGACCGTGGTCGGCGTGACACGCGTGCCGACGGTGACGTAGGGCGGCGCGCCGGGCTTTTCCTGGGCGTAGAAGGTGCCGACCGCGGGACTTTTAATCTCGATGAGATGGCGGGCCGGCGGTTGGGGAGTTAGAGGCGCTTCGGCGGCCTTCGGCGGCGAGTTCGCCGCACGGACCGGTGGCTCCGTATAGGCGATTGGCGCGGCCGTCGCCGCGACGCCACCGCGACGCAGACAAATGCGATGCTCGCCCTCGCGGAGATCGATCTCGCTCAGGTCGTGCTTGCTCATCAGCGAAACAAGCTCTTCGATCATCCGCACGTCGAATGGACCCGGATGTTTGCGCACGTCGTCGGCCAACGGGATCTCCCTTCAATTCCAGTTCGGAGTTCGGAGTACCAACCGGACCACTCGTTCGTTCTCGGAACTCAAAACTTCATCGCCTCCAGGTCGCGGGGCAGGTGAGTCAGTCGTTCAACGCCGTCGGGTGTTACCAGTACGTCATCCTCGATCCGCACGCCGCCCCAGCCCGGCAAGTAGATGCCCGGCTCCAAGGTGAAGACCATGCCAGGCTCGACCCGTGTATCGGAATTGGGCCGCACCCACGGCGCCTCGTGGATTTGCAGTCCGAAGCCGTGTCCCAAGCCGTGACCGAAATAGTCGCCGTAACCGGCCTCGGCGATCGCCGAGCGAGCGGCGGCGTCGATGTCCCGCGCCAACGCACCGGGGCGCACCGCTCGCAAGGCCGCCTCCTGCGCTCGCAGCACGACGCCGTAGACCTCTTCGAGTTTGCCGGCCGCCGCTGAAGTTGTCGTGGAGAAGCTTGCAGTTTTACGGGTATCCAGTACACGTGTCAAGTCGCTTTTGTACAAGGGCGCGCTGACGCCCCAGTCCACCAGAAGCAGTTCGCCGGATGAAACGGTGCGGCTCGTCGGCGGCGCGTGCGGCAGCGCCGCCCGTTCGCCGACGGCGACGATGGGCGCGAACGCCGTGCCCGCGCCGCCGGCCCGACGGGCGTAGTACTCGATGGCGTCGCACAAATCCTTCTCCGTGTCCTCCGGGCGAAGGAGTGCGCGAAAGACGGTGAAGGCGCGCTCGGCCACTTCAACGGCCGTGCGGATCTGCGCCAGTTCCGAGCCGTCCTTGACCGTGCGCAGCCGTTCCACGCGATCGGCACCGGCCTTCCAATCCAGGCTCGGTGCTAGGCCGCGCAACAACTCGAACTCGGCCACGGTGACGGCGGCGGACTCGAAGCCGACCGACCGAACGCCGAGACTTTTGATCGACTCGGCGACAGCTTCCGGCAGTTTCTGTGCGGTGGGCCGGATGTGGGTCGGCAAACTTGGACATTCGTCGGCGAGTTGGCCGGTGTAGCGCGAATCGCTGACCAGCAGGACACGATCGCGCGTGAGCAGCAGCACGGTGCTATCGCCGGTGAAGCCGGTCAGATAGGTGACGTTGACCGGACTACTGATGAGCAGGACGTCGATGCCCTCGTCGCCGAGCAGGCGGGTCAAGCGTTCGCGGCGCTGCGCGGGATAGTCCATGAGGCGCTCCTGGGGCGACGGCGTCTATTGTCCGGATGAGGCCGCCCTACGGCAAGCGATACAGCCGCTTGTCGTGGATGTAGCACTCGACGGATCGCGGCAGGAAATAGCGCAGACTGCGGCCGGCGGCGGCGCGGCGGCGCAGGTCGCGGCTGGAGATGTCGATTTGCGGCGTCTCGACCACTTGCAGACGCAGCGGCGCCTCGTCGGGCATGGGCAACTGCGCCCGCAATTGCTCGACTGTCGGCACGGCGCTGCCCGGACGAGCCATTACCAGCAGGCCAGCCTGTTTCAGCACGCGGACCGGTTCGTGCCAGTGCGGCAGATCGACGAGCGTATCGGAACCGACGAGCAGGAAAAACTCGTGGCTGGGATGACGGCGGCGCAGCTCGGCCAGCGTGTCCACGGTGTAGCTGGGGCCGGAGCGCTCTTTCTCCAGTTCGTCGATGCGAAAGGCGGGGTTGCCGGCCAGAGCCAGGGCCAGCATCTCGACACGCTGCTCGAAGCGCGTCAGGTCCGGCTCGTCCTTGTGGGGCGGCCGCGGCGCGGGCACGAACCACACCTCATCGAGCCGCCCCTGCTCGTGGGCCTGCTCGGCCAGGATGAGATGTCCGGTGTGGACCGGATCGAACGTGCCGCCGAAGACGCCGACGCGCATGCCAGTCACCCAAGAATGAACCCGTTGTCCCTTGCGTCTGGATCAACCTAGCGATTCCACGCGGTCGGCGTCAACCTCCTCGGCGAACGCGCTTGTCGCGGTGCGCCGGCATCGGGTAGGATGCGGTTAGCAACATGAAAAGGAGATGGAACCGATGAGCACTCCACAAACGACATCCGCCGCAGTGAACAGCGGAACCAACGGTGCCAATAGCGTCTTCTCCACCGACGTGGTGGCCTTCGCCGCCGCCTACCAGGCCGAGAACGCCCTTCAACCACTGCTGGATGCGACTCATCGCATCTTTCCCACGGCGCAATCCATCAAGGTGAGCGTCGAAGAGGATCCCGAACTCCGCGATAATACTCAGATCGTGTTTGAGGTGCAGGTGGCCGGACTTTCTCTCGATCAATCGCGGAGGGCGAGGAGACAGTGGAATGAGGCGCTGTTGAGCATCCACCGTCCCACGCGAAAGTTACTCTTCTGTCTCCTGCTGAAACTGAAAAGCTGATGGACGAAACAGGTTTCGTGGATGTGGCGGACGACTTGAGCACCGGGTCGCGTGAAGCGGACTGGCGTTCCGCAACTAGCCGAGCGTACTATGCCGCATTTCACAAGGCTCGGCGGTTCTTACGGCACAACGCCTTCACGGTACCGCGCGCCGAGCAAGCCCGCGCCTATTTGTGGCTGCGCTTGAGCAATACGCGGCATCCTGATGTAGACAATGCCGGCCTGGAACTGGGGCAATTGAGAACCGCGCGGAACCAGGCGGATTACGACGTGGACATTCCGGTGGATCATGCCGAGTGTATCGATCATGTCCAAGTCGCGGTCGGCATCATTCAACTGCTCGATGATCTAACCAAGGAAGCGGCGATTCTCGCTCGCGTCCTCGACGCCATCAAGGTCTACGAACGCGATGTTCTGCGCGAAATCACCTGGCATCCGTGAAGCGCTGGTATAGTTCCGGCTCGGAATCGCTCACGCCGCGGCGGGCAAGCGCGACAGCGCCCGCGTCACGTCCATCCTCAGTTTTAGCGTCACCTCCCAGCGGCCCCGCTCGTCGGCCTCGACCCGCCACTGCGGCATCACCACCGTGCTCTGATGCACCAACTCGAAGCCGCCCTCCGACTGGCTGACTGTCTGAATCGGAAACGCCCGAATGCAGCCGCGACGCGACAGCGACAGCGACACGTCCACGCCGCGCCACTCATCGACAAGTCCGATGTGTTCGGCGTCCGGCAAGTCCTGCCGCGTCTGCAATTGTCCCGCCCGCGCCTGGCCGGCGTGGTAGAAATAGCGATCGTCGGCGCCCGCCGCCAGGCCGGCGAAGTTAAACTCGACGGCGAAGCACAGCGGAGTTTGACGCGGGCAATTCTCCAGAGAGTACCATACTTCCAGAGCGTCGCTGTCGCCGGCCAGGACGATTTCCTTGGTGACGCGCACGTTCTGCCCGGCGGCCTGGCCGTCGCGCCACAGAGTGAGCCGCAGTTGCCCGTTGATGCGGTCGAGGCGATGTTGGTAAACCCCCGTCACGAAATCCCCCAGCTCGCGCTCCTGGCGCGTCGCCAGTTGCTCGACCGTCACGCCCGGCTCGTAAAAGTGATCGAGCAAGCTCTTGCGCAGGTGGCCGTCGTACTGAAGCATGTGATCGAGTCCGCCCTGCTTCCAGACTTGGCCGTGGTGGTGGCGAATGGCATCGTGATACGCCTCCGGACGGCGGGCCAGTGTCGCCAGCAGATTGTGGCGAATGTCGCGCAAGTCCAACTCGTAGAGACTGCCGCCGCCGGCCGGATGGAAGTAGGCGGCCAATCGGTCGTTTTGCAGGCACACTTCCGGCGTGGCGTCGAGGTTGAAGTCGGCCGTCTCGCCCTCGATCCAGCCGGGGGCGCGCGGCGTCGCGGCCAACAGCAGGTTCTCGGCCGCGATCAGGTGCTCGTAGACGGCGTCGCGCAGGTGCGGCAGATAGATGCCGCCGAAGGTGCCGTGCCACCACGGGCAATTGCACTGGGCGCGATACAACTCCTGCCGCGCCTTCGCCAAGGTGCCGGCATCGACATCGGTCGATTGCTGGATGCGCCGGCTGACTT
>DATBGU010000213.1:0-28527 GCA_036557825.1 Gemmataceae bacterium
CATGCCAAGTGGGCCATGACGCTCGACGGCAAGATCGCCACGCGCGGCGGCGATTCGCGCTGGATCAGTAACGAGGCGTCGCGCCGCTGCGTCCACGAATTGCGCGGCCGCATGGACGCCATCCTCGTCGGCATCGGCACCGTCCTGGCGGACAATCCGCAGTTGACCGCCCGTCCGCCCGGCCCACGCACGCCGGCGCGCATCATCCTCGACAGCCAGGGCCGCATTCACGACGACTGCATCCTGGTGCAGACCGCCCGCGCGACGCCGACGATTCTCGCCGCCACGCATCGCATCCCGGAGACGCGCCGCGCCGCGCTGCAATCACACGGCTGCGAATTGCTGCTGTTACCGGAAGTTCACGGCCGAACGAGCATCGAGGCGTTGCAGGCGGAGCTGGGCCGGCGGCGTTTCACGAACGTGCTGGTCGAGGGCGGCAGCGGCGTGCTGGGCAGCTTTCTCGACGCCGCCGCCATTGACGAGTTTCACGTCTTCCTCGCGCCGCGTCTGGCCGGCGGCGCGACGGCGACCAGCGCCGTCGGCGGCCACGGCGTCGAGCGCATGGCCGAGGCGCTGCGCCTGTCCGAATGGACGCATGAAGGGATCGAGGGCGATTTGTACGTGCATGGATGGCGATGAGGAGACATCAAGGGGAGGAAAACGGTTCCTGGCACCTTTGTCTTCCTCACCTTTGTCTTCCTGGCACCTTTGTCTTCCCCGGCTTGCTTCCTCCACGACACACAAAGTAGGATGTGACAAAAGGAGGCCAACCATGCGTGAAATCACCGAACAGCAGCGGCAAGCCCTCGATGCCTCTCCCAATACACCCGCCCGCGTGTCGGACCTCGCCGCGCGCCGCGTGGAAGTCCTGCTCACGTCGGACGATTTCGACTGGATTCGCCAACTCCTCGGCGATGAGCCGGACGCCCCGCGTCTGACCGATCCACGGACCAACACCATCTACGCGCTGCTGCCGGAGGAGCGCTACGAGCGTTTCAAGGCGTTTTTCGAGGAAGATCCGTTCAGTGCGGCCGAACGGCGGGCATTGCTGCGCGAGGCCGGCAAGCGTGCGGGTTGGGATGCCCCGGAAGCGGACGATGCCGATTCTTCGGAGGAACCATGAGCGTCCGACGCGGCGAGGTCGTGCGCGTGGATTGGCCCTACAGTGATCGGACAGGCAGCAAAGTGCGGCCGGCGCTGGTCGTGCAAGCCGACACACTCAATGGCTTGATCGCCGATACACTCCTCGTGCTGATCTCTCGGACTCAGCGAGCCGTGGGGATGACGGAAGTGCTGATTGATCCCGCCGTCGAGAGCGGATGCGGCCTACGTTATCCCTCGGCGGCCTCGTGCAACAACTTGCTGACGATCGATCAGAGTTTGATCGTCCAGGCGATCGGGCGCGTGTCACCGGCGACCATGCAACAGATTGACGACCGGCTGAAAGCCGCGCTCGGATTGACGTGAAACAGCTCCGTAACCATCGGTGGGCCTTGATTACTCAACCATCGCCAGCATCTTGTGGGCATCCTGCAAAAACAGACACGAACCGCCCGCGTCCAGCAGTCGCTGAACCTCCCGCGCCTGGTGCAGCGGCGTCGCGAATAATTCCTCGACCGTCTCTTCCGGCAATCGACTCAGCACATTGAGGTTCGCCTGACGCGCCGCGCCGGCCCACTGAAGGACGGGCACCAGCTCGACCGTGTGCTTGCCGCGCAGATGCTGAAGGACACTGTCGGGATCGTCCGCGTTGCGGAGCAGATCGACCTCGGGACCAAGCATCGGCTCCGCCTGGCTGAGCAGGACGATGCGTGCGCCGGGTTGCACGACGCGGGCGCCGCAGGCCAGGGCGGAGGCCAACGCCGCGAAGGTGTGACGCGACGGATCGCCGCCGAGGGCGGCGACGACAAGATCGGCGGCGCGCGGCACACGATGACGCCAGCAAGCGTCGAGCAGGCGCTCGCCCTCGCGGGCAGCGTCGGTCGCGCCGGCGACGAGGTGGGCGACGCCGTCGCCGGACGCCTCGATCGCCTGCACGAAAAACGCCGAGCCGCCCAGCAGCCAGGCCGCCTCCATCGCCTGCCGACGCGCAGGCCATGCGTGTACGTCGGGCACGCCGAGACTGACGCGATGGTTCATCTCCTCGCGCGTCTCTCGATCGCTGAAGGCCGGGTATAGCGCCCCCTCCGCGCCGCCGTAGCCGAGCAGCGGATCGTAGCGGCGGGCGGACAGAACGACGATCTGATCGGCTTCGACCAGGGTGCGATTGAGATACAGGCGCTTGCCCTTGTGCGTCGTCGCCAGGTAGGCCATGCGGCGGCGGTCGGTCGGGTCCGACATTTCGACGTGGACATCCTGAAAAGCGTCGGGCAGGTCGTCGATCCACGGCTGCTTCGACGACGACGGCGCACACAAGAGCGTCGTGGCTTCCGGTGAGACGCCGGCGCTCTCGATATGTTCCAGCAGGGGAATGAGCAGTTCCGCCAGATGCGGCAATTGTTCATCGACGACGATGGCGACGTGGTCGTCCGGCGTCAGGGCGCGGCGCAGGGCGGGGAACTCGAAAGGTTGTTCCAGCGCAGCGCGGACGGCGGCGGCCGGGTCCGCCAGGGCCGTGGGTGGCTGCGGGCCGGGAATCAAATGCTCGTCGGCGACCTCGAACTCCACACGGTCGAGGCCGCAATCCATGGCGATACGCATAGAAGCTCCTGCGAGATCGCACCGAAGGGCGGGTTTCGGATCGCTGCTATTGTACGCGGCGGCGAAGCGTCCATCGCCCCACGTTGACAACTCCGTCGCCGACTCTCACAATCCATTATCTCATTCCCATCCGGCGGGAGGAACCTCATGCCACCTCAGCCGCGCGTCGTTCATCCGTTGCCCTCGGCCCCCGACTTCCTGGGCCGCGAAGCGGAATTGGAGCAATTGCGTTCCTTCTGGAACGACAATACCCGCGGCGTGCTGTCGCTAGTGGGACTCGGCGGCGCCGGCAAAACCGCCCTCGCCGCGCGTTTTCTGTCCGGCCCGCTCCGGCCCGACGGCGGTTTGTTCGTGTGGAGCTTTTATCAGGAGCCGGACGCCGGGCTGTTTCTGCAGGAACTGCTGGATTACTTCTCTCCCCATGTGCCGACGGCCGCCTCCGCGAAAGGCGCGGGGTTGCTCCATCTCTTGAGCGCCGCGCTCGAACAGGGCGGGCGGCATCTGCTGGTCCTCGATGGTTTGGAGCGCGTGCAGCGGCAAGCCGGGACGGGCGACAGTTACGGGCAGATCGAAGATCCTCTGCTCAAAAGCTTGCTCGTGCGCATCGCCGAGGGTCTGGGCCGCACCACCGTCCTTGTCACCAGTCGATTTCCGCTCACCGATTTGACGCCGTGGCGGGGACAGGGTTACCGTCATCTCGACGTGGGCGAATTGACGCGGCCGGCGGCGCTGGCTCTGCTGCGGCGGCGCGGCGTTCACGGCGAGGACGCCGCGCTGACGGCCCTTGTCGAGGGGTACGGTGCCCACGCCTTGACGCTCGATCATCTCGGCAGTCTTATCGGCCAATTCCTCGACGGCGATCCGCTGCGCGCCCCGGAAGCGCCGGCGCTCTCGGCGCTGTCGGGCGATCGTCAGGCGTTGCGGTTGTCGCGTCTGCTGGCGGCGTACGAGAAGCACCTGCCGCCGGCCGAGTTGACCTTGCTGTGCCGATTGTGCCTGCTGCGCCGCAGCGTGAACGCGGAGCAACTGGTTTCGCTGTTCCTCTGTTCGCCGCCGGTCCATGCTCGCACCATCCGCGACCTGACCGAGCAGGTCGCGCGGCGGACCAGCGCGGTCCCGCTTCGCGGCGTGCAGATGAGCAACCTCAGCCGCGTCATTCAGGAAGTGCTGGAAGAAGCCCTCACCGCCGCGCCGCTGGCAGGCCCAGACGAGGAGTTTCGCCGCGCGGTCCTGACTGCGGTGGCTGGCGCGCTTGAGTTGCTGCAAAACGAGATCCATATTGATGTCGAGCAACTGGCGCGGCAGTATGCCCACACGGAATCGCCGGACGCGACCGAGAACCATCCTCTGCCGCCCGAGGACCGCAAGCTTCTCCGCTACCTGTACGGCCAGTATCGCCAGCTGCGCGAGCACCCGCTGTTGCCGTTCAAGGAGAAAGATCCGCTCCTCTCGGCGGCGTTCGCGAGCCTCGACTGGAAACCTTCGCCCTGGCCCCTCGCGGACCTGGGGCCTGCGGACGTGCTGCGCTTACTTCGCAAAGTCGAGAGGCTGCTTGGCTGGCTGGCGCTGAAGCACCAGGCGCTGCGGTGTGTTCGTGAACGATGCCGGCTGCACCGGCAGAAATGGACTCTGGCCGGACCGTTGGCCCCCCTCGATGCCACGGAATTGCGTCAGGTGCTCGACGCCCTTGTCGGCCGGCATCTCGTCTTGCGCGAGGCGGACGGCTCGTTCACCGCTCATCCGGCGGTGCGCGATCACTTCGCGCGATTGGGCAGCGCGACGGAGCGCGGCCACTGGCACGAACTGCTGCGCCAGCGACTGACAAGCCTAACGCACCAACCCGGCCTGGCGCATCCGCAAGATCGCCTCACGCTCGATCTCGTCGAGGAGGCAATCTATCACGCTCAGCAAGCCGGACAAAGCGCCGAAGCCGTGGTGCTGTACGAGCAGACGCTCGGCGGCTTGCGGCACCTCGGCTGGAAACTCGGCGAGATGGCCCGTGGCCTGCGCATCCTGCGCGGCTTCGATCCCTGTCCCGATCGCTGGGCGCTGGGCTGGTTCCTGCGAGCGCTGGGCGAATTCGAGGAGGCGTATCGTCACAACGATTTGCCGTACTTCCGCGCGGACGTTCGTCTCTTGCAGGGCCGATTGCCGGAGGCGGCCCACGAAGGCGAGGATACGCGCACGACGATCGCCGAGTTCCTGATGGGCCGCACCACTCAGCCGCCGCCCTCGGTTCTCGGCTGCGCCGTGCCGCGCGCGCAAATCCTGCTCTACCTGGGCCGGCTGTCGCAGGCCCGGCAAATCGCCCAACTCGATCCGCTCTACCAGGACATGGGGCACGAAGGCGAGCGCGCGCGCTGTCGGTTGCTCGCGGCTGAGGCGGCGCGGCGACAGGCCGACGCGCCAGCGTGTCTCGCCCATTTGCAAGCTGCGTCCGGCTGGATTCTGCATTCGGGTTCGGTCGAGCATCTGTGTCTGTATCACCTGATGCGTGCGCGGGCGGCCGGCGACACGGGAGAACGGGAAACCGCGCAGCGGGCGGTACACGAGGGGTTGCATCTGGCCCGCACCTGCGGATTGGGGCTGTATCACATCGAACTGCTGTGCGCGCAGGCCGAGATCAGCCTGGCGCGCGGCGACGCCCCGGCCGCCGAACACACGGCGAACGAAGCGCTGTGGCGGGCCACGGCGAACGATTGTCGATTCGCCTGGGGAGAAGGGGAGGCGCGGCATCTGCTCGGTGCGGCGCTGGCGGCGCAGCAGCGCATCCACGAGTCGAGGACGGCCCTGAAAGCGGCGTGCCAGCTCCGCGAACGCATCGGCGATCCGCGCCGTCAGGAAACCGAGCGCTTGCTGGCGACGCTTGAGAATTGAGGCGCGCCGCCCTTCATCTGTTTGGCGCGTCCCAGAGCTTCACGCGGCGATCTTCTCCGCCGGTCGCCAGGCGCCGGCCGTCGCGGTCGAAGGCGACGTCGAGCACGGCGCCGCGGTGGTCCTTCAGGGTCAGAGTTTCCAGGCCCGTTTCCAGATCCCAGAGGCGAATCGTCCCATCCCGGCTGACCGTGGCCAACCGCCGACCATCCGGGCTGAACGCGACGGCGTGGACGTTGTCCGTGTGGCCGCGGAGGATGTAGGCGAGCCGCCCCGTGGTGCGGTCCCAGACGGGGACTTCGTTCTGGTGATAGAGGTTGGTCCATTTCTTTCCGCAGTATCCCGCCAGCCATTTGCCGTCAGGGCTGAAGGTCACGCCCACAAGGTTCTGGCCTTCCCCCAGCAGCGTTTGCACCACCTCTCCCGTGGCGGCGCTGCGAACTTCCACCTTGTACCCGCGGAGATCTCCGCCGACCACGGTAGCCAGAAAGCGCCCATCCGAGCTGAAGCCCATCAACCCGCGCAGCTCGTATCCGCCGACCTCCTTGCCGGTATCTAGCTCCCAGAGCTTGATTCGGGGGAGGCCGCCTGCCTCCTGTCCTGCCGTGGCCATCGTGCGGCCGTCGGGGAGGAACGCGGGGTTTCTCTGTCCGGCCAGCGACAAGGTGTCCTTGCCCGTCTTCCAATCCCAGACCTTGACACCACCGAACCCGCCGCGCTCGAAAAGGTCGTAGTGGTAGCTGGCCAGCCGAGTGCCGTCGGGGCTGAAGCACACGCGGACCGGCGGTGCAGCCGCTCCCTCCAGGGTTCGCACCAGACGGCCGGAGTCCGCCTCCCAGATGAGAATGCGACCGCGACGGAAGGGGTCGGTGCCGGGAACACCACTGGCCGCGGCCACATGCTTCCCGTCGGGGCTGAACGCCACCGAGCAGACGGCATCGGGAGCGTCCAGCGAACGCGGCCCAAGGGAGCGCGACAGATCCCAGACGATCAACTCGCCCGGCTCATTGGGGGTGTGGTCGCTGCCGCCGCCGCTGACCAGGTATCGGCCGTCCGGGCTGAGGGCGACCGCGTTGACACCGCGCTGGTGGCCGATCAACGTCGAGACGACCTTGGCCTTGCCGTCGGCCAAGTCCCAGACCTTGACCTCTCCCGGCTCGCTCTCGTCGTTGCCGTACCAGCTGCCGGCGGCGAGCCGCCGGCCGTCCTTGCTGAAAGCCAGACCGTTGATGAAACCGGCATGATCGGGTAGTTTGTCGATCTTCTTGCCGGTGGCCGCGTCCCACAACCACACCTCCGCGTTGTACGTGCCTGCGGCGATGTTGTCGCCGTCCGGGCTGACGATCGCCGGCTTCACGCCTTCCGTCGTCGGCAGACTCAGCTTTTCCTCGCCGGTCGCTGCCTCCCATACCTTGACCGCTTTTCCACCGCCGCTGACGACGAGACGGCCGTTCGGAAAGAACGCCACGCTGGTCGCCGGTTGTTCGCCGTGTCCACGGAAGGTCCGCCGTTCCTTGCCAGTCTTGGCTTCCCAGAGCGTGACTTCGCCGCGCCGGAAGAAGTAGGCCGAGTTCTCGTTGGCGAATTCATTCGCCGCCACGGCGAGCAGTCCGCCGTCGGGGCTGAAGGCGATGGCCGCGATCGGACCCTTGTGGCGAGTGAGCGTGTACGCAACGCGCCCCGCGTCGAGATCCCAGACGCGGACGACGCCGGGCTGGGGTTGCCAACCGCCACTCGCGTCGGCGAGATACTTCCCGTCAGGGCTGAAAGCGAGGCTGGTGACGCGCCGGCCCTGGCCCTCGAATGTGTGACGGCAGCGGCCGGCGGGCATGTCCCATACCTTGACGATGCCGTGGAGATCCGCGCTGGCGAGCAGCCGGCCGTCGGCGCTGAAGGCGACGGCCTGGATCGGTCCCCGGTGGCCGGATAGACGGTGAAGGCGACGCTGAAGGAGATTGCGCAGGTAGTCGAACTCGAAGCCGCGAAACTCCCGCCGAGTACCCCTCAACAATTCCTCGGCGCGAACGTAATGGTCGGCCGACAGCTCACGCTGGGCCAGGTCGAGCTGGATGGCGTAGAGGGCCGTCTCGGCGCGGCGATTCTCCTTGCGGACGTTGTTCTGTTCCTCCTTGAGTTGCCCAACGGCATTGCTCAGTTCGCCCTCGCGCTTGGCGAGATCCCGGTTGATGTCCTCCGTCTGCTGCCGTGCCGAAACCGCCTCAAACCACTGCCACAAAACCAGCGTCAAACCGCCGACGGCCACCAGGAAGAGGGCCGCCAGCAACGCCGCCATGCCCGGTTTTCGCCGCACCCACTTCAGCGCGCGTCCAACCGCGCCCACCGGCCGCGCGCGGATCGGCTCGTGCCGAAGCCAGCGCCGCAAGTCGTCAGCCAGGTCGGCCGCCGTGGCGTAGCGCTTCGCCGGCGATTTCGCCAGGCATTTCAGACACACGGTTTCCAGGTCGCGCGGCACATGCGGTTGCAATCGTCGCGGCGGCACCGGCTCCGTGTTCACCACCTGCAAAATGGTGTCCAGCGCCGTGGCGGCCTTGAACGGAGGCCGGCCCGTCAGCAGTTCGTACAGGATCGCTCCCAGCGCGTACACGTCCGTCGCCGGGCCGATCTCCCGCGACCGTCCGCCGGCCTGCTCCGGCGCCATGTACGACGGCGTGCCGATGACGGCGCCCGTGTTCGTCTGTCCCACCTCATCGAGCTTCTTCGCCAGTCCGAAATCGGTGATCTTCGCCGCGCCGTCCTCTGTGAGCAGCACGTTCGCCGGTTTGAGATCGCGGTGAACGATTCCCTTCTGATGGGCGGCGTGCATCGCCCGCGCCAGCACCTCGATCCACCGCGCCGCCTCGCGCGGAGGGAACGGCGTGCCGTCGAGGTGATCGGACAGGCTGCCGCCGCCGCAGAACTCCATGGAGAAGAACGGCCGGCCCTCGTGCTCGCCGACCTCGTAGATCGGCACGATGTGCGGATGCTGCAAGCGGGCGACCGCCTCGGCCTCGGTGCGGAACCGCGCCAGCTCGGTCGCGCTGGCATAGGCTCCGGCGAGGAGCATTTTCAGCGCCACCACGCGATCGGCCTTCACCTGCCGCGCCCGATACACCACGCCCATGCCGCCGCGTCCCAACTCATCGAGGATTTCATAACCGGGAACGTGAATGCGCTGACCGTCCGCCGGTTGGGTTCCGGCGACGGGAACGCCGGGCGAAGGCAGCGACAAGGTCGCGGATTCATCCGCACTGGAAGGCGCGAGTTGTTCGGAAGATGGGGTGTTCATGGGCTTTCTCCGCCGAAGGGATCGGAATACGACCTATCATCCGTCCGCGAAAGCCCGAAAGCAAGGGTTGATTGACCGCCGGCGTCCACTCAAGAACGCCGCACCTTCGTTTTTCTGCCGGACGACGGCAACTTCTTCCAGGTTCGGTTGGTGGAAATGAGCGATTCCGTCCGATTACGCTGTCCGGAACGAGGAGTTCAAAAGGATTCCGAATGAATCCAGGTGGTTAATATAGGATAAATCGGTAAGATAGGAGGATTGACAATGCCACCGAAATGACCCTTTTCCGCGGGTCGGAACCATGACTCAAGGTGAATTGCTGCGTCGGGTCAATCAGCTGCGCCGGACGGACAACTTCCGAAGTTGGTTCTACCTTTCCCGCGAATATCTCTTCCTCGGTCTGGCCGTCGGCCTGATGGCCGCCTTCTATCACTGGCTCTTCGTCCAGAGGTTGAGTTGGTTGTATGCCGTGCCGGTCACGTTGCCGGCCGTCTTGCTCATCGGTGCGGGTCAGCACCGCTTGACGACGCTGGGACACGAGGCCAGCCATTACCTGCTATTCCGCAACCGATTGCTCAACGAACTGGTTTCGGATTGGCTGTGCATGTTCCCCATGTGGAGCACGACGCACCATTATCGGTTGCAGCACCTGGCCCACCACCAGTTCCCCAACGACCCCCAGCGCGATCCCGATGTGATGCAGATGGAGGGCAGCGGCCATCGCTTCGACTTTCCCCTCTCGCCGGGCCGCTTCATCTGGGAGTGTGTTGTCAAGCAGGCGTTGTGGCTGCCCGGTCTGATCCGCTACCTCCGAATGCGGGCGCGCTACGCCACGACCGGCGCCGGGAACGGCCCCTATTCCGACGACAACCCGCGGACGCGCTGGCTGGTCCTGATCGGCGCCGTCTACGTTTTCACTCTTGCCGCCGTCCTGACCGCCCTGACGATGTGGGGCGACGGCTGGCTGCTGGCCCTCGTTCCGGCCGGCCTGTGGCTGGTTGCCATGCTTGTGTACCTGTCGGTCCCTCAGAACTTCTACCGCAGTCCCCGCCTGAAGCCGGACGTGTCCATCCGCTGGATCTCCTGCGGCCGCCTGACGTACGTGACGTTGCTGTTCGCGGCCCTGGCCTGGTTGTGCCGGCTGAGTGGCGAACCGTGGGGCCTGTATTACCTCGTGCTGTGGTGTCTGCCGATGGCGACGGGGTTCGCCTTCTGCATGATCGCCCGGCAGGTGGTGCAGCACGGCCACACCGGCGGCGGACGGTTCACCAATACGCGGGTGTTCCTGGTCGGCCGGGCCATCCGCTGGGCCGTGTTTCCCCTGGGCATGGACTACCACCTCCCGCACCACCTGTTTCCCCTGGTGCCTCACTACCGCCTGCCGCAACTGCACGCCCTGCTCCTGGAGCACAACCCCGAGTATCGCCGGCACTGCACGGTCGTCGAAGGTTATTTCCTTCACCGCCGGCCGCCGGAACACATCACCGTCCTGGAAATGATGTCCCGGCCGCAGGCGACGGCGTGAGCGGCCTGCCACGGCTCAGGGGAATTGTCCGGCGTGCCGGCGCACGCGCCGGCCGTGAGCGGCCAGGCGCTCGTACTCCTGTGCCGGCAGCGGCTCTCCGTGATGCAGCGCCTGCAAATCCTCATCCAGTTCGGCCCGGTTTTCCGGAGCCATCAGAGCGACGGTGACGGCCGGATGTTGCAGAGCGAAGCGATACCACGCCGGCGCGGCCGGCACGACGAAGTCGGACGGATCGTCCGGCGTCGGCCGCAAGAGCGCCCCCCAGCGCAGACAGGTGTAGACGACGACCGGCAGCCCGCTCGCCGCCGTCACGGGGAAGACCTCGCTCTCGGCCCCGCGATGCGCGGCGTTGTAGCGGATCATCAGCATGTCGAGCAGCCCGCTGCGCGCCATCTCGGCGGCGAGGCGGCGTTGATGGCTGGTGACGCCGAGCATACAGACGCGGCCATCGCGCCGCGCCGCGTCGCAGAACTCCAGCGCTCCGCCCGGCCCGACGATCTGTTCCCACTCCGCGCGGTCCTCGACGTAGTAGAAGGTCAGCACGTCGATGAAATCGGTGCGCAACTGCGCCAAAATATGCTCAAGCTCGATGCGGGCGTCCTCGGCCGTGCGCGCCTCGAACTGCACGCACACGGGGACCTCCGCGCGGCGCCGCCCCAGGCCGGCGACGAACGCGCTCAATCCGTCGGCAGCGCCGCACCAGTTGAGGAAGTTGACCCCTTGCTCGACGGCGTGCGCCACGTCCTCCGGCGTCAGTCCGGTGTTGCCGCGCGTCGCCAGACCGAGCCGGCGCACCGGACGCGCCAGCGCGGCGCGCGGACTGCGGAACTCGGCATGGGTGAAGGACGAATGGCCCTTGGGATGCGGCATGGCAGGCTCCTGGGTGGTCCGGATTAGTGTAGCGGTTTTGGCCGGCTACTGGTCATCGCCGCGGCCGACTGCTAGACTCCGCCCTGTCGTCTTGCCTGGTCAATCTTCCCACCCCGGTTTCGCCGATGGTCTGGACGCAAAACTACGACCCTTTCCACGACGCTCTGTATTCCACGCTCGTCGCGGCCTTGCCGGTGGTGCTGCTGCTCGGCCTCCTGGCGACCGGCCGCGTCTCGGCGGCGCTGGCGGCGCTGATCGGCCTGCTCGCGGCTGTGACCGCCGCCGTCTTCGCCTTCACGCCGATCGCGGCGCAGTCGCCGGACGGACCCGGCGTCGCCGGCTGGGCCGGCACCGTGCTGTCCGCCGCCGGCTACGGAGCGGCCTTCGGGCTCTTTCCCATCGGCTGGATTGTGCTGTCCGCCATCTTCCTCTACGTGCTGACGGTCGAAACCGGCCAGTTCGAGATCGTCAAACAATCGGTGCTGTCGCTGTCGCCGGATCGGCGCTTGCAAGCGCTCTTGATCGCCTTCTGTTTCGGCGCCTTCGTCGAGGGGGCGGCGGGCTTCGGCACGCCGGTGGCCATCTCGGCGGCGCTGCTGATGGGCGCCGGCTTTCGTCCGCTGCACGCGGCCGGCCTGTCACTGTTGGCCAACACCTCGCCGGTGGCCTTCGGAGCGCTGGGCACGCCCATCCTCACGCTCGGCGAAGTGACCGGACTCGACGCGGTTCGCCTCAGCGCCATGACGGGCCGGCAGCTGCCGCTGTTTTCGCTGCTGGTGCCGGCCTGGCTGGTGTGGGTGATGGCCGGCTGGCGCGGCGTGCGCGGTGTTTGGCCGGCGCTGCTGGTGTGCGGCGGCAGCTTCGCCGCGGTGCAGTTCCTCGTCGCCAACTACCACGGACCCTGGTTGGTCGATGTGGCCGGCGGCGTCGTATCGCTGATTTGCCTGGCCGTGTTCCTGCGCTTCTGGCAGCCGCGCGAGATCTGGCGGTTTCCCGACGAATCGCCGTCTCCCGCGCCTTCGCCGGCCGCGCGGTCGTACAGCCGCCGTCAAATCGTTTCCGCCTGGGTGCCGTGGGTGTTGCTGACCGCGTTCGTGTTCGTATGGGGACTTCCCGCCGTCAAGGAGTGGTTGGAGCCGGGAACCTGGAAGATCGAGGTGCCGGGCCTGCACGAGACGGTCGAGCGCACGGCCCCGGTCGTCGCCCATCCGCACCGGGAAAAAGCGGTCTTCACTTTCAACGCGTTGTCGGCGACCGGCACCGGGATTTTCCTGGCGGCGGTGGTGTCGGCGATGTGGCTGCGGGTCCATCCGCGCCGCTTCGCGCGTCTGTGGCTGCAAACGTGCTATCGTCTGCGCTGGCCGCTGTTCACCATCGCCTGCATGTTGGCCATCGCCTTCACGACGCGCTACAGCGGCATGGACGCCACGCTCGGCCTGGCGTTCACGCGCACCGGCTTTCTGTATCCGCTGTTCGCCGCCCTGCTCGGTTGGCTGGGTGTCGCCCTGACCGGCTCGGACACCTCGTCGAACGCTCTGTTCGGCAGTCTGCAAACGATCACGGCCCGCCGCCTGGCCGACATGGGCGTACTGCCCTTGGCCGCTCCGCAAGCGATGCTGCTTCTGGCCGCCGCCAACAGCAGCGGCGGCGTCATGGGCAAGATGATCGACGCGCAGAGCATCGTCGTCTCCGCCGCCGCCACCGGCCAAACCGGCCAGGAAGGGGCCATCCTGCGCTTCGTGTTCTGGCATAGTCTGCTCTTGGCGCTGCTCGTGGGCTTGCTGGTCATGGCGCAAGCGTACCTGTGGACCGGAATGGTCCCCTGAACCCCAGGCCGTTTTATTCGGGGCGATGAATCGTCCTTCCTTCGGAAACGTCTAGCCCCTGAGAAGAGAAATCCGGGTGGAGACGCCGCTCGGCGGGACTGGCCTATTCCACCTCCAGGCGCTTGACCTACAATAAAGAGGCAAGCGCCTGGATCGTCTGCGGGGTCCGCGCAACGGATGCGGGACTCCGTTTCCCTATTCACCCTGTCCTCTTCCACGTTGCGAAGGAGACCGCTGATGCTCTTGCCTCCGGATTCGCCCGCCGCCCGCCGCCCGGCTTCGCACGCACGTTGGTGGATTCTCGCCTCGGTCCTGCTCCTCGCCGCCGCGAGCGCCTGGTATCTGTCCCGACACGGCATCGGCGCGGTCCAGGAACCGACCACGAAGGAAGAACCCAAGGCAACTCCCAAGGAGAAACGCGAGGCCGACGACCGCCGGCCCGAAGCGCCGGAACTGGAGGGCGGCGTCGCCTGGCTGAACACGGCCGGCCCGCTGCGTTTGAAAGACCTTCGCGGCAAGATCGTTCTGCTCGACTTCTGGACCCTGTGCTGCATCAACTGCATGCACGTTCTGCCCGATCTCGCCAAGCTCGAAAAGAAATATCCCAACGAACTGGTCGTCATCGGCATTCACTCGGCCAAGTTCGAGAACGAGAAAAATACCGAGAGCATTCGCAAAGCCATCCTCCGTTACGAGATCAGCCATCCCGTCGTCAACGACGCCAACATGAAAATCTGGCGCACCTACGGCTCGAACTCCTGGCCGACCTTGTGCCTGATCGACCCGGAGGGCCACGTCGTCGGCGCCACTTCCGGCGAGGGCAAGTTCGATCTGCTCGACAACGTGATCGCCCGGCTCATCAAGGAGCACAAGGACAAGAAAACGCTCAACGAGAAGCCGCTCAAGTTCCAGCTGGCGCGCGGGCAAGAGAACGGCGACAGTCCGCTGTTCTTCCCCGGCAAGGTATTGGCCGACGCCGCCGGCAAACGACTGTTCATCGCCGACAGCACGCACCACCGCATCGTCATCACCACCCTCGACGGCACGAAGATCGCCGTCGCCGGCGCCGGCGAGCCGGGCAAGACGGACGGCCCGTTCGAGTCGGCCCGCTTCAATGATCCGCAGGGCATGGCCCTCAAAGGCAATGTCCTCTACGTCGCCGATCGCAAGAATCATCAGATTCGCGCCCTCGATCTGAAGGCGCGGACGGTGAAGACGGCGGCCGGCACCGGCACGCAGGGCCGTGACCGCGAATCCGGCGGCCCCGCGCTGAAGACCGGACTCAATAGCCCGTGGGATCTGCTGCTGCACAAGGACCGACTCTTCATCGCCATGGCCGGCCACCATCAAATCTGGGTGATGGACCCGGCGAAAGAGACGGTTGTTCCCTACGCCGGCAACGGTTGGGAAGACATCCGCGACGGCGCGCTCTTGGATCGTCAGGGCAGTCGATTCGCTCAGCCCAGCGGGTTGACGACCGACGGCAAAACGCTGTGGGTGGCCGACAGCGAGGTCAGCGCCGTCCGCGCCGTTCCGCTGGACGGCGAAGGCGAGGTCAAGACGCTGGTTGGCGAAGGCCTGTTCGAGTTCGGCGATGTGGACGGCCAGGGCGACAAGGTGCGTTTGCAGCACGCACTTGGTCTTGCCTATCACGACGGCAAACTGTATGTGGCCGACACCTACAATAGTAAGATCAAGCGGGTCGATCCGAAGACGCGCGAGTGCGAGACGTTCCTGGGCGGCGAGCCGGCCGGCTGGTTGGCGACGCCGCTGTTCAGCGAGCCGGGCGGCATCAGCTGCGCGGACGGCAAACTGTACGTGGCCGACACCAATGCTCACCGCATCCGCGTCGTCGATCTGAAGACGAAGACGGTATCGACGCTGAAACTGCGAGGCGTCGAGGCGCCGAAGCCGGCGGCGCGCTAAATCGTACATTCCTTACAAGCCCGGAGCGCCAGCGACGGGATATCGTGGCCCGTCGCTGGCGCTCCGGGCTTGTAGGGAAATCGCTTGTAACCCGTTCGAGATTGTCATGAAGCGGATCGTTTATCGGTATATTTTGGCTGCTTTGGGGATCGCTCCACTTATCGGCCTCCTCGTTCTCGCGCCGGCTCCGACGGCCCAGGCGGCGGTGGGCGAAAAGCACGTCACGTTCAAGGTGAGTCTGGCGCCTGCCGATCCATTCTCCGATCAAAATGCCGTGGGGTCGGACAGCAAGCTCGAAGTCCGCCGTGGGGAAACGTTCCTGGTGGTGATCGAGGGCACGCCGCAAACGGGCTGGCACACTTACCCCATTCACAAGCACACGAAGGAGCAGGGCACCGCGCCGCTCAGCAAGGTGCGCCTGAAAGATACCAAGGACTTTGCCGATCCCTGGCCCGTGACCGAGAGCGAGTCGAAACTGACGCTGGGAGATCCCAAGAACGGAATACCCCCGGAGTACGAGTATGAGGAGCCGTTCACCTGGGTAATGGAAGTGCTGGCTCGTCCCAGCGCCGCGCCGGGAACCACGAACCTGGAACTGGATGTCGTCCTACAGGTCTGCGACATCAATCACTGTGTCCCGGAAAAATACACCCTCACCGTTCCGGTCAGCATCTCCACGAAGGACGCGGTTGTGCTGTCGCCTGACGTTGCGAAACTGCTGAGCGAGCACGACGCGGCCCGCGCCAAGGAGCAGGCCGAGAAGGAGCGGAAGGCGTCTGGAACGCCCACATCAGCGGGCGGTTCATCTCCCGCGGGATCGTTCGACTGGCGAGAGTACACGGTCGTGAACAGCCCTTCGCTGCACACCTCCAGCGGAGAAGCCAAGAATAGCGGTTTGTGGGCGACGATCGTCACGGCCGTGCTGGGCGGCTTCATCTCTCTACTGACGCCGTGCGTCTTTCCGATGATCCCGGTGACGGTCAGCTTCTTCCTCAAGCAAGGTGAGCGCGCCCATCACCGACCGTTGACGATGGCTGCTGTTTACTGCGCGACCATCGTGGCCGTGCTGACCGTCGGCGGCATGGCCCTCGTCCACGTCCTGCAGGTCATCAGCCAGCACTGGATCACGAACATTTTCCTCACGGGCGTCTTCATCTTCTTCGCGCTGAGCCTGCTGGGGATGTACGAGATCGCGTTGCCGTCGGGCCTGGCCAACCTGACCGGGGCGCGCGAGGGCAAGGGCGGGCTGATCGGCATCATCTTCATGGCCCTGACGTTCAGCATCATCAGCTTCGCTTGCGTCGGGCCGATTTACGGCGGCTTTATCACGCTGGGGGCGACGCAGTCGTTCGTGACCGGCTGGCTACAGCGCTTCCTCGGCCCATTCGCCTTCGCCGTGGCTTTTGCCTCGCCGTTCTTCGTGCTGGCGTTGTTCCCTAGCTTGTTGCGGTCGATGCCCAAAAGCGGCTCGTGGATGAATGCCGTCAAGGTAGTCATGGGCTTTCTGGAGTTGGCGGCTGCCCTCAAGTTCATCCGCGCTGCCGAGTTGAATTTGCTCGCCAAAAGCGAGTATTTCACCTTCGATCTGGTGTTGGGCATTTACATAGCCCTGGCGGTGGCGTGCGGATTGTACCTGCTGAACGTGTACCGCCTGCCGCACGATCACGAGGCCGCCGAGTCGATCGGCGTGCCACGGCTGGTCTTCGGTCTGGTGTTTCTCTCGCTGGCGCTGTATCTGCTGCCGGGCATGTTCAAGGCGAACGAGGACCGCGCGCAGAAACCGCACGGCATCGTTTACGAATGGGTGCAGTCTTTCCTGCTGCCCGACAATCGCTCGGATTGGCAAACGGACCTTGCTGCGGCGCTGGCCCGCGCCGAGCGGGAGAAGAAGCCGCTCTTCGTGGACTTCACGGGCGTCGGCTGACCGAACTGCAAATTGAACGAGAGCCGTGTGCTCTCGCAGCCGAGCATCGAAACCATCTTCCAACAACAATTCGTGACGGTTCGTCTTTATCAGGACCGCGTTCCCGCCGGAACCACGCAGGTGCCCGATGCGGAAGGCGCCCAGGCGTTCGCCATCGAGAAACTCGACAACGCCGCCCGGCCGTACTACGTCGTCCTGGTTCCTAACGGCAAGACGCTGACGAAGGTCGCCGAGTACGAGAAGGGATTGATCGACAGTCCCGAAGAGTTCGCCGACTTTCTCAACAAGGCGCTGGCGGCGGCGAAGTAGTAAGTTCCAACTTGAATCCAACCAGCCCGGAGCGCCAGCGACGGGCGCTTCAACCCCGTCGCTGGCGCTCCGGGCTGGTTGGCTTTTGTACTCTTTTCATCCCAGGATCTGAGCCAGCGCCGCCTCCAGCCCCGGATACTCGAACGCATATCCCAACTCCAGCGCTCGACGCGGCAACACGCGCTGCCCCGTCGTGACCAGAGTTCCCGCCTCGCCGACCAGCACGCGCAGCGCCAATCCCGGTGTCCACATGAACGAGGGACGGTGCAGGACGCGGCCCAGCACCTTGCCGAACTCGCGGTTCGTGACCGGATTCGGCGCAGTGCCGTTGATCGGTCCCACGGCATCATCGCGATCGAGGGCAAAAAGAAAAAGTCCGACGAGGTCGGCGTGATGGATCCAGCTCATCCACTGCCGGCCGCTGCCGACCGGGCCGCCGACGCCGAGTTTGAAGGGCGTCAGCAATTTCGCCAGGGCGCCGCCCTCCTTGTCCAGCACGACGCCGACGCGAATCATGGCCACGCGGACGCCGGCCGACTCCGCCGCGCGGGCCGCCTTCTCCCATTCGACGCACAAATGGGCCAGAAAGTCCGAACCGGGCAAGCTCTCCTCGGTTAACTCCTCGTCGTCGTGCGGGCCGTAGAAGCCGATGGCCGAGGCGTTCACGAGCGCCTTCGGCCGCCCATCGACGCGCAGCGGCTTGCGCCGCAGCGCCTCGACGACAAGTTGTGTGGAGAGAATGCGGCTATCGTGCAGAAGTTTCTTGAAATCGGCGTTCCAGCGACGGCCGAAGACGTTTTCCCCGGCAAGGTGGATGACGGCGTCGCACTCGCCTACCGTGTCCATCCAGTCGCCGCCGCGCATGGGATCGCCCTCGACGACCTCGGCCCTGGAGCCGAACAGCTCGCGCGCGTGGCCGGCGCGGCGCGTCAGGACCACCGCTTGATCGCCGCGATCGAGCAACCGCTTGAGCAGCCGCCGTCCGACCAGTCCGGTGCCTCCCGTCACGAACACACGCATGGGATCATCTCCCGATCAGAACCACTGCACCGGATCGCTCTCGCGTTCGCTGGCCCACACCTGCAACGGTGGAAATTGTCCACGAAGACGCTCGGCTAACTCCTCGATGCCGCAGCGTTCGGTGGCGTAGTGTCCGGGCAGAATCAGGGCCAAACCCTGGGCGTCGGCGTTCAGATAATCGTGGAAACGCATCTCGCCGGTCAGCAGCACGTCGGCCCGCGCCCGCACGGCGTCGGTCAGAAATTCGCCGCCCGCTCCGCACACGATGGCCACGCGCTGCACCGGTCGCCGCGGATCGCCGACCGTCTGCACCGGCCCGGCCCCCAGCGCGGTCTTCACCGCCGCCGCCAACTCGCCCAGTTGCCGGCTTTGTTCGAGGGAGCCGAGCCGCCCTTCGCCGCGTCCGGAGGGCGGCGTTTGCAAAGGATAAATATCGAAGGCTGGCTCCTCGTAGGAGTGGGCGCGGCGGATGGCGGCGACGACCGGCTCGATCCGGTTCGCCGGACAAACCGCCTCCAAACGCCATTCGTGGACCTCCTCGCGCCGCCCTTTTTGACCGACGGCCGGATTGGTCGCGTCGGAGCCGAAGAAGGTGCCGACGCCGGCCAGACGAAAGCTACACTCGCGATATTCGCCGATGTTTCCGGCCCCGGCGGCGAACAGCGCGTCGGCCACGCGATCCAGATCCTTCTCCGGCACGAACACCACCACTTTCAGGGAACCGCAATCGGCAGCGCGGCGCAACGGCCCGACCTCGACCAATCCGAGCCGGCGCGCCAGCAGATCGTTGATGCCGCCCTTTGTGTTGTCGAACGCCGTGTGCGGACTGTACACGGCGACGTCGGCGCGGGCCAGGTTCAGCAGCATACGGCCCTCCGGCGCGGCGTCGGTCAGACGCTTGACGCCGCGAAAGAGAATGGGATGATGCGTCACGATGAGGTTGGCCCGCGTCTGGATCGCCTCGGCCGCGCTGGCGGGCGTCACGGTCAGGCAGGTCATGACGTGCTCGACGGCGGCCGAGCGCTCGCCCAGCAGCAGGCCGACGTTGTCCCAATCGGCGGCGAGGCCGCGCGGCGCGAACTGATCCAGGAAATCCACCACGGTTGCGACGGTGAGCAAGGAAAACCTCCCGTGATGCGCGGGGAGCGAAGACAACGCCGGCTTGCGAATCAGGTCCGGCCGTCGGGTGCCGGCGGATGATGACGGATGATTTCGCCCTCGATGAGATACACCACGTCCTCGGCGATGTTCGTGGCGTGGTCGGCGATGCGCTCCAACTGGCGGACGGCCGAGAAGAACGACATGCACGCCGGCACCAATTCCGCCGATTGCCGCATGTGGCCCATCAGCTCCGCAATGATTTCCCGATTATAGCGATCCACTTCGTCGTCTAAAACGATGACGTGCCGCGCCAGCTCCGCGCTGAGCAGAACGAAGGCGTCGAGGCTCTGGCGGACCATGGCGGTGGTCCGGGCGGTCATGTGCTGCAAGTTGTCCGGCACGGCGATGCGCGGCAGCTCGGCGAGGCTGAGGGCGCGCTCGGAAATGTTGACCGCCAGATCGGCCATGCGCTCCAGGTCGGTGTTGATTTTCAGGGCGGCGATGATGCGGCGCAGGTCGATGGCCACCGGCTGATGCAGGGCCAGCATTTTCAGGCATTCGTTCTCGATGTAGTTCTCTTCCTGATCGATGGCCGAGTCGCCCTCGACGACTTCGCGGGCCAGGGCGACGTCGCGTTCCTGCAAGGCGCGCGTGCCCTTGAAAATGGCCTCCTCAACGGAAGCGGCCAGCACCATCAGGTGCCGCTGAAGGTTGTCCAGGTCGCGCTCCCAGTGTTTCGACATGCGTTGTTTCCAACCCTGTTTTACTAGCCCGGAGCGCCAGCGACGGGCCGAAGCCCGTCGCTGGCGCTCCGGGCTAGTAGTCTGGAAACCACTTCTAAACGAAAGCAGACCCTCAAGATGTTTCTTAGCGTTTCGGCTCGCCCAGCAGCTTGGGCGACAATAATAGGGCGGTGCCGTCGCTCAGCGGCGCGAGCATGCGGCCGGGTCCAAACGACACGGGAGACGCGGCCGGCGCAGCGCTGGCCCGCAGGGTGTAGCCCGGTCCCTTGGACTCGCCGGTGGCGGGATCGAGTGCGACATAACGGCCGGATTGCAGCGCCGCCACCAGCAGCCCCTCGATCATTTGCGGCCGGCCGACGATCGCCTCGCCGTCGGTGCGATAGGTCCACAGGGTTTCCTCGCGCGCCGGGTCCAGCCAAACCAAATGGCGCTCGTCGAGCAGGCAGCCGACGCGCACGCCGCCGTCGGGCAGTTGGCGCGCGAAGGGAGCGGCGGTGAGGCGGCCCTTGAGATCCCACGATCGCGTCGGCTGCAGCGAGCCGTCCGGCGACACGGTCAGCAGTTGAAGCGTGCCAGCCGAATCGGCGACGACCACGCGCGGCGCCTGGCCGGCCTTCGACGGTAGCAAGATCGGCGGCGCGGCCACCGGATATGGCAACAACGTCGCCGGCTGATCGCGCCCCTCGGGCAGACCGCGCCATTCCCGATTGGCCGGCCATTCCCAGACGGCGAGGCCGCGGCTGCCATCAGTGACAAGGAAACGGTCGCCGCCCAGGGCCAGGACGTAGCACGGCGCATTGGGGGCCGCCCGGTTCGAACGCCAGCTCGGTCCAGTCTTCCGTTGGTCCTGGCGTTCCGCTTCCGCCAGCAGCACGCGCACCAGATCGCCCCCCTCGACCATCGGTACAATCAACTGCTCGCCGACCAGGGCGGGCGCTCCCGCCGGCACCAGCGGCTTCTTGCCGTCCTCCGAAAGCAGCGATACCTCCGGCAGCGGTTGCAAGCGCAGCCGGCGCTCGTCCGCCTCCCAAGTGACTCGGCGAACGATTAGCTTTGTGCCGTCGCCGGGAACGGCGACCTCGTAGGCGGAGTGCCCGTCCGGCGCGGGCAGCAGGCGGGGCGGCATGCGCGGGTTGTCGTCCAGCGCCGGAGCGAGGCTTTGCCAGATCGAGCGCGAACGGTCTTTCTGCGAAGGATCGAGCGCGAACAATCCGCCGCCCTGATCGAGGGCCAGCAGCATCGGCGCGCCGCCTTGCGGCGGCGTCAACGCGAGCGGCTCCCCCTGGAAGACCAGTCCGAGCTGTCTTTGCCAGAGAATGCGGCCGTCGTCATTGACCTTCGAGGCGATGCAGGTTTGCTGATCCAGCGGCTGCGTCACCAGGAAAAAAGTCGAGCGGCCGTCGCGGTCCTCGATGCGCTGCGGAGCGTGCAACGGCGAGCCGAGCCGGAGCGGCTTCGGCCAGCCAGCCACCGCCCGCGGGCCGACGGCATCGTTCCAGAGCAGTTGCACCTGTTGCAGCCGGCCGTGTGCCAGTATCCACAGGTCGTTGTCCTGAACGTGGACCACCTGCGCCCGGCCGCGCGCGGGCAGGACATCGGCGCCGGCGCGGAGGAACGGGGACAGATCCAGACCGCCTGGCTTGAGCAGCGGAAACAGCGCCTGATCGCGGTTGCCGACCTGCTTGATGCCGAACAGGCCGAGGATGCCGGCGTCGCTCAGCACCACCACTTTTTCGCTATCGTGGTAAGGCTCGAACCAGGTCCAACCGTTGAGCCGGGCCGGCGGATTGAGGTCCAGCGGGGCGGCGTGGCGGTCCCGCAAGGGCAGTTGAAAGACGCGCAGGCTCATGGCGTCCAGGCCGCTCGCTTGGTTGAGGATGAGAAACCCCGGCGTCTCGCTGTCCTCGACCGGGACGCCGGCCGCCTCGCCGCCGGCCGCCTCGCGCCGCTCCGGCGGCACGACGATCGGCTCGCTGCGCAGTGAGCCGCTGGGATGGCCGTCGTAGAGGATGTTGACGCAGCGCTTTTGCTGCACGTCGAGGACGTAGATGCACGAGTCGTCGGCGGGGAAGTAGATGCGGCTGCTGTCGCCCTCGCGCGTGCCGCCGCGGGTCAGCCGTTGGCCGAGGGAGTAGCGGCCGATCGGTTTGCCTTGAGACAATTCGATCTCGTGGACCCAGCCATCGTAGGCGGCCAGATAGGCGCGTTGTTCGATGACGACGGGCCGGCCCAGAACCGGCTGGCCGATGGGGTACTCCCACTCCACGCCGCCGTCGGTCCGCAAAGCCGTCAACGTCTGCGTGTCGGCCGACAAAACGAGAATGAGTTCGGGCCTGCCCAATCGGAAGGGCAGGCGCAGCGGCAGGACGGTCGTATCGACGCCGACGCGCGTCGCCCATTTCAGTTCGCCGTTGCTCTGCTTCAGCGCGTACAGCACGCCGCGCGCCAGGGCCAGCACGATCGGATCGTCCACTGGGGCGTTGCCCGGCGCGGCTGACGACAACAGGGGAGCAAACAACAGGCTGGGGGCGTCATCGTCGAGACGCGGCGCGTTCCCCCCCTTGACCTCCTCTCCCTGCGGCTGATAGACCACACTGGCCAGGTGCGCATCGTACAATCGCGTCAGCGCCGCCCGCGCCTCGGCGTCTTCGTCCAAGCCGGGAACAACGCCCTTTTTCTGTTCCAGAAGCGCGCGGCCGCGTTTGATGGCGTCGAACGGCGTCTCCTTTGTGTGTTGACTCAGTTGACTCAGTACGTCGCGGCGCTCGCGCCAGCGGCGCACCGCCAGGCGGACCTTGCCGAGATCGCTGTCGATTTGCGCGCCCTCGGTCTGCCCCAGCGACTCGGACCCAAGCCCTTCGACCGTGCGGCGCAGCTGCACAATGCGCTCGGCGACGGCCAGGGGCTTATCGCTCGTGGGTGCGCTGTTGCTCTCGGCGAACGTCTTGGTCAGCCGCACAAGCAACTGTCCCGCATCGTGGCCGTACTGGACCATTAGCGGATCTTTTTTGTGTTTTTTGATGAACTCGTCGAGTTTCTCCACCGCGCCGCTGAGGTTGTCGCCGGGGTCGGCGACCGCGCCGCATTCGGCCGACCAGTCTTGCAGGAAGCGATACTCCGGGGCGCGTTCACTGTTGGGGAACGTTTCGGCGAGCTGGCGGAATTTGCTGGCGGCGTCGCTGTAGTGGGCCTGCTCGTAAGCGCCCTTGGCCTCGGTGAAGAGGGCGTTCTCGCTCTTATGCAGGGCCATCCAGACCAGCACGCCGACGCCTCCCAGGATGGCCAACGGCACGAGGACCATGACCGCGATCAGCCAGCGCGCGCGGCGCTTGCTGACGACCGGCCGATGCGTTTCAACCGCCGTCGCCTCCGAGGCGGGTTGCTGATCTTCCGCGTTCGTCGCGTCGGGACCACGGCGCACCGGCGGCGGTTCCCACACGCCCGGAGGCAGCTCGCGCGGCTGGGCGGTTTGCTCCGGCGTGAGAGCCGGCATCGGTTGCGTTTGCGACACCGACCGGGGCGCGGTTTCTTTCGCCGGCTTGGCCGGCGTCGTCGCGAGCGATTCCGCCGCCGACCGTCTGCGCCGCGGCTTCGGAGCCTGTGGCGGCGCCTCGGCGGTCGCCTCCGCCTTGGCTTGCGGAGCGCGCACGGGAGGCGGCGCGTCGCCCCACCAGGGTGCCTGGCTCGGCGCGGGCGCCGTCGGCGTGGCGGGCGGTGGAGACGGAGCGGCGGGCGGACGCGCCGCCGGTTGGCTCGGCGCCTGCCGCACCGGTGGACCTTGCCACCAATCGCCGTCGGCCGGTTTCGGTTCCGCGACGGGCGCGGCCGACTCGGCCGGCAGGATGGGCACCATTTCGCCGACCGATCCCGACTGTTGATTGCCGTTGCCCGGCGGCGTGCTTCCCTGCGCCGTGGGGCCTCGCGCGGCGGGCGGCTCCGGCGCGATCATGAAGACCTTGCGGCAGGCCGTGTTGGGACAGCGGATCGGCTGCCCCCGCAGCGTCGGCTGCACCTGGTAGCTCGTCTGACAGAACGGGCATACGGCAATGATGTGCACGATTGAGTCCCGCCGAACGGTGTTGTCACCCGGAAGTTTATCTTACGCGATGAACGCGCGATGAGGAAACCTGGAAATTGACGGTTTGAATCCTCCTTGTCCTCGGTTCCTCGTTCCCAAACGGAGACACGGAGCCATGGGCGGCCGGCGAGCCGAAGCTCGCGGGGAAAGCGAGAGCGGCGGAGACCCCTTTTTTCAACTTTCTTGTGGTGTTCTGTCACAGAGCAAGTTACAAGGGCATATATCCAGTAGAGACTTTTCGCTTCCTGGCGCTGATGGCTTTCGTGGAAGGAGAAGCGCCTGCTGGATCTTCGCGAAGAACTCCAGCATCGCTTGATCGCCCATGCAACTCATCCTTCGTAAACGATCGACTGGCGAACTCGTTCGCGTGAGCGACACTCGCATCCTTTGCCGTGGTTCGCGGAAACTCGCCTTCGTGGCTCTCGATTCGGGACAGTGGGTTTTCCGCTCCTTGGTTCCCGCGGGATCGACTCTGGTTCGCCACAACCGCCAACCCATGACCGCCCGCTGTCCCTTGGCGGTCGGTGATCTGCTGGACCTGAATGGGCTGGAGTTGGTCGTCCACTCCGTGGAGACGGCTTCCGGTGAACGACCGGCGGAGAGAGACCATCCGTCGCCGCGTGAAACGGCGATCGCCGAGGCGTTGCGAGAGAAAGATCCGGTCTATCGCAAGGCGAAGGAGTTGTGCCATCGATTGCTGCCGGTCCTCCGCGACGAGGGCCGGGCCTTTCCGTCGAACAGCGCGTCCTCGTTCGGGATTCGGAGATGGTTGCGACTGCTCCGCCGTCCGAGCGGCCCAGCCGAGACGCTGGATCGTTTGGAATGGTTCCTGTCCGGTTCGCCGAGAAATCGCGTTTGGTTGATTGAGCTATGTCGTTTCCTGTATCAGCAGTCGTTCGTGGCGCTGAGCTTGCGGGTGGCGCGGTCGCTGTGCCGACTCCACCCCCTGGATGGCGAACTGATGCAAATGCTGGCGAAGCTTTATTATCGGCACGGGTGCGACTTGGGTCTGTCCCCAATCGAGCGCCTCAACGCGTTCGAGGCGGCGGAGAAGTGTACGGGCGTTGCCCGGCGTTTGGCGCCCGACGCTCGCTTGCTCGCGGACTTGCAGTGGGCGGTCCGCGCGGCACAGAAGATCCTTCGAGGCCAGCTCGCCGAGATGGCGTATGGGGAGACACCCCTTGAACGCAAAGTTAACGCGCTGGAGGGCATACGATGACACCGAAACGGGTCCGGGTCACGGTGCGGTGCGAATCCTGCCGCGCCTCGACCATTCTGAGTCCGGAACAATACCGGACCCTGCTCAAGGAGTCGCAGGTGGCCCTGCACTGTTCGCGGTGCGCGCATCGGTTCGTGTACACCCCTATCGAGATGGTGCTGGTCACTCCCGAGCCACCCGTGGCGGAACTGAACCTCCCGCTCGATGTGGCGGCGCCTCTCGCCTCGGCCGAGACGCCGGCCCCGATGGCAGCCCTCGAGTTTCCGCCGCCACCGTTTGCGCCGTTGGGAGTGGGAGCAGCGACTCCCCCCAAGCCGCCCGCTCCGGCCTTCGCGCCAATGGGAGGTGAATCGGCCGCTCCCGCCCCGGCCGCGCCTCGGACGCGGCGAACCGAGAAGGCCGCCAGCGGTGAAAAACAATCCTTGACCCTGAACGATCGTTGGAAGCGCCTTCCGAACTGGGTGCAGTGGACGACGGTGGGATTGGCTGTCGTGGTCCTCGCCATCGTCATCTTCGCCGTTCCCGTGGGTGGCTCCGCCAACGGCAAGCCGGAGACGCCGGACAGCCGGCCTGCCAAGGCCAGCCTGGAACCTTCGGCCGGCGACAAACCGCCGCCGCAGGAGCGACAGCCATGATCCGCAGCGAGATTTACGGCAAAACGCTCCGCTTCTTCCTCGCCCCCGTGGCCGACCTCCTCTACGAGGACGAGTCGGTTACGGAAGTGCTCATTAACGGCCCCTCGACGATTTACTGCGAGCGAGGCGGGCGGTTGGAGCGCGTCGAGCGGCGCTTCGCCGATGAAGGGGTGCTGATGGCGGCCATCCGCAACCTGGCCGAATACGTCCATCGCCGCATCGACGACGAGCATCACAGCATGGACGCGCGCCTGCCCGAGCCGGACCGCTTCCGCGTCCACGTCATCGTCCCGCCGGTAAGCCGGCAGGGGCCGTGTGTGTCCATCCGCAAGTTTCGCCGCAGCAACGTCACCCTGGAATGGCTCATTTCCAAGGGGGCGCTGGACGAGGATGTGGCCGGTTATCTGCGGATGATGGTACGGGCGCATCGCAATCTGATCGTTTCCGGCGGCACCGGCTCCGGCAAGACGTCGCTGCTCAACGCCCTGTCGGCCAACCTGTCGCCGCATGAGCGCATCCTGGTGATCGAGGATTCTTCCGAGCTGCAACTGCAACAGCCGCACGTCCTGTACCTGGAAGCGCGTCCACCCAAGCCCGACGGCAAGGGCGGCGTCAGTATCCGCGATCTGTTCGTCGATTCGCTGCGTATGCGGCCGGACCGCATCGTCGTCGGCGAGGTGCGCCGCGGCGAGGCGCTGGACATGATCCAGTCGATGCTCAGCGGCCACGACGGCGCCATGAGCACGGTCCACGCCAGCAATCCGCTCCTGGCGCTGGTGCGGCTGGAAACGCTGTGCCTGATGAGCGACGCGCACATGCCGGTCTACGTCGCCCGCGCCCAGGTGGCGTCGGCCATCCAGGTCATCGTGCAGGTCAACCGTTTTTCCGACGGCAGCCGCCGCCTCAGCGCCATCAGCGAGGTGGAAGGGCTGGATGCAAACGAAAAATATCGCCTCCGCGATCTGTACCGTTTTCAGGTCGAGGGACGCGACGCCGAGGGCCGCATTCGCGGCCGACTGTCGCCGACGGGGCGGCGGTCGCGCTACGTTCGACTGGCCCGGGAATGCGCGTCCGAGTCGGAGATCGCAGGCTGCTCCGTCCTCAACCGGGCGAAGGGACCGCGACGGCGAAAAGCGACGTGAATTATTTTTTTCACGCGCCGTGTCACAAGGCAGTCCACGCCCCTATGTGGGGTAGGAACGATTTTTCTCCCCAACAACCGAGGTGCCCAATGTTCAAGACTCTTCGCCGGATTCACAATGACGAACGCGGTTTGGAAACGCTCCAAGTGGTCATGATCATCGCCATCGCGGCGCTGATCCTGGGCTTGCTCAAGCTCGCTTGGCCGACCATCAAGACCTGGTTCAGCGGCCTCGTGAAGAACATCACGGGTTGGCAAGGGGACCAGGCGTTTTAGAACCCGTCCCGTTTCGTGAGTTCAACAAGCTCCTTCCGGCCCCGGCGGCGGCCTCGCCGCCGGGGCCGAGGTTGGCGACCCTTCTGAAACGGGGAGTGGGTATGAGTACTTGCCTGGAAACCCGCGGACCGATCCATGAGGATCTCGTGCCCCGAGAGCGGGCCTGGCGGTGGGCGGTGCTTATGCCGCTCGCTCTGGTCGTGCCTTGGGTGCTGCTGTGTCGCGCCGTGGGGGCGCCGGGCGGCCTCGGCACGCTCCGTGGCCTGCTCCTCGTCCTGCTGTTGACGACGGCCACCACGACCGATTTGTTGCGGCGGCGCATCTACAACTGGACCACGTACACCGTCTTCGGCTGGATCGTTCTCGTGGAGCTGCTCGGCAACGTGATGGGCAGCCCTTCGGAGGGCTTCTCCGCCGCGCTCGTTTCCGCGTTGGGAGCGCTGCCGTGGCGGGACAGTCTGACCGGCTTCGGGGCCGGCTTCGCCATCCTGTTTGTGCTGTACAATGTGTTTCGCGGCGGCGCGGGCGATCTGAAGTTAGTCGCCGTGCTCGGGGCGCTGGTCGGCGTCAATTCGCTCCTGGAGATCCTGATTTATTCGTACATCCTGGCGGGCGTTTTCGCCGCCTGCCTGGTTGTCGGCGTCGCCGGTCCCAAGGCCATTTTGGCGTTCGCGGCGCGGGCGGTGGGGATCGGCGGCCGGTTCGCCGCCTCATCCCTGAACGTGAGAGATTGCCTCAAGCGTCAAGTTCCGATGGCCCCCTTCTTCGCCGGCGGGACGCTGCTGGCCTTCGTGCTGCGCTGAGGCGAGCGCGGCGAAATGCCGGAGGAGTTTTTCCATGCCATTGCATCGCTGGCAGCGGCGTGCCCGTCGCGGCATGGCCGCCCTGGAGGTCGTCCTCGTCACCGGCCTGGCGCTGCCGATGGCGGCCGTGCTGTTTTGGCTGCTCGTCCTGACCGTGCGTCGATTCTTCGGCATGCTCGGCAACGGCGTGGGAATGCCGTACCTGTGAGTGGAGTGGCAACCATGATCTCTCCCCTGCAACTGACGCACGGCGTCGAGTGGGTTTGGCTGG
>DATBGU010000214.1:0-16573 GCA_036557825.1 Gemmataceae bacterium
CGCCACGATGTAGCACACTCCCAGGATGATCGCCGCACAGACGATGGCGACGGCCAGGTTCCCCTTCTCCGTCAGTTCCTTCTGGATGTCCATCTTGGGCGTGATCCAGTCGAACACCTTGAAGCCGAGCAAGGCCAGCACAATGCCGAGTGGGCCGTACAGCAGCGCAGCCAGGAAGCCCGGCCAGAACGTCTCCGGTAAGTTCATGATGATCGGTCCTTTCAGTCGCCGCCCCAGCGTTTAATGAACACCAGCCACACCAGGAAAGCCATCCCAGCCAGGATCAGTACGATTCGCCACACGGCCCCCGCCAGCCGGCGGGAGGGAGGGGGAGGCGGCGCCGGTTGCGGGTTGATTGACGCCTCCACGAAACCGTCGTCATACATCAGATCGGGGTCCAGTCCAGACGGCGCATAGGTCGGGTCGCGCGGCGTCTTCTTCGCCTCCAGTTCGCGGATGCGGGACTCTAGTTGCTGGTCCTTCGCCAGCAGGTCGCGGTAGCGGGCCGCGTCCATGTCGCCTTGGTGATGGTACGCCCACAAGGCGCGCGTATTCAAATCCTGAGTCAGCAGCCACCACCAGAACCAGTTGCTGTACGGATCGTGGTAAATTATCACCAGCGACGGCGGATTGGGAAAGACCTCGCGCCGGCGTGTTTCCCGCGTGGACCAGCGTCGAGCGTCGGTGTCTCGTCGAACCTCCTCGACCCTCTTGTCGCCCGGATCGAGCGGGCGCGTTTCCCCGCTGGGGGTTGTGTACGTCGGCCGAGGGTTGGTCCCCTTCGTGAAGGCAGCCTTGCTCTCCTCGCGGCGCTGGGCGGATGCCGCCGCGCTGTCGAAGGAGCCGCCGGCGGGGCGTTTCACCGTTCCAGGCTGTGTGGTCCTACCCACCGAATAGCTTCGTCCTCCAGGCACGCCGGAGGGTGCCGGGGGACCGGCGGAATAGCTCCGTCCCTGCGGCGAGACGCCCCCAGGCGGTTGCGGGGTGCGCCGGACCTCGAATGCCTTCTTGCTCTGCTGCCTGCGCTGGGCCGCCGCTGCGGCGCTGTCAAAGGAAGGACTCGCGGGTCGCCGTCCGGCGGACGGGGTGCTGAATCTCGGCGCCGGCGAACTCTTGCCGCTCGACGAGCCGCCGCTGGAGTAACTGCGGCCGCTGGGCCGAGACGAAGAACTACGGTGAAAGCTCGACGACGATCCCCTGCTGAACGACGAGTGGCCGCTGGAGTAGCTGCGGCCCTTGCCCGCCTCGACCCGATCGGTCGGCGAGGGGGCCAGCGTCAGGCTGAGCGCGAGGAGCAGAATCAGGGGCATTCGCTTCATGGTGGATGCCGTTTATCCGCGAAACCGGGTCTTGGGCCGCGCTTCCTGAATGGTGTGGCACATCTGCATGATGTCGTAAGCCGTCAGTTCGCACAGCAGCCGCGTGACCTTGGCGTGAAGGTCGTCGTTCAGCAGCGGCTCGACCTCCTTCATCAGGTCAATCAGCCGTTTCTCCTGCGCCACGATCTCGCGATCGTCCACGACGCCGTCGGCCATCGTCTGGATGAACGAATCGAGCTGGCGAGCGTAGTTCTCAATCAGCGGTTCGTGCGAGCGATCGTCGAACCACTTCTGCCGCCCCACCGGCGCGGCAGGCTTGGCCGCCGTCTTCTCGGTCGTCTTCTTCTTGGCCATGAAACCGTTCCTTCCACGAAGTTACTCGGTCATTGTTGCAATAACTGCCGGAGCGCCGCGAAGCGCTCCTGGAGGCGAACTCGGCCGTCGGGCTGGGACGCCTTCTCGCGCCAGTCGTCCGGCAGGAAGTTGAGCTGGGTACACTCCAGCACCGCGGACAACTCCTGCATTTCCTTTTCCAAACCCTGCGCGGACGGGATGAAGTCGCTCAGCGCCTCTGCCAGATCCTTCTTACCGACCTTGGCCCGTCCCGCCGCGAGCACGCGCCGCCAGGCCATGATGACGATGCTCTCAATGTCCGACCCGCTGAGGTGCTTTTCGACGTTGACCGCCGGCACCACTTCGGGCGGCAGCGGCACCTTGTTCTTGCGGGCCATGACGACGAACATTTCGCGGATCTCGCCTTCATCCTGCGGGTAGAACAGCGGAATGTGGACCTCCGCGCGCCCCTGACGCTTGAGGTCGATCGGCAGCAAGTCCGGCCGCGAGGTCATCAGCATCCAGACGATCCGGCCGCGGTAGCGCGTGTCGCCCATCTGGCTGGCGATCATCGAGAAGACCCGGCTCGACGTGCCGGAATCGCCTTCCGCCTGCCGCGTGCCCAGGGCAGCGTCCGCCTCGTCGATCAGTACGACGACCGGGCCGAGCGAGCGCAAGACCGTCAGCACCTGCTCCAGGTTGCCCTCGGTCTCGCCGACGTATTTCGAGCGAAAGTTGCGCAGCGCGACGCTCGGAATGCCGATCGACCCGGCGTAGCACTCGGCGAGGAACGTCTTGCCGGTGCCGACGGGACCGCACAGGAGATAGCCCATCGGCGCCGCGTCGAGCTGGCCGCGCGACAGGAGGGCGGCGTCCTGCCGGAGCCGTTCCTTGGCCGCCTGCTGGCCGACGACGAGATCGAGCGTGTGCTTCGGCTCGATGAACTCAAGCAATCCGCGACATTGCCGCTCGATCAACGATTTCTTGAGCTGACGGAAGCGACCGCCGTCCACGCGCCGGCCCGACAGCTTGCCCTGCGCCAGCAGTACGTTGAGGCTCGAAAGGCTCAGTCCGTTGGAGAGTTTCGCCAACTCCGGCGGCGTGAATTCCGTCGTCTTGCTCAACTCGTCCGCCTTTCCGGCCGCCTGCGCGCAGAAGCGCTCGCGCTCGGTCGTGTCCGGCAGCGGCAGTTGCAGAGCGGCGACGTGCGGGCTTTGCACCAGGCGGTCGTTGACCTCGGCGAGTTGATCGGCGAGCAGGCAAAAGGTCATGTTGACGCGCTTGATGTACGGGTTTTGTGCCCAGCCGAGGAGGCGGACCAGGTTCGTGCTCTGGCCGCGCGTCAGGCTGCCCAGGTCGCCGGCCGGCACCAAATACTGAGCATAGTCGAAGATGACGGCGAGGCTCGGCCTCCGTGCCGGCTCCTCTTCCAGCAGCGTCCGCTCGATGAACCTGTCCAGCCAAAGGGACACCGTGTCGGGGTCACGCGGCCAGGAGGCCGGTTCTCCCAGCGTGGCCGTCAGCCGCCGTACCATGCCTTGCAGACGCTCGGCGTCGCTGCCCGCCAGCGCCCGCAGGCCCCGCGCCAGATCGTAGTGCAGCACCAAATCCCACGAGCCGAACAGCTGCGTGGCCAGGAACTCCGGCAGGTTGCAGTACGCCGTACGGCGGTCATCCGGGCAAGGGATCAGGTCGTGGACGTTGCCGTGCAGCACGAACAGGCACGTCGTCCCCGAGAAATACAGATCCGCCAACTCGCGCGCCCAGCCGGGATAGCCCTCGGGCAGCGTCGCGCCGCCGCCGAGTGGGGGCGGGAACAGTTTCTCCGCGTCGTGAGGCACGGGCCGGTCTCCTGCGCGGGTCACTTCTGCTTGATGGTTTTCTTGCGCGGACCGAGTTCCTTGGCGGCTTCCTCTACCTTGGCCGTCTCCGGCGTGACCAGGCCAGCCTGGGTCTCGAACTCGCGCAGGGCCTGGTCGGCGAGCGACTTTTCCATCTCCTGCTCGCGCTTGATGTCGCTGATGCCTTCGCCGGACAGGTCGGCGGCGACGCGCGCTTTGGCGCGGTTGAGGCCGATCTGGTCCTGAATGATCTGCTCGGCCTGGCCGAAGTCGGTGGTGATGTTGAAGTGGAAGTCCTGCGCGAGCTTGGCCATCTCGGCTTCGGCCCGGCTCATCTTCAATTCGGCGTCGTATTTCTGGATCTTCTCGCGCAGGGTGGCGAGCTTGCCGCTGGCGTGCTTGATCTTGATGAGGTTGTTGTTGTAGGCCTCCTCGTGCATTTTCAGCTGGGCCTCGTTCTCGGACAGTTCCTTCTTGACCTTTTGCAGTTCCAGGGCGTAGCGGGCGGCGGTCTCGCGGTCGCCGCTTTGCAGGTAAGCCTTGATCTTGGCCTCAAGGGTATTCGCGTTGGCCCGGTTGCCGTCTACCTGCCGCATGACGCGCTCGACCAGAGCGCGGTACTGTTCGAGTCCTTGCCGGCCCTCGCGCAGCTGATCGACGGCCTGGTCGTACTCCAACTGCATCTGGGCGACGGGGTCGGAAGCGGAGAACCAGTTGGCCATCTTGTTGAGCTGGGCCTTGAGCGCCCGCCAGAGTTTGCCGATTATCATGGCGCGGTGGACCTTTCGTTTCGGGAAACTTACGGATGCGGGGAAGAGGACGCGCCGAACGGCCGCGTTCTGTCCGTATACAATCGCCGCGTTCGGCTGTCAATTGTCGGGGGCGGTTTTCGGTCGATCCGCTCCCTACTCGCCCACGCAGTACAGGTCGCATGAGGATCCTTTCGTGCCGGTGTCCGCATCTCCGCGAATCCCTCGCGCTTGTTCGTGCCGGAAATGATCGTAGCCGCGGGCCGGGTTCCGTACAATCATCACGTCTACGCGGTTCCGAAAGGTGTGCGCCGGCAGGCATTCGGGAGTCGTTGCGATCTGGAGAAAAAGGGAGGTTGAGATGCCGCGCTCGGCCTGGGGATCCGTGTGCAGGTGGGTTGCCATGCTGGGGCTTCCCGCCGGTATCGCCGTGGCTTTGAGCGTGGCGCTCCGGTGGCACGAGCCAGCCGCGACGGTGGAGGTGCCGCCCAACAAGCCGCCTCCGCCAAGCAGCGATTGGCCGATGTACCGCCATGATCCCGCCCTGACCGCCGTTTCCCCGCTGCGAGGAGGTCTGGCGGAGGCGCCGCAACCGGCGTGGTCCCTCGATCTGGGCGGTCCGAAGGTTCCCGCTGAGAGAGTGGTCGTTCGCGATGTCACGGGCGACGGCCAGGACGAATTCCTGACCTTGAGTGCGGACACCGTCACCTGCCGGGACAGCCGCGGCCGCGTTCTCTGGACGCTGCCTCACTTCCTCAGCGCCAATGTCGTGGACGTCCGGGATTTCGTCGGCGACGGCTCCCGAGGCATCCTGTTGACCACTTTCCTTGCCGGGAAGACGGACACCTACATGGTCGGCGGCCGAACGGGCAAGGCCACCCACCTCTGGCGCGACGAGAACAACTTCGGCGGCCAGACCCGCATCGGCCAGCTCTTGCCAGGCGTGCCCGGTGTGCAGATCGCGGCCGCCGCCAGCGGCGCCACCCCGCCCGCCCCGCAAGGCGGCCCCGTGCGGCTGGTAAGCTTCGAGGAAGGCCTCGACCGCCCGCACTTTCGGGTCCGCCATCACGTGACCGGCGTGTTCTACTCCCCGTTGATCCTGTTAGACGACCTGGACGGCGACGGCACGGCGGAGATGGTCGTCATCAGCCACGAGCAGATCTGGGCCTTCGACCCCCGGAGCGGGAAGCAAAGCTTCCACGCCGCCTACGCTCCGTCCATCCGCACCTATTCCGCCACGATCGCCGCGATCAAGCTTCAGCCGCAAGACGCCTGCCCCGCCCTGGTCATGATCAACCCGCACCTTCCCGGTTTGCGAGCGGTGCGCCAGGACGGCAAAACCTTCGCCCGCGAATTGTGGAAGGTCGTGATCGGCGGCAAGGAGGACCAATACCAGAAAAACGTCACGATCGCCCCCGCCGGTCCGGGCCTGGTTCACGACCTGGAGAACGACGGTCGCTTTCAGATCCTGGCCTCCATCAAGAACGAGCACGGCGACGGCAAAAGGCATCTGGTGGTATTCGAGGCGCGGACCGGCAAACGACTGGCGGAGATGTCCGATGCGGAGGTGCTGGCGGTCGATGACCTGGACGGCGACGGCAAGCCGGAAGTCCTGTTCCGCCGCGACAAGGAGTTGCACATCGCCCGCTGGAAGGTGCAGGGGTTCCACAGTGTCTATCAGGGACCGGACGTGCTTCCCGTCTTACGTCCTCCGCCCAGCGAAGGCGACCTTCGACTGGCCAGCCCAGGCGGTCTGCCCTCTCGGAGCAACAGGACCGTCTGGCGGGAGAAGGCGGATTCTCCGCGTTTCTTGCTGCGTTTCCCCGACGGCGTCCACAGTTGCCGCCTGGGTTCTGCGGGGCTGGAAAAAGGCGAGATGCTCACCCACCACGAAGCGCTCGGCAACCTTTCCACCGCCCCATCTCCTCCCGAGCAGCTTGTGTGGGACGGGTCGAAACTGGTCGCGTTGCGGGACGGACGAGAGGTATATCGCTACGTTCCTCCCGCCCCGACCACCTATCTCGCGCCGCCGCCGCTGGTTGTCGATCTCGCGGGCAAACGCCGGATTCTGGTCCGCGACAGCGCGGGAAACTACCTGCTGGTTTCGGAGGCGGGCCAAAAGGACCGTGTTGTTCTGGAACGCCCCTACGAAACACCGCACATCCTCGTGGACGCCGCCGGGGTTGGGCCGATGGTCTGCGATATGGACGGCGACGGCGACAACGACATCGTGGCAACCGTGACCGACGCCCGCGGTCGGCCGGCCTGTGTCGTCCTGGACGGACACGGGAAGGAAAAGCGCCGTTTCGAGCTGCTTCCCGGCATGACCGCCCTGAGCCGTGGTCCGACCGGCCGCCTCGGCCCCGGACGCGGCCGATGGCTTCTCCTTCGCATGTCCGGCGAAGGCTCCGGCCACCAGCAACGCCAAGTCGTCGTAGCCTTCGACGGGCGGTCCGGGAAGCAACTATGGGTCCGCGATCACTACGGACATTACGGCAAGAACCCTGTCGTGTTCGTGCCGCACTTTCCCAGCGCTGTCCTCGATTACGACGGCGACGACGCCGACGACTGGGTGGTCTGTTCCGAGAACTTTTATGGCATCCTCAGCGTCAAGGACAACAAGGATCTGGTCGGCCCCGTCGTGCTCTCCGACGCGCTGCCCGGACACTGGACGGCGTACACGTTTCCATCGCTGGCGTCGCCGCACGGCGATACTCCACCCGTGGTCTTCCACCACAACGCCTACGCCATGGCCCTGGTCACGGACTTGGCCGGCAAGCCTCTGTGGCATTTCGGCATGACCAGGGACACGGCGGGAACCTGGGGACAATTCGTCGATATCGACGGGGACGGCGAGCGGGAGGTCTTGCACGCGCAACCGGATGGCCTGCTCCGCTGCTTCTCCTTCAGCTCGTCGGGGCGGTGTCCGACCTGCCCGGCCGACGCGCCGCCGGCCAAGAACAAGGAAAGCCGTCCGCGTTGGCAGCTCGACCTGGGCCGGCCGATCAGCCGGATGATAGCCGCCGATCTGCAAGGCGACGGCCGGATGGCCTTGCTCTTCGGCGGCGCCGACGGCAAACTGCACGCCCTTGGCGAACAGGAGGGCAAGCCTCGGCTGCTCTGGTCCGTCTCGCTGGGCCGCCGCGTCGGAGAGCCGGTGCTGACCGACCTGGACGGCGACGGCCGGCCGGCAATTCTCGTCACGACCGAAGACGGGCGGCTGTATTGTTTGAAAGGGAATCGGAAGTCCGAATAGCGCGAGGGATGAACATGGGCACGCGGCGCTGATACGCGCGATAGGCGTCGCCGAAGTGCCCCACCAGGTCGCGTTCCTCGATAAGTGCGGCGAGGGCCATGTAAAGCGTCAGTGTGCCGGCAAAGAGCAAGTGGCCCAGCGTCATCGTCGGTGTCGCCCAGAACGCCAAAGTCCAGCCCACGTAGAGCGGGTGCCGCACGCGGTTGTAGAGCCAGGGCGTGCGGAAGGGCAGCGATGTATAGGGCCGACCACGCAGGTACAGCCAAACCTGCCGGGTGCCGAACAGGTCGAAGTGGTCGATCATCAGACTGACGAGAAAGACCAGCAACCAACCTGCGGCGAATAGCCCCCACAGGAGCCCCCGCGCCGCCGGATGTTGTACGTTCCACACGACGGCGTCGAGACCGCGCCACTGCCACATCAGGAAGACCGTGACGACGCACGAAATCAGGCAATACGTGCTGCGCTCGATCGGTTGCGGGACCAGCCGCGTCCAGGTGCGCTTGAACCACGGCCGCGCCATGATCGAATGCTGCAACCCGAACAGGCCGATCAACAGGACATCGAAGCCGGCGGCGCCGAGGCCGTTCGCCGGGTCCGAGTCGATCGACTTCGGCACCAGGAAGTTGCCGACGAAGCCGGCCATGTAGGCGAAGGTCGCCACAAACAGCAGATGGCAGAAAACACCGTAGACGAAAAAGCTCCAACGTCGCATGGGCGTCTCCTCGTTGGTGGACGGAATCCGCCGCGCCGGCAACGGCCCGCGCGCCGACTCCGCGTTCTTCTCTTTGCATTAGACGCGCGCTCCCCTGCGCTGGTAAGTTGACTTGTGGTACACCTGGGGTTGACTTGAAGTCCACCTTCAGACCGGCCCCTTGATCCGCTGAGGAGTTGCCGAATGCCCTCCGCAACGAAACAGCGACTTACCGAGGCCGCCGTGCGACGTTTTTACCGCGACGGCTTCCGCAACGTCGGGTTGGAGCAGGTGCTGGCCGACGTCGGCATCAGTAAGACGGCCTTTTACAAGCATTTCGCGTGCAAGGAAGACCTCGTGCTGGCCGCCCTGGAAATGCAGAACCGCTGGTTGCAGGACACCTTTCGCCAGATGGTTCGCGAGCATGGCGGTGCCGCGCCTGTGGACCAGCTTCGGGCCTTGCTCGACGTGGTGGATCGGATCATAGACACCGACGAGTACCAGGGCTGCATCTTCGTGAACGTGGCGATGGAGTTTCCGCTGCCGCACGAACCGGCCCACGTCGCCGCGGCGCAGCACAAGGAGGCCATCGAAGAGATCGTGCGCGACTTGGCTGCCCGCGCCGGCGCGGCCGACCCACGCGGGATGGCCCGCGAATTGTGTCTCATCATGGAAGGCGCGTACGTGACGCGCCAAGTCACCGGCGACAAACAGAGCGTTGAAGTCGCCCGGCGGGTTGCCAACCTGGTCATCGCCGCCCATCTTCCCGAAGCCGCTCGCGGGGCGACCGACCTTTAACCGGCAACGCCTTGAGCGCTTTTCGAGATCGAGCAGCGGTGAGCGATCCGTCGAAGAGACGCAGCCGATCCTATCCCGATCCGTTTTTCCTCAAAAATCCTATCTGTTCGCTGCCTCCGCGGTCTCTAAGAGGGTAGGATCAGCTAGGGACGCCCCGAGGACACGAGCATGGCCGAGACCCATCCGAACTCGTTCCTTCACCACATCCGCCACCTGATTGGAAGCGATCCGGCGGCGGACATGACCGATCGTCAACTCCTGGAACGGTTCCTGGCCGACCGGGACGAGACAGCCGTCGAAGTGCTCGTGCGCCGGTATGGACCGTTGGTGTTCGGCGTCTGCCGCCGGGTGCTCCGCGACGCCCACGCCGCCGAAGATGCCTTCCAGGCCACCTTCCTGGTTCTGATGCGCAAGGCTCCGTCGCTGGTTAGCTGCGAGCGGCTGGGCGGATGGTTGTACCGCGTGGCATTCCGCCTCGCCCTTCGCGCCCGTGCTAATGAGGCGCGCCGGCGGCAGCGCGAGGCGCAAGCCGCCCGAAGAGAGGCCGACACCACGACCCGCGCCTCGAACTCCGACGACCTGATCGTCGCTCTGGAGGAGGAACTCCAGAAGCTTCCGGAGAAACATCGCGTTCCCTTGGTGTTGTGTTACCTGGAGGGCAAGACGAACGATCAGGCGGCGCAGGTTCTGGGTTGCCCGCGGGGATCGATGTCGGCGCGGATGGCCCAGGCCCGAGAACGGCTTCGAGCGTCCCTGGCCCGGCGTGGCTATGCCGTTCCCTCCCTCGGCATCGCGACCTTGCTGGTTTCCACTGCGGCGGAAGCCGCCGTGCCGCTGCCGCTGCTCACCAACACGGTGCGCGCGGCCCTGTGGTTCGCGCGTGAGGAATCGGCCAGCACTGCGTTCGTTTCCACTCAGGCCGTCAAGTTGGCCAAGGGGACATGCCGCGCCATGTTCGTGAGCAAGCTGAAGATCGCCGCCGCCCTGTTGCTGTGTGTTGCAATGCTGGGGACCGGCGCCACGATGCTGCTGAAGGCAGACCCCCCGGCGAACCCATCCGCTCAGGCCGTTGGGCAATCGCCCCCGGAGACGCGGCCGGAGAATGTCGAGGTTCCCGGCGAGCGTTTGCCCAGGGACGTTCTCGCCCGCATGGGGACGATGCAATTGCGGCACGGCGACGCGGTCTTCTTCACTGCCTACACGCCGGATGGCAAGAGACTCGTGACGGCGGGCCGGGACCGGACGATCCGGTTGTGGGATCTCGCCACCGCCAAGGAAATCCGCCGGTTCGATTGGGCCAGCGCGCCGGACGGCAAGGAGGAACACTCCCAGGACGGACCACTCGAAAAACAGCAGAAGCGAGAGTTGGACGACATCGCCTTGAGCAGTCAGGCGGCGCTCTCTTCCGATGGCAAGGTCGTGGCGGCCTCTCGGGATGGGTTCGTCTGGCTCTGGGAAACGGCCAGCGGAAAGAAACTTTGCCGGTTCCAGACCGGGCAGAAACGGCTGGTGTACCTGGCCTTCTCGGCCGACGGCAAATCGCTGTTGACCGTCGGCCCCAGCGGCCAGGCCGTCGCTTTCTGGGAGGTGCCCACCGGCAAGTGTCTGCGGCGCATCCAGGCCGAGTTGCCGGCCGGTTACGACCGAGACAGATTGGTTCCCTCTAACGAACAAAACGCCATCGTTTCCCCAGGATTGAAGTATCTCGCCTTTCAATGGCGAGAGCCCTCCGGTAATCGGCGGATTCATGTCCGGGAGTTGGCAACCGGCAAGGAATCGCCGCCGATCCATGTCGGCGGGTACGGAGGGACACTCGCCTTGTGTTTCTCCGCCGACGAGAAGACGCTGATGTGGGACGACTGGTATTTCGGCGGCGGTGTTGTGTTTTCGGAGGTGGCCACGGGCAAGGAACTGCGCCGCCTGGGGGACCGCCGTCGCAAGGTCGCGGCCTATAACGAACGCCCAGAGGAGACTTTGGCCATCGCGCTCTCGCCCGATGGCAAGTCCCTGGCCGTCTGTCGTCAGAGCCACACCGTCGAATTGTGGGATCTCCGGTCGGGCAAATCCACCTTCCCCGCCGGTAAGCCCACCACGTCACAGCTCTACCACTGGTTCACCGACTACGTAGGCGCCCACATGCGTCCGGCCCTGGCCTTCTCTCCCGACGGCAAGAAGCTGGTCAGCAGCTTGGGTGGCAGCGTCATCCGACAGTTCCACGTCGATACGGGCAAGGTGATGCCGGAGCCAGGGAACGCGCACCAGGCGCCGGTCTGGACCCTGGCGCTGTCTGCGGACGGCAAGTCTCTGGCCACCTTCGGCAGCGGCGACCCGGTGCGTTTCTGGGATTGGACCACCGGCAAGGAAACAAGACAGGAAGAGCTGCCCGCCAGCGCGACTCACGTCGCTTTCGCAAGCGAAGGACGGTTTGCCTTCGCGGTAGGCAACCAGATCACCTTCCGCGACCACGGCGGCACGAAAACGTGGCGGATCGTCGAGGGGGAGTTCCCACCCCTTGCGGCCCTCGCTCTCGCTCCGGACGGGGCGGTGCTGGCGACGCGCAGTTACGACAATCCAGCGGTCCAACTGTGGGACGCCAAGGGGAAGCACCTTCGCTCGCTGGGTCGGGTGGAGGATGGCCCGACGTTCCTCGCCGACGGCACCCGGGAGGCGACAGGAGTGGTGGCGCCCGACGTGGTGTTCTCCCCCGACGGCCGCAGTCTGGCCGGGGCTGGGCCAAGACGGCAACTGTGCCTGTGGGACGTGGACACGGGCAACCTCCTGTGGGAACTGCCTCTCCAGGCCGGGCAGGTCATCGAGCGCTTTGCCTTTTCACCTAGCGGTCACTTCCTGGCCAGCGTCCAGTCGGACGGCACCGTGACGTTGTACGAGGCCGGCAGCGGCGCCAGGCGTGCCGGGTTCGGTGAGGCGGACCGGAAAAACCAGCGGGTGTACCTGGCCTACAACTACTACGGCAAGGCGAGGTTGACGAGCGTAACGCGACGGGCTGTCCCTGTCTGCCTGGCGTTCTCGCCGGACGGTCGTCACCTGGCGACGGCCAAGGACACGCCGACGATTCACCTCTGGGACGTTGTCGCCGGCAGGGAGGTCGGCCAGCTCAAGGGCCACGAGGGCAGCGTCGTCAGTCTCCTGTTCAGCCCCGACGGCAAACATCTGTTCTCCGGGGGCACCGACACGACAGTGCTGACCTGGAACCTTGCCCGATTCACCAACCGATCTGCCGGCCGCGCGGCCAAGCTGCAAGGTCAAGCTTTGGAGGGGCTGTGGAGCGACCTGGCCAGTAACGATGCGGCCCAGGCCTTCACGGCGATGCGGCAATTGTGCGCTTCTCCCGACGAGGCGATCGCGCTGCTCAAACAGCGCGTCCGTCCGGCCACGGAACCGGAAGCCAAACGGTTGGTAAGGCTCATTGCCGACCTGGAGAGCACCCGTTTCGAGCGCCGTCGCCAGGCGGAAACCGAACTGGCAGGGTTCGGCGAACTGGCCGAGCCGTCGCTGCGCCAGGCACTGGCCGACGGCCCGTCCCTGAATCAGCGGCAACGTCTGGAGCGACTGCTGAACCTGCTGGGAAAAGCCCCTTCGGCGGAAAAGCCGCGCGAACTGCGCGCCGTCGAACTGCTGGAGCTGATCGGCACCCCGGCTGCCCGGCAGCTGCTTGAGAGTCTCGGCGGCGGAGCGGCAACCGCTCGCTTGACCCGTCAGGCGAGTAGGGCGATCCATCGGCTGGATCAACAGTCACCCCGGCATTGATGCCGGAAGACAGGCGGTATTCAGCATTAAAGGGGTCTTCTGGTCCAATAAGGATCTTCTCATGTCGCGTTACTCTCTATCTATCCTCATCCTGGCCGGTCTGCTGATGTCTGCCTTGAACGCGGCCCACGGCGCCGATGCGGTTCTGGATGCCCAGGCCCTCTCGATTCGGATTGACAAGCTCATCGACGAACGTCTGGCAAAGGAAAAAGTCCCGCCGGCGCCTATCGCCGACGACGCCGAGTTCTTCCGCCGATTGAGCCTCGACCTGAATGGGCGCATCCCCTCGTATTCGCAGTTGGCGGACTTCCTCGACGACACCCGCGAGGCCAAGCGCCGGCTGTGGATCGACGAGTTGATGGACGGTCGGGACAACGCTCCCTTCTATGTCCAACACTTCACCCATTTCTGGCGGCGGCAGTTGCTGGCGCAGACGCCGCCGCAGGCTGACACGGTGGTCGCCCCCCTGGAAAGTTGGCTGGGCAAGCAGATCAAGGCGAACACTCCCTATGATCGGCTGGCCCGTGGGCTGCTCACGGACCCCCAAGCCGTTGGGTTCTTTGTGGCCAATGAAAACAAGGCCGAGAACCTGGCCAGCCGGACCTCGCGGCTTTTTCTGGGGGTGAGGTTGGAATGCGCCCAGTGTCACGATGACCGGGGCGGCGGCAAGTGGAAGCGAACGCAATTCTGGGAGTTGGCGGCCTTCTTCACCGGGCTGAACCGCGACCGAGCGGACTTTATCGTCACCGAGCCGCGGGAGCAAACCGCCGGACCCGCGCGAATCCGGGTGGGCGAATTGAACACCTGGGTCGAGACGCGCTTCCCGGACGGGAGCAAACCAGACTGGAAACGGGGCGTCACGCCGCGGCAAGCGCTGGCCGAGTGGATCACCCGCCGCGAGAATCCCTGGTTCGCGCGGGCCGCCGTCAATCGCCTGTGGCAATACTTCTTCGGCATCGGCCTGATTGACCCGGTGGACGGACTCGGGTTCGAGGCCAACCCGCCCAGCCATCCGGAATTGCTCGATGAGTTGGTTCGCCAGTTCGTCGCCCACGATTTCGATCTGAAATATCTGATTCGCGCGATCACGTTTAGTCGCACCTATCGGCGTTCCAGCAAGCAGACGCTCGCTCGCCAGGCCGAGCCGCGTCTGTTCGCCCGCGCCGCGACCCGCGCCCTGACGGCCGAGCAACTTTACGACAGTCTCGTCCTGGCAACCGGCTATCGCCCCGGCTCCGGCCCTTCCCGCGCCGAGTTCCTGACTCCGTTCGATGATCCGGACAGCCAACCCGCCGATTTCCAGTCGTCGGTCCAGCAGGCGCTGATGATGATGAACGGCAAGTTCCTGAAGGAAGCGACCAACTCGGCCCGAAGCACGACTGTAACCACAGTGATCGACAGCAAGACGCCCAGGCCGCTGGCGAAGCGCATCGAGGATCTTTACCTGGTTACGGTGTCGCGCAAACCGCGGCCCCAGGAGACGAAACGCCTTCTGGAGTACGCCGAGGCCCATGAAAGCAACGAAGCGCTGCGCGACATCTTCTGGGCGTTGCTCAACAGCACGGAATTCATCCTGAACCACTAAACTCCCCCAGCAGGAGCAACCCATGCCTCGTTCTCTGCAGATGTCCCGTCGCGATTGGCTGCGCCTTTCCGCCGGCATGGTCGGCGGCTCGATGTCCGGCTGGCTATCCGGCCTGGCAGACGGAGCCGCGGCCGACCCCAACCGCCGCCGTTCGTGCATCCTGTTGTGGATGAACGGCGGTCCTTCGCAAATGGACACGTTCGACCTCAAGCCCGGACACAAGAACGGCGGGCCGTTCAAGGAGATCAGCACGGCGGTGCCCGGTATCAAGATCAGCGAGCATCTGCCGCGACTGGCCCAGCACATGGATCGGTTGGCCCTGGTGCGCTCCATGACCAGCAAGGAAAGCGATCATGGCGGGGCCATCTACTACGTCCACGCCGGCTACGCGCAGCGGGGCCCGGTGCAGTATCCGACGCTGGGGGCGCTGGTGGCCCGGGAGAACGGCGCGGAGGCTGCCGATCTGCCGCCGTTCGTGAGCGTCGCTCCGGTTCGCCGCCTCGGCAGCGCGGCGCATAGCGCCGGCTTCCTCGGCCCGCGTTATGCTCCGCTGATCGTCGGGGACGCCGCCTCGAATTATGGGGAACCCAGCGGGGGAGATCCGATCGCGAAAGCGCTGCAAGTGCCGAACCTGACGCCGCACGCAGGGATCACAGACAAGCAGCTGCAAGGCCGGTTGCGCCTGGTGCGGCAGATGCAGGAGGAATTCGTTGCCGAACGGCCCAGCGCGGCGGCCAGCAGCCACCAGACCGCCTATCAGCGGGCCGCCCGACTGATGCGCGCGTCCGGGGTGAAGGCATTCGACCTGGATGGGGAACCGGCCAAGCTGCCGGATGCTTATGGCCGCAATCCGTTTGGTCAGGGCTGTTTGCTGGCGCGCCGGTTGGTCGAACGCGGCGTCGCTTTCGTCGAGGTGGCGCTGGGCGGAACCGGCGGCTTCGGGTGGGACACGCACTCGGACAACTTCGAGACCGTGCGCACCCTGAGCGAGGTGCTGGATACGGGATGGGCGACGTTGCTGGAGGATCTGAAGGCGCGTGGACTGCTTGAGAGTACGCTGCTGGTATGGATGGGCGAGTTTGGCCGAACGCCGGCGATCAACGGGGACAACGGCCGGGACCATTTCCCCAAGGCGTGGACGGCTGTGCTGGGCGGGGGCGGCATCAAGGGAGGGCAGGTGGTGGGGAAGACCAGCGCCGGCGGCGAGACCATCGAGCAACGGCCCGTTTCCGTTCCGGACCTGCTGGCGACTGTGTGCCTGGCACTGGGCATCGATCCAAGAAAGTCAAACCCGTCCAACGTCGGCCGTCCCATTTCCATCGTGGACAAGGCCGGAAAACCCCTGGAGGACATCGTGAACTCTCACTGACAGGCTCCTTCCCATCCCGGCGCGCAAGCGCCGGACCTCTTCGCATGTCTGCTGAACCCGACGTCTGGTAGGATGCCCGTATGCCTCGACAGGGGGCTTCTCCCCTCTCGTGGCGGCTTCTGCTATCGTGAACGGAAGCATCCCGAAGTTCATCGATGGAAGCCGTTCGTCGTCAACAGGAGCATTGCCAGCCATGTTGCGAACGAAGCGCAAGATCGGCGCGTTGGTCATTCTGCCTATCGGCGCCGGGAATGCGGCGAGCCAGGAACCGACGAAGGAACGCGTCGATTCGCTGGGTGATCCGCTCCCCCCGCAGGCTCTTTTCCGCATCGGAACGACCCGATTACAGCACCAAGGCCAAATTCAGGCACTCGCCGTTTCCGACGACGGAAAGCTGCTCGCTTCGTGCGGAAGGGAGAAAGTGGTCCGTGTGTGGGACGCCAGAGACGGTAAACCCTTGTGGAAATTCGAGCTTCCCTCGTGGGGACCGTGGGCGCTCGCCTTTTCTCGGCAAGGAAAAGAACTGGCGGCGGTATCTCGGTCGCCGGAAAACTCCAAAGCGAATGGCACGTTTCGCCGCTGGGATCTGACGACGGGTCGGGAGTTGCCTCCCGGTGCCGTCGGTGGGGACTCTTCCTTGCACTTCACCTATCACGTTGCCCTGGTGCATCGCGGCGACGACAAATATTTGGCCGCGGAAACCATCGAGCAGGACATTTCCTTAGAGCCACTAACAGAATGACTGTTCCAGGAACCGATAGCATATAAGACTGAGGCCGAGATTGAGAAAAGCATATTGCATCTCCAGCGTCTTCTCGGTCACCCAGCGCAGCTTGCGAAAACTGTGCCCCCATGATAACG
>DATBGU010000215.1:0-35445 GCA_036557825.1 Gemmataceae bacterium
AGTGGAGCGCGAGACCGTCTCGCGCTCCACTGCGCGACGTGGTTATCGACGGCATTCATAGGCGACTCCTGACTACGCCCTTTTTTCATCCTTTTTTGATGGAGATCCATCATGCGTTCCGTGCTGCGCGCCTGGCGTCGATTGTCCCAACGGAGCCTTGCAAGGCGAGAAGCTCACCCCTTCCGTCCGCTGCTGGAGAGGCTGGAAGATCGACTGGTGCTGTCCTCGGACTTCGTGCAGACAAACCTCGTCTCCGATGTACCCGGCCTGGCCACCGTCACCGATCCGAACCTGATCAACGCCTGGGGGCTAACCGCCAGCTCGACCAGCCCGTTCTGGGTGGCCAATCAGGGCAGCGGCACTAGCACGCTGTACAACGGCGTCGGCCAGCCGCAGGGAGGACCGTTGATCGTCAATATCCCCGCAAACCCCGACGACAATCCGCTGCCCCTCCACGGCTCGCCGACCGGCGATGTTTTCAACATCAGCGGGAGCGGCTTTACCGTCTCGGAAACGAACAACGGGGTAACAAAGTCCGGCTCCAGCATCTTCCTGTTCGCCACCACCGACGGCACCATCTCCGGCTGGAGTCCGGGAGTCGATCGCACCAACGCGATTATCGGCGCCAAGAACCCCGGCGCCGTCTACACCGGCCTGGCCATCGCCAACGACTCCAAGGCTGGCACCTTGCTCTACGCCGCCGATTTCTCCAAGAACACCATCGACGTTTACGACTCGACCTTCCAATTGGTGACGAACTTGCCCGGCGACTTCACCGATCCCAACCTGCCTTCCGGCTATCGCGTCTTCAACGTGCAGGCCATCAACAACAAGCTCTACGTCGAATACGCGCCGTTCGCGCCGGCCACCGGCGGCGTGGAGCCGGGCCTCGGCCACGGCGTCCTCGATGTGTACAACACCGACGGCACGCTCGATACGGATGTTAACGGCACCGGGCGCTTGATCACGAATGGCCCGCTCAACGATCCGTGGGGCATCGCCCTGGCGCCGTCGAACTTCGGCGCCTTCAGCAACGATCTGCTGGTCGGCAATTTCGGCAGCGGCAACATCAACGCCTTCGATCCGACGACCGGCAGATTCCTGGGCGAACTGACGACCAGTTCCGGCCAGCCGTTCGACGTTGAGCACCTGTGGTCGCTGCAATTCGGCAACGGCGGCGGCGCCGGTCCCGCCAACACTCTGTTCTTCACGGCGGGGTTGACATCGCACTTCGGGGCCGGAACAGGGACGCCGCACGGTCTATTCGGCTCGCTGCAAGTGGTTCCGACTCTGCCCGGAAACTCGCCCATCGTGCCCAACCTGGGACAGTTGCCGCAGCAGAGCGTTCCCACCGTGCCGACCACCAACGGCGATCTGAACCCTTACGGCGTCGCCTTCGTACCGCAAGATTTCCGCGGCGGCGGCCTGCTGTCGCCGGGAGACATTCTCGTCTCCAACTTCAACGACAGCGCCAACGTGCAGGGCACCGGCTCGACCATCGTGAAGATCGCGCCCGACGGCTCGCAATCGGTCTTCTTCCAGGGACTGCCGGGACTCGGTCTGACCACGGCCCTGGGCGTTCTACCGCAGGGCTTCGTCCTCGTCGGCAGCGCTCCCGCCACCACGGTGAACGGCGTCAACACGGTCGGCGACGGCGCCCTCCTCATCCTCGACAGCAACGGCAACCAGGTGGGACAAATCAGCGATCCGACCCTGCTGCAAGGGCCATGGGATCTCGCCATCGGCAAGACGGATGGTTCGCACGCCCAGGTATTCGTCAGCAATGTGCTCAGCGGAACCGTGACGCGCCTCGATCTGCTCATCCCGCGCGGCGGCACACCGATGGTGGAGAGCGAGACGCAGATCGCATCGGGGTACGCCCATCGCACCGACCCCAACGCGCTGGTGGTCGGGCCGACGGGGTTGGCCTACGACCGCAAGACCGACACGCTCTACGTCGCGTCCACGGCGGACAATGAGATCTTCGCCATCGCCAACGCGTCCTCGACGCGCACGGACCACGGCACCGGTCGGGTCGTCGTGCAAGACTCGCAGCACCTGCATGGGCCGCTCGGTCTCGTGCTGGCGCCCAACGGCGACCTGATCGTGGCCAACGGCGACGCGGTCAACCCCGTCTCCGGCCAGTCCAACGAACTGGTCGAATTCACGCCGCGGGGACAATTCGTGGGACAGTTCCAGATCGATCCGGGAGCGCCGGGCGCGGCCTTCGGTCTCGCCGTGCAACAGGTGGGCAACCAGGTCCGCTTCGCCGCCGTGGACGACAACACGAACAAGCTCAACGTGTGGACGTTCCTGACCGGCAAGAAGGACAACGACCACGACCGCGACGAGGAGGGCGATCACCACGACATGCATGATGAGGGCGATCACCACGACCTGCGCGACGCGATATTCAGCGGGAGGTGAGGAGGAGACCGCGCCGTTGAGCTGCCTCGTGCGGCTCAACGGCGCTTCCTCGGTTCAAGAAGGGAACAAATCCCTGTTGACGAGGACAGGGTTCCACGGCCGCAGCACGTACGTGAGGAAGATACCGTTTTGATGGAAAGGATCGCCTTGCAGAAATTGCTCGGCTTCCTCGACGGAGGCGGCCTCGTAAACAATGAGCGCGCCGCTGTCGTCGGTGAACGGCCCGGCGGCGGCCAGCTGTCCGCGCTCGCGCAGGGCCGTTAGATACTGACGGTGTAAGGGGCGGATCGACTGGACCTTGTCCACGTCCCGCGTGTACTCGATGACGGCGGCGTACTTCATGTGGTCCTCGCGGCGTTGAGTGCCCGCAGGCGTCGCGGCACCAGCACGCCGCTGCGAAGCCACGCATACGCGCCGAACAGGATGCCGGTGTAGAACAGGTCGCCAGCCAACTGATTGCCGAGGAAGCCCAGCGGCGCGGCATTGGGATTGGTGAAGGGGATCGCAGCCAAGTAGCAGGCGATTAGGCCGGACAGATCGCGGGTATAAAGAGCGGCCATGACCGTTCCGTCCGCCATCGTCCAGGGATTGCTGAGGGCCCACCAGGCGCCGAAATTCGTGACCAGGAAGAACTGCACGCTAACCAGCACACTGACGGCCGCGATGCGACCGGCGCCGCCCTTGCGCAGGAAGAGCCGGCCCCAAAGGACCGTGAGCAGGAAGCAGCCGTACACCCACGGATTGAAGGCATACTGCAAGAGGTTGAAATTCCAGTGGCCGTAAATCGCCCACAGAAGCAAGTCGGACACCGCCATGACGGCGAGTGGAATCCCATAGGCCCACCACGAGCGCAGCCGAGCGCCGCCGAACAGGGCGATGGCCCCGACAGGTGTGAAGTTCATGGGGTAGCGGAGGAGTCGGGCCAAACCCGCGGCAATCGCCATCCCCGCCACGCACGTTTGAGCCAGGCCGCCCTCGTTCTTCGGATTCTCGGTACTCATACCTCACCTTCTTCCGTGCCATGCTTGCATGGATTGATGCAGCTTATCGTAAGCTGTTGTTTCCGCTTCGGAAGCATTACTTAAAGCTCTTGTTTGCAACGCTTTACACCATCTGACGCTTTCCGTTCTACCGTCCTTGACACCCGATTTGACACCCGTAGAATGAAGAGCATGGCCTACCCGTTGTCACCGAGTAGGCCGTGAACACAGCAACCCACGTTTCAGGAGCGTTGCCATGTCCGCCAGCCATTCTACCACGCCGGCCCCGTCCGGCAAGCCGGCCAAGCCCTACCCCGACTTCCCGCTCTTCCCCCATGCGACCAAGCGCTGGGCGAAGAAAATCCGCGGCCGGATGCACTACTTCGGCCCGTGGGATGATCCGGACGGAGCGCTGGCGAAATACCTCGCCGAGAAAGACGAACTGCACAGTGGCCGCCGGCCAAAACCAGCAGCCGACGCGGCCACCGTCAAGGACTGCGTCAACGGTTTCCTCAACCACAAAGCCGCGCTGCTCGACGCGGGCGAAATTACCTCCCACACATGGGCCAAATACAAAGACGCGGCCGATCTTGTCATCGCCCACCTGGGCAAGGCGAGGCTGGCCGTGGACCTGGACCCCGCCGATTTCGCCAGCCTCCGCGCCAAGATGGCCGCGAAGTGGGGCGTGTACCGACTGGCCGATATGGTGCAGCACTGCCGCTCGATCTTCAAGCACGCTTTCGAGGTCGGACTGATCCCGGTGCCGACACGCTTCGGGCCTGGCTTCGAGCGACCCTCGAAAAAAGTCATGCGTCTCCACAAGGCGCAGCAGGGACCGAAGCTGTTCACGGCCGACGAAATCCGCCGCCTGCTGGGTGCCGGAACCGTTTCCCTCCGCGCCATGATCTTGCTGGGAATCAACGCCGGCTTCGGCAATTCGGACTGCGCCAACCTGCCGCTGGGTGCCGTGGATCTGACGGGCGGTTGGATCGACTTCCCGCGGCCGAAAACAGGAGTGGCCCGGCGATGCCCCCTGTGGCCGGAGACCGTGGAGGCCCTGCGGGCCGTGCTGGCGCTGGGCTGGACGGCTCGCAATCCCGCCGACGCCGGTCTCGTCTTCCTGACCCGCCGCGGCCAGCGTTGGTCGCGTGAAGCACAGGGCGGGCCGCTCACGATCGAGGTCGGCCGGCTGCTCCGCAGGTTGGGCATCAACGGCCGGAAGCGCCTGGGGTTCTACACGCTGAGACACACATTCCGCACCGTCGCCGACGAGAGCAAAGATCAACCTGCCGTCGATCACATCATGGGCCACGAATCGACACACATGAGCAGCGTCTACCGCGAGACGATCAGCAACGAACGCTTGCAGGCCGTGGCCGATCATGTGCGGACGTGGCTGTTCCCATCGACCGCGCACATCAAGTCCGCCGACATTGCATCCATCAGCGATGAAGAGATAGAGTGAGTGAAAGGGCAACGCCGGGAGTCGCGATCTTTGGCGAGCCTGACCCTGACGCCGTGGCTGTTCTCCGGCGCGGCGGAAGGGTCAGGCGATGCCCGAAACCGGAGAACAATCCATGTCCGACCTCGACCACGCCGGACTATTCCTTGATGTTCTCAACCGTTGGGGGGCGCTTGTTCGCTCATGGAAAGGCAAAACGCCGCGAGCGCTGGCGGAGTACAAACCTTCCGACAGGGGGAGCGCTAGCTGGAAACAATTTCTTGAAGCTGAAGCGAAGAAAGCCCGCGAGATACTGGATCTGATCGCTGAACATGGCGGAGCCGTGGTTAATCTCCTCTCCCGGCAAGGAGATAGCGAGCGCGCGCGGCTGGTATGGGATTGGATTGATGCACAGGACAAATGGGAATTCGACCGCTGGACGCGCGATGTCTGGGACGAGGTGAGAGGCACGGTGGGATATCTGGTAGCAACAAATACTGCCGCGCCAACTGGCCGGTCGCAGCCAGGTGTTTACCCCGTGCTCCAGGATGACCACTTGAACCCCCCCGAGGACGATCAACCTCAGTACGTTACTCTCGATATGGCGGCCGCCCTCATCCCCCGATCCAAAAGAACTCTGCAAAAAGCGATTGGCCGAAAAAAGAACCCTCTTCCCGACCCAGACATTCAGGGCACAGGGGGACATCCCAATGAGTGGAAGTGGACCACAATAAGACCGTGGTTAGAGCAGGAATACGGGCGACAACTCCCCGAACGTTTTCCCTCGCTGCGAAACTGAGCGCCGCTGACACCCATCCTTACCCATCCTCACCCATCCCTTTGTAGACTCGCACGCGACCCCGGCACAGGAGGGCGACCGTGCGAGAGCCTCTAACTATCCATCCCGATGCCATCTATGACGAGGCGGCCGTCGTACTACACCTCGGTATAGCCTCCGACACGCTCACCCGAGCGCGGCGCCGCAAAGAACTGCGCAGTAGTCGCCGCGGACGGCGCACCTACTACCTTGGCCGTTGGCTGAGAGATTGGCTGATCGGTCCGAGCGATGAGGGGGACCAACACCATGCTGTCTGAGTCCCTATCACCGACGCGCGGCCTAACCACCACTGACGCCGCCCGGTTGCTGCGCGTGAGCGAGGACAAGATACGCGCGTGGATTCGCGCCGGAGAGCTACCCGCCGTCAACACAGCCAACACGCGCAGCGGCAAGCCGCGCTTCGTGATCTTGCCGCAGGCGATCCGGCAGTTCGTGGCCGCGCGTTCGGCTGCCCCGCCCCCCAAGCCCCCGCGGCGGAAAAAGAAGACAACCTTAGTAGATTTTTACCCGGACTAAACACCAAGAGCCGGTCGGCTCCGGCTCGTCGAAGGAGCGCGAGAAGTTGGAAGTGTAAGTGCCTCGAAGCGCCCCGTCAGGCGCTCCGAGGCTGAGTCCGCTAACCTTCGCCCAAGAAAGGTATCTGATGACACATAGAGTAACACATTCGTCTGTGGCGATCAACTGCCCCGACCTGCGCTGGCTGGTTCGCGGTATCTACCGCACGGGCCGCGACCCGGCCGCCGAAGCCGGTGTCAATGACCCGTGGATGACTACGCTGCCCGGACGGTTCGGCCTGATCTACCCGTTTGGGCGGGGCCGTCTTGCCGTCGAGACCTCCGATCCGCGAATCGCCTCCCGCGTCGCCGCCGCCCTCGGCGGGTCCAGCCCCTATCAGCGCGGCTGGTGGCACTGGTGCTACATCTTCCCCGTCTCCCGCCTGGGGGCGGTCGCCGCCATCATCCAACCCGCGAAGGTGCGCCGCATGTCGACCGCCGCTAAAAAGCGACTGGCTGCCATCGGAGCGAGCACTCGTTTCGAGGTGCCGAACGCGGCACTCGACAGCGCAAGCGAACGCCAGGACGCATCCGAAGAGGTAGAGACGACCAACGAGCCGTCTGTCACCGCCGGGGCCGTTGTGGCGATCACTTAATTATCCTCGAACACCACGGGCCGGCCCGCCCGCCGGCCCGTGTTACCTCTGAAGGAGAAAAGCAGCATGGGCAAAATCACAAGAGAGCAATGGAGCGAATTGCAGTGTCAACTGAATGACCGGCTGGCCGATAGTGCCGGACTACTCGAATCGTTTCGCGTCAGCATGACAGCTCTGTTCGCCCCGTTGGAGTTGGCGGCCCGCAAACGTGCCGATGGTCCCTTCAAGCGCAAACCTCCCATCAGCCTGCGCTTGATCGCTACGGGAGATCATCCCAGCAAACTGGTTGTGCTCCCCTATCATCGCGTTAACGGACGCCGCGACAGAAGAACCGTGACGCTCGATTGTTCCCGGATGGATTGCGAGTTGATCGACACTGCTCCCGAGGTGGCCAGTCCGAAGCGAATCACCTTGCGCTTGCTCCCTTGCAAGGCAGTCCTCGGGAGGCATTTCTACAGGACAGCGCAAGGCGACCTCGAACGCGTCCTCGATGTCATGCAAGATTTCATCGACGATCGCCGCAAGGTGTTAGCCCGTTCGCATGAACACTGCTGTATCTGTGGGCGTTCCTTGACGGACGAGCTTAGCCGGAGTCGTGGTATCGGTCCGGAGTGTATTCAGGGATGCCACCGTTTCCTGAATCCAAAAGGCGTTGTCAGGGAGATGACCCTGGAAGACGTGTTCAAGGAAGAGATGCACCGCAACCCCGAGGACTCCGCAACCCGCCTCATTTACGCCGATTGGCTGGAAGAGAACGGGCGGCCGGAAGAGGCATCTCGACAGCGTGAACTGGCCGGTAATGTGCTGATCGTCTGACGACGGATTTACTTATCTGAACGTGCCAAGGGCCGGCGGTGACCGGCCCTTGGCTAACCCAAACTGGAGAAAAGCATGCCTCGCAGAACAAGTTTACCCGAACCCGAAGCCAACGGTCAATTCGTTGAGGAGCAATTCGCGTTCGGCGCCAACGTTCCAACCGAACTAACAGCGCCCCCAGCGAAGCCGGCGAATCCGTTCAGCCGGGAAGCGCTTCGCCTGGACAACAACTATGCAGCGCTACTCAAAACCGAGACGCACCAACATAGCATCGCCGTGGACAAGCCGCCGCCGGAAGTGTGGTTCCGCGTCCACCCGGACCGAAACGAGGATGGCGAAGAGTTTTTCTTCGATACCTACCTCTTGCACCTCAAAAATGGTCCGAACCGCGGTGTCTATCAGGTCGCAGCCGATCTTCTCCCGTTCCTGAGCGGCGAGAAATCCCTGAAGCCGACGCGATTGGCCTTGTGCATCACCCGACAGGCCGAGCTGCGGCTGTGGCCGTTGCGACTCCCCGGCCCGGATGGTCGGGAAGACGACTGGATGAGTAGCGCCCTGGCGGTCGCTGAGCAAGCCAAAACTCGATGGGTTCGGCTGATTGCCGGCGCCAACGGCTACCAATCACAAACCACAAGCGCCGACTTACCAGACCCGATCTGGCCAACCAAGACGTTCGATGAACTCCTCGACATCGCCTTCGCCAAGCGGCGGATTGCGAAGGATTCCGACCCCATTCTGCGGCAGCTGCGGGAAGGAGTCTAATCGTGCGTCACCTGGCGGACTTTGAGGAAGTTTGGTTGCACGATTTCGAGTTCCACCAGCCAGAGGGTGAGCGGCCGCACCCTCTGTGCCTGGTGGCGCGGGAGTTGTGGTCCGGGCGAGTCATCCGAATGTGGCGGGACGAACTATTTCGCTGGATTCAGTGTCCTTTTCGGACAGATGCGCAAGCGCTCGCCGTCGCCTACTTCGCCAGTGCCGAGATGTCTTGTTTTCTGGCCCTCGACTGGGCCATGCCCGTCAACTTGGTAGATTTGTACGCTGAGTTTTCGCTTATCACTTCCGGACTCCCGGCGCCCTGTGGCCGCGGGTTGCTCGGCGCCTGCACTTACTTCCACATACCGGCCGGCGTCAGCGAACTGTACAAGGACGAGATGCGCGATCTGGCCCAGCGCGGCGGCGACTACAGTTTCGAGGAGCGGGCGGATTTACTCGACTACTGCGAAACGGACGTATCAGCCCTGGCGCGCCTGCTGCCAGCCATGCAGCGATTGATCGAAGCGCCGCCAACAATGTCGCCCGGCGATCACCACAAGGCGCTGGGTCAAGCGCTCTTGCGAGGTGAGTACGTCAAGGCCGTTGCCAGAATGGAATATCGCGGCGTTCCGATCGACACCGAGGCGCTAACCCGTCTGCGCGCCAGCTGGCAGCGTATCGAGCTGGCGCTGATCGACCGCGTTGACCAGGACTTCGGCGTCTATCAGGAGGGTGCGTTCGTCGCCTCGGCGTTCGAGCGTTACTTGGGCGCGCACGGGGTTGCCTGGCCACGGACGCTGACGGGCGCTTTGAAGCTGGACCGCGATACGTTCAAGGACATTTCGCAGACCTACCCGGCGCTGGCGCCATTGCACGAATTGCGGGCGACGCTGGCCCAGATGAGGGAATGGAGCCTTCCCGTCGGCAGCGATGGACGCAACCGCTGTTTGCTATCGCCATTCGGCGCGAAGACGGGGCGGAACACTCCCAGCGCCAGCGGATTCATTTTTGCGCTGGCCACCTGGCTGCGCGGACTGGTGAAGCCGCCGCAGGGCCGGGCGATCGCCTATCTCGACTATGAACAGCAAGAGTTTGGCATCGCCGCTTACCTGAGTGGCGACAAGAACATGATGGCGGCGTATCGGTCGGGAGATCCCTATTTGGCATTCGCCAAGCAAGCCGGTGCCGTTCCATCCGACGCGACGAAAGAATCACACGGCGCTGTCCGCGACCAGTTCAAGACGTGCGCTCTCGGCATTCAATACGCGATGGGTTGCGAAGCGCTGGCGAGCCGAATTAACGATTCGCTGTCGCGCGCTCGTGAACTCTTGCGTCTACACCGCGAGACGTACCCGGACTACTGGCGATGGTCGGAGGCGTGCGTCAACTATGCCATGCTGTACGGCCATCTGACCGCGACCTACGGATGGCGCGTCCACGTCAGCCCGGAGACGCGGCCCACCTCGCTGCGGAATTTCTTGCTCCAATCAAACGGCGCCGAAATGCTGCGGTTGGCGTGCATCCTGGCATCGGAGCTCAGGCTGCCGGTGTGCTGCCCGATTCACGATGCCCTGCTGACGGAAGACAGTGTGGCCGGCGTTGACGGCACAGTCGCCGACGTGGCGCAAGCCATGATCGAGGCTAGCACGAAGATACTGCCGGGGTTCCCGCTGCGGGTGGAAGCGAAGGTGTATCGCTGGCCCGATCGGTTCGCGGACAAGCGCGGTGAACGGATGTGGAAGACGGTTTGGGGGCTGATGGATGGTAAGGAGGCCAGTTCTCTGTCACAGAAGTGAGCATGGCTCTGTCACAACTTGTGACAGAACTGTCACACAGGTGAGCATACGTCCCCAGTCTCTTTATCTATGGTCTTAGTGAAGATAGATGTATGGACCCTCCCTCATCCAATCCCTTCTCCCGCGAGAGCCTGACTCTCAAGCCCGGCGATAGCGTCCAGTCGGTGAAGATCCAGGCGCAGCGCGCTCGCACGGGCACCGAACGGCGGTTTTTGCCAGCGTTGCCGGAGAAGCTGTTTAAACGCCTCGTCGTGTTACCTGGCAAATCCTGGGCGATCTATCTGGTTCTGCTGCAACGCTCTCGGATGGAACGATCAAACCCCGTGGTGTTGACTAGCGCCTGCCTGCGCCAACATGGCCTTAACCGAACTGATAAGTATCGCGCTCTACCAGCCCTAGAAACCGCTGGCCTGATCCGCGTGGAACGGCGGGACAGGCGGAATCCACTGGTCTGGTTATTGGAAGAGGCTCGCAAATGAAACTTCGCTTCGGTCGCTACCGTGGCCGGCAGCTGCAGGAATGTCCGCCGACTTACCTTCGATGGTTACTCCGGCAGGACTGGATAGGGGTGGAGTTTCGCGAGCGGGTCGAAACCGCACTGGTTCCGGACAATGTGTCCTGTCTTGGCCCGCGATGGTGGTATGTCCGGCGGAGGACATCCCGATGACCACGCCCCCGAATTGTTCGGCGCCGAAATCGGACGAGGTGCTGATCGTCTTCCGCCCGCTGGCGTGCGAGGTGCCAACCGCAATCCGCGTCCGGCAGTTGCTCAAGACGGCCCTGAGACGCGACCGCCTTCGGGTTGTGCGCGTCGAGATGCCGGAGGAGCAGGTCAGCGACGAGGGAGGGACCGACGAATGACTCGCCACGAACGCTACGCCCGATTTCTCGCCCGTTCCCACGCTCGCCTGTTGGATCGTCTTGCCCAGCGCTTCGCGGAGTTGGCCGCGAACCCCAACGCCATCCAGACCGGCGCCGACCTCGACAACGCCGCCGCCAAGCTCGCCGAAGCGCTCGCGCGATTGCTGACCTTGCCCCCGCGACAACGACGCCCGCACCGCCGACCAAACGCCAGAAAGACGACCCGTCCCCGCAGTCACATATCACCGCCGCCGGAGCAAGAGCACAGTTAGCATGAGAGTAGGGTTCCTCTCTGTTTGGGTTGCCGGGCGGCGGGGTTGGCAGGCGCGCCAGCCCCGACCGTCCCGTTGTGAGGTAGGACGATGAGCAGCACCGTTCTTGACATCTGCCCGGGCTGCGCACACCTCCAGCGTCCCGGCCGTCCGTCCCATCACGAGAATTGTCCACGCCGGCCGGGAGCCAACGGGGCGAAAGCGCTAGCCCCGCGCGGCGGCGACTGGCGCGCGCAGCAGCAAGCCGTGGTCGCCGCCTACTTCAAGGACTTTGACGCCTCCAAGCATCCGCGCGGCGGCGACACCCATTACCCCGGACGGTTCTCCGAGGGTTGGGGCGGCAGACACAACTCTCATCGCGCCGTCAAGGCAAAGTACGTCGCCAAGCTGAGCCGCTACCGCGATCCCGCCATTCGGCGGCGAATCGCGCACGCGCTGGCAAATGAGGCGAGGTTGGCCCAGGCCATCGGCGGTTTCAACGTCCCGGACAGCTGGCCGGCGGATGTGATGATTGTGATCGGCGCCGACGGCAAGCTGCTGAGCGCGGACCCCAACTTCAAAAGCAAGGAGTTCCTAAATCGGCGGGAGCAAGCCATCGACATCCAGAAGAACGGCTTGAAATGGCCCGACGAACGCGGCCGCCGGCTGAGCTGGTTGGAAGAGATCACCGAAGGCGAGGCCATTCGTCAGGTCCGAAAGCGAGAAGCGGATGCACTTCGCGAAGCGCTACGCGCGACCGTCGTTTTCGTCGAAGTCAAGACGCTGTGGACCAGCGCCAAGGACGAAATCCACATGAGCCGCAAGGCCACCAAACGCAAAACGAATTGGGAGAAGCGCTACAACGCCACCTTCCACACCGTCACCTTCGATGACCGGAAGGGCAAGAAACACAGCGGCAACCGGCTGTATTACAAACCCGGAGTTGGTAGTGCGAAGTTGTCGGCGATGACCGCGGCACCGACTTTCGACGATCTCGCCCTGAACATGTTGGGGTCGGCCATGCTGAGGGGGTGAGCCGATGGGTTTCTTTGTCGCCTACATCGACGAGCAGGAGCAGATTCACGACGACGACGAGGTAGGCAGCAACGCCGGCTATGCCGCGTTCGCGGACTGGGCGGCCGATCTGGGCGAGGGCGAGTACCCCGCGCTGACTCGTTTGGCCGAAGAAGGCATTAGCGACGACATCGACCGGCTAGAAGGCGACCTTGAGCGCGTCCTCCGCAGCAAGCCCGACCGTCCGAGCGAGGACGTTTTGCACGTCGCCCGCCGCTTGCTGGCGATCGTGCAGGCCAGGCCGGGCGGCGCCCTGGCAATGGTAATCACCGATGGCACCAGCGGCGACGAGGGCGCCGGCTGAAGAAGAGAGGGAAAAAATGGCGAAGAAAGACCCGTTCAGCTTCAATTTCGGTAACAACGCCAAACCGAAGAAGAAGACCGGCACCGGCAAGAAGAAGACCGGCGGCGGGCGCGGCAACGCCTGGCGCGCCTACGTCGGCGTCAGCAACGCCCCGATCCCGGATTGACCAAGGTGACCGCTCATGCCTTCCCGATTCGCCATCCGACGCCTGCCGTTCGGCCGCAAGCCCGGTCCCGACGAAGACGCCGACGGACTGCCGGCGCCACAGCGCGTCAAGCTGGCCGCGCGTCGAGCCGCCGGCATCGCCGAGGCGAAAGCCGTCCTCGAGCGCCTGCCCGCGCCCGGCGAGAGCCTGCACGCCGTCTGCACGGCCCGCATGGACCTGACCGACGTTATCGGCGCCCTCCTCTCCCAGCTGGGCAAGTGCGACCGCGTGCGGATTGCCACGCTGGGCTACCACGCCCGCAACTTGAAGACTCTCCTGGCATGGCTGGACACCGGCGCCGTCGGTTCGCTCTCCCTTGTGGCGTCGATCTTCTTCCGCAGTCACAACGGCGACTTGTGGGCGGAGACGCTTGACGAGTTCCGGAACCGCAAGCAGCGCGCCGCCTGTTGCCACTCCCACGCCAAGGTTGTGACGCTGGCCTTTGCCACCGGCGAGCGGTTGAGCATCGAGGGGAGCGCGAACCTTTGCGGCAACGGGAGCGGACGAGAGCAGTTCGCCTTGATCCACGACGCCGGCTTGCACGCCTGGCACGCGGGATGGATCGGGGGGTTGCTGGACAAGCACGAGGGCCAGGGCGATGGCGACTAAGCCCAAGCCGACAAAAGCCCAGATGCTACAGCGGACGCTGGAAATCCTCCGCATCCGCCTGGACGGTGCCGAGATATGGGACGTGAGGGAGTACGTGCGCGAAAAAGAGGCGGAGGAGGGATCGCCCTGGCAACTGCCGGAGGGCGGAAAGCCCCTGTCGGATAGCCAGCTTTGGAGATACATCGCGCGGGCGGACGCGATGGCCGCCGAAAGCTGCCGCGCATCACGGAAAAAGCTGATGCGCCGCCATCTCGCCCAGCGGCGGCATCTGTACGCGAAAGCCACGCTGAGCGGTGATTACCGGACAGCGCTGGCCATTTTGCGAGATGAGGCGGAGCTGTTGAATCTCTACGACTTCCGCCTTGCGGAACTGGAAAAACGAATCCTCGAGCTGGAGAAGGCCAAGCAACATGACCACGAAGCAGCGGCGGCGAAAAACGGCACGGCCCGAAGGACCGCCCGTTAAAGACGTGCTCTTGGCCGTGATGAACACGGCCATCGACTTCGACCGCGTCGACCACGGCCGGCCCGACGACGAGCCGTACACGCGCGAAGAGAAGCGCAATGCCATCGCCACGGCTGGCGCGCTGATGGTGCTGGGGGTGCCGTTCTCCCGCCGCGGCTTCGTCTACCGCAAGCTGGCGCAGATTTCAGAAAGGATAAAGAGATGACCACACTCGCCAGTCTGCATCGCCGCATTGATGCCTTGACGAGCCGGCTTCCGCCTGAGAAGTGCCGTTGCCCCGGCCCGGTTGTCATCCTCATGCAGGGCGAGGACGTGCCCGCGACCTGTCCGCGCTGCGGGGCGCCGAATCCGCCCGCCCTGGAGATCATCGAGGAAATCCGTGAGGCCGAGTAATGACCCGCCTGAGCGAGCTTGAACAGCGCGTTGCCACGTTGGAGGCGGAGCAGCCGAAGGCCCGCTTGCCGTGGTTTATCGAATTCGCCGAGACGCTGACCGAGGAGGAATTCGAGCGCGAGGCGGACTGGATCATCCCCACCGTGCTCAAGGCCTGGATCGGCGGAGGCAAGCCAGGGTATCCACAGCCGGTTCGCTATTCGGAACTCGCCGAGTTGTGGGGGCAATGGGTGATGGCAGAAGCTCGTACCTGTCACGAAATCAGCATGGGGCGCTTGCGTGCGAATGGGCGCAACAGCCTATTCAATTTCTGGAGTAGGCGGAACGATCCGGCGCAAGAGCAGCTTCGCTTGCAGCTGGTGGAGAAATTGCTGGTGGTCTTGCCGCAAGAGCTTCACGAGTTCTTGACCGACTGGCAGCCGAGGAACCCGACGATTTGTGATGCCTGCCCGCCCCATGCGCTGCACGAACCCAAGTCGTTGTTTTACCGATGGCATGACGAACAATGCCGAAAGGAGCGAGAATGAATCCGACCTCGACACCGCCCGACGCCTTTGCACAGTGGCATACCGAGATCACGGCCCTGTTCGACACCCTCGAGACGGCGTCCTCCCGGATTCGCTCGCTCCGTCCACCGCCTACCTCGGATGACGCCGCCGGCCGCGTCGATGCGTTGGCGAGCTTGTGGTTACGCTGCCGGTTCACTCCGCCGGCGCCGGACGCTCAAGCGCCGTGGGAGGGCGCGGCGTCCGTTCTCGCCCATCATCTGGCGAGGGCGCCAGAGGATTTGCTTCGGGCGATCTACGCCGACACCGGCGCGGCGCTCGTCGAGGCGCTGGGGGGCGGCGGCACGGACACACAGCGACGGCTCATCGCCACGGAGGGCTTGCCGCACTTCACGTTCCGGGTGAGTGGACCCGCTCGCCGCGCTCCACGAGAGCGGTTCTATACGGAGAGCCTGAATCCGAACGAACCGCCCGAAATCGTCTGGGCCGCCGTCGAGCTGTCCAGGCTTCCCATCGATCATCCGCTCCGGATGACCATTGCAGATGGATGGCGCAACACAAATGCGGGGCTGCCCTGCGCGGTCCTCGGTCCGACCGTTTCCGGCCGACCGGCTCCGCTCCTCGCCGTGGCCGCCGTGGCGCGCTGGACGGAGGACATGCGCGCCCCGCAGCGCTGGGAAGAGATGGAACGAGAACGACGCCGGCGGGCCGATGAAGCGGAACGCGAGCGCTTCGAGGCGGCCACGGAACGCGGACGACTGGGAAGGATCGAGAAGGAACTGGCCGCGATGAGAACGAAGCAGCCGGTGTGATGGCCGCGGCGGGCCGGCGCGTCGTTGCTCGACTCGCCGGCCCGGTTGTTTGGGATCAGGATGCCTTGCGGCGTTTGGTCGAGGGATCGTCCGCCGTGTTGTCGATCACTACCCCGTTGTCCGGCAGGACCGGCGCGGGCGGAGGGAGCTATGAACCCTGGAAAGCTTACGTGCCCCGCCGGTTAGGTGCAGAACCTAGTTCGGCGCGACCACTTCAGCGACTCGGGCTAGCACTTGTTGCCGCAGAGAATCTTTGCTAACGCCGCTCCGCCCACGCCGCTAAGGGCAGCGGCCGCCGCGGTAGTGGAGATTCCGAATTGACCCGCGAGCCAGGTTACAGCCCCAGGGGATGCCAGCAGTTCTGGTGCGGCTGCGGCAATGGCAGCACCGATCGCGGCGGCGAGGGCCATGTTGCCAGCAATACAGGCTGCACAGAGTGGCTTCCAGTGGATATGGGGATGGGGCGGATTCCAGCCGAACGCGGCCGGACTCGCGAAGTTGGCGATCCCGAAGTCGCCCGCGCCGTGACCAGCAAATGCCGAGTTGAGGCTGGCGGCGCCAGCAGCCATGCCGGAAAGGGCGGCAGACTGCTGGAAGTGGCCGAGGAGTTTGGCGAAGAACGGCCGCTCGGGCGTATGAGGGAGCTTGAGGTGCAGTCGAACATATTCGTGCTGGTGGTCCTTACACGTGACAGTGCCGATGTGGTCGATTTTCTCGATCACGCTGTCTGGAACAGGGATCCATAAGGCGCAGGTCGTCCCGGGCGAGAAGAGGAAGGCCCCATGTGAGGGCCCACCGGGCATTGGTTCAATGAGGGGCTTCACCATGCCCTCAACAGTAAGCTCAGACTGGCTCAACTGGCCAGCCTTCAGGGCGTTCACGAACTCTTCTGCGTTATTGTATGTCTGCATCTAAGCTCCTTGTCTTTTCTCGCACGCCCCGAGAAGTTCGAGGTTGGTGGGCTGCAGTTCGCCGAACTGGTTCTTCGGGAGCGCCCGCGCTCCCGAATTTGCCTCCTACGCGCCTGCGCTCCCGAAGCAGGGAGCGGGGCAACCGAAGTCGGTCGCCCTCGGCGGGCTTCGACCCGCGGTTGGCACCGGCGGCACCCCTTGTTCAGACGTGGGGCATTCTACCCAGAATCTCCGCGGCAGCAAGGAAAACCCTCGCGCGACCTCCGCCCCACCGCCCGGCCCGTTCATTACCATCGAGGACGTACTCCGCTGGACGATGCAGCTGGGAGGTCCACAACACGAATAGGATCGAAAGCGCGAACGCATCTATCGGGCGGACGGTGAGGAGAGGCAACGATTCGTGGATTCGAGTGAGTGGGGCCGGCTTGAGAAGTTTCGGGAAGAGGTCGAGGCCTTGAAGGCCAGGCAGCCGGTGACAGCCGGCAAATCAGGTTTGCGGCGGGCAGCGGGCCGCCGCGACCGCTTGACCGCGCCGGCCCTTGCCGTTTTGGCCGTGGTTCACGAATTCGGCGGAGGAGTGGACTTGGGTCGATAGATCCGGTTCCGGTGGTGGTAAAGGTAATCTTTCGATATGGAATGACCATCCACCGTGCGGAGCGTCCCTTCCATCCCTAACAGGCGGAGGTCGCCCGCAATCGAGAAGGCGCCCGCATCGAAGAGGACATGATGGTTCGGGCAGAGGCAAAGAACATTATCGAGCCTATCCAGCCCATTGTGTGGCTCGCCCAGTGGCCGAATATGGGCACACTGGGCGTACCACCCTTCGGGCGTCTCCAGGCGTATTCCGCATACCTGACAGCGGTAGTTGTGCAGACGTTTCACTTCCTCTACGATTGCCTTATCTCGGGGGATCTGATTGATTGTCACCGGTCGACGTTCAGGATTCAATTGGCCGTCCGGCGTCTGGATCGCAACGGCGTCGGTAGACGCCATTCCTTCTCCCTCAAGAAGAGATGTCTCGGCTTGGAGCAATTCTTCGCAGCCCGGAGGCAGCGGGAAGCCGGATGCTTTTACCAGTTCGCAGATATGCTTGACGAACTTGGGTGCGATTTCCTGAATCCCGAGGCTGAAGTTGCTGTTGACCTTCCGAAACTCGGGAAACCAAGGCAGGTCGTTCAAGTAGATGCCCTTGGGGAATGTCTCTCCCCGCGATCCGTAGACGCGGGCGGCGAATCGCTCACCGTCGAACACTTCTGACCCATCCACGATAAACCAATCGAAGAGGTAGTACTCACGGGGCTTATACTGTCCCTGGATGCCCCAGATCACTTGCCCTACAAATCGTTCCGGCTTCTTGCGGGTCACGAAAGCGAAACGCGCGTTATCTCCGGCGGATGGTTCATCGGCGAATTCTTCGACCTCTTGAGCCTCTTCGATTTCTTGGGCCGCTTCTTCTTCCATGCGCTCGTAGTTGTGATAGCCGACGAAGTGTTTCATGGGTGGGTTCCTCGCAGACGCGGTGCCCAACGAGCATACTACGGCTCAGCATCAGGTGCAACCACCGAATAACCATTTCTCACAAGTGACGAAAGTGCCGAGGCCCGCGCGGTTGTTCCCGTCGATCTCGGCGCGTTCCGGGGGAAGTGGTTCAAGTGGCCGGCTGACTGTCCAGCTGCGTGAGGCGGGCTGGCGCGGGCTGCTCGACTTGTGCGAGACGCTCAGCGTCGATCCGCGTGTTTCTGACCCCGCCACTACGCTTGCAACGCAAGCGTAGACATGCGACTATTCTTCCATCGGGACGGCCGGCTGATCCCCGGTTGGCCTGCCCTTCGTGCTGCGGTCCTGACTCCCCGTAGGCGAAGGGCAGGCAAAGCCCGATGGGAGTCAGAACATGGCAGACGAGCTTGATTTCGACCCGAACGTTTTCCGAATCGATGGCCCCGTTTGGGTGATCGTCGATCAGAACGTCCTTAAACCCGACGAATCAACGGGAGGATTCCACGGTCGAGGATTAGATGGCCTGCTTACCATAAAAACCGACAAAGGCTATTCCATCTTGCCGGTGTTCACCGATGAGGACTCCGTAAGGGAATTCCTTTTGCAGATGGGCGACACAAAGCTAGTCGCCTGCGGCATAGACCCGGCTGCTGGTCTCGGCGCTATGCTAGAAGGAGCAGAGGGGCGCGGGTGCCTGGCCGTTACTTTTGACCCCCGACACGGACGACAGGCCGTCAAGGCTATTTCGCTGGACAAGATTCGTGAAGCCATCAAACGAAGGCAGGGCAATCATGAGTGAAGAAGTCAAAGTGCTGGGCTACAAAGTTTATTATGAGCGGGATCCGGAGAGTGCCAACCTCCTCGTGTGGACCGGACATCTCTTGTCGCCCGCTGTATTGGCTCATGCCGGGACTGAAGGTAACGAGACTCCACCGTGCAAATCCCATGACGCCAGCCTCACCGCGTCCTGTCCGAATTTGACACCCGTTTGACACCCGCGCGGGGGTACAACTGGGGGTAACTGGTGTCAGTGGAAATGCAAAAACCCCTGGAAATCCAGGGGTTTTTCGCTTCTGTTCACTTATCGTAAGCTGTTGCACGCCGCCCGGCAAGCCGGAGACTATATGCCCTCCTTCAGCTCGATCCGTCGTCCTTCCTCGCGGCTGCGCACCGCGGCGCGCAGCCAGGTCAATGCCTGAAAGGCGTCCTCGAAGTTCGGCCGCAACGGCTGCCCCGCGCGCAGCGAGAGGAGGAATCGCTCCAATCCGCTCTGCTCGATGGAGCGCGGCGGCAGCCGCTGGCTGTGTTGTCCGTCGTCGTCGCGCCACCGCAGCTGACGCGGCAATTCCGCCGTGACCGTTCCCGCCTCCGCGACCACCTCGAAGCGGCCCGGCGCTCGCGCCGCCGCCGTCCACAAGTTCACTTGGCCAAGTCGCTCGCCGCCGAAGCGCAGGACCATCGTGACGAAAGATGCGCCCTCGCCGTCAATCGTCCACACGCTGCGCGGGCGATCGTCCAGCAGCCACGCGCACCCGGCGAGCAGAGGCAGCACAACCGGATTGCTCAGCAGATCGCGCGCGGGGCCGCTGCGCGGCGGCGTAACGCTCCAGTCCGCCCGCACCAGTCGCGCCGGTCCCAGACGGTGAATCAGAAGTTCGCGGAGCAGCAGGTTCGCCGGTGCCAGCAGAGGGCCGAGTGCCATAAGCACAGGGAGTTCGCTGTCTTGAATCCGTTGGCGCAGCGCATCGACGTGGGCGGCCTCGCTGTCCGCCGCCAGGGTGCAGAAAACCGGCTTCTTCGTCCGACATAGGTGTTCCAGCGGCCACAGACCGAACCATTGTGAGTCGAACAGCAGCACCGCCTCGACATCGGAGCGTTCGATCAATTCCACCGGCCCGCCGGCGGCGGTGCAGCGCAGTTGCCGCGCCTCGGACTCGGCCCGCCGGACGACGTGGTCCCAGACGGCGCGCACCTCGACGTGGTCGCGCAGCTGGGCCAGGATCGGTCGATAACGCCGCCAGCGCCGGCCCAGGCCAATCACTCCCACGCGCAGCCGCATGTTCGCACACTCCGAGGTAGCCCGCTCGCCCCTGTCGGCGAGGCTCCGTTTACTGTACACTCCGGACTGAACTGGGACCATGCGCCAATGGTCCCGATCCTGCTCCCCGCGAGACCACCGCGATGACTCGCCTTCTGCCGCGCTACGGTCTGTCCTATCTGGGGCTGTTGCTCCTTTGGGTGTCGGCCGCGTCCGCGCAGCCGGCACCGCCGCCGCTTCCCCGACGGGCAAAGGGAGCCTGGCTGGGTCTGCACGTCGATGGCCGCGGCGTCGTCCGGGCGTCGCTGCATCTGCCCTTCCAGCCGCGCTCCTCCGAAATGTGGAAGCAGGCGTTGGCATCGATGCTGAACGGCTCGTTCCAGCAGCTTCGTGAGGTGAAGACGGGCAACTTGTGGTTCCTGTACGTCCGCGCCGATACGGTCCTCGACCGGAGCGCTTGGGCGATTGACGGCACCTTCGATCTCAACGCGCTGCGGGATGGGCTGCTTCTCGACGGCGTCGGACAGCTTCTGGTGACGGTCGATCACCCCCCGGCCGACAGCAGCGAATGTTCGCTGGACGACGTACCACTGTTGGGATCTTTTCGGAACAATGCGTACTCGGCCGATCTGCCGGTGTCGGCTCCGATGCCGCCGATCCATCTGCGGTTCGGCTTTCGGCGCCAGATCGCCTGGCGTTTTCTGCCGTTGGCGTTGGTGCTGCTGGCGCCGATTGGACTGACCTTGTGGCGTCGCCGCCTGCGCCCTGGCGAGGGCGATCGCTTCGCGGCCTGGTTCCGCTATTGGCGGTTTCAGAGACGACTGACTTCCGTGCTGTGGTGCGTCTGGATGGCGGCCGCGGTTTCGCTGGGCGTCCTCGTCCTGACAAACTTCCTCCACTTCCTCCTTCGCGGTATCTTCGAGCCCGCGGAGTACGTCTGGGTGGCTTTGTTTCTTATGCTGCCGCCGGCGCTGGCGACGCTGGCCTGCCGGGTGCTATCCGCTCCGGCGTTCGCCCGCGTGCCGGAAGTGGAATGGACGCGCGGCCGGCTGCTCCGTCGGGAACTGTGGATGCAGTTCGGATTGGTGGGCATGGGCGTTTTCCTCGGCCGCGGAGTGGATCACATGATGGGCAATCCCAGAGCGCTATCGGGATTGCTGTATTTGGTAGCGGCGATCGGTCTGTATGTTCTCTGTCACGCTATGGCGCAGATGTCGCGCAACAGCGCCCTGCAAATTCTGCCGCCCGGCCCCTTGCGCGAGCGTCTTTTCGAACTGGCCGATCAGGCGCGCGTGCCCGTGCGCCAGGCCTACCGCGTATCTTGGGTCCCTTGGCGGTTGCTCAACGCCTTGGGCGTTGTCGATTGCGTTCACGTCTGCGCGGAGGCGGTGCCGCCCTTGAGCCGGCGCGAGGTCGATGCCCTGCTCGCCCTGGAGTTGGCTCGGCTGTGGCGGCGGCGACCCTTTGCGCTGTGGCGAATCCTGGGTTCCCTCACGCTGATGATCGTCCTGGGGGCGGGGGGCGGCCTCGCGGCCGCGTTCCTCCCCCGAGCCGAATCCCTCTGGCGTTTCGTGCCTATTCTGGTCGTGGTGGGTCTGGTGTGGGGACTCCGTCAGCCGGGACACTTTTTGATGTCTCGTCTGGACCGCGAAGCACTGAAGATCACCGGCGATCCGGAGGCGCTTATCACCGCCCTGGCCAAGCTGCGCCGTCTCCACTTGTTGCCACTCGTCGCCGGTGAGGAGCGGAGCGCCCGCGATGGCTCTGTCGCGGACTGGAATCGTTTGCACGATCTGGCCGATCGCGCCGGCATCCCGCCCGAACGATTGGATGAAATCCTCGACGGACCCGGCAGCGGCGCAGACCGTTATCCGCCTTTGGAGTCTGCTCCGGATCTTGCGACGGGCGCCGATCCGCGTGTCTTCTCGCGGGAATTCAAGCGCCGCGCCGTCTTCCGGCAGAGTTGGTCCGGTCTGGCCGTGGAGATCGCCATCCCCGTCCTGATCGCCTATGTGGCCCAGATGCGGCAATGGCACGGCGTCGTGCTGGCGCTGGTGTACCCAGCCGGTCTGCCGTTGACCGTCTTGCTCCGCAAGGTTGTCGTTCGTCGCCTGGCCGTGGCTGCTTCGCGCGCCTTGCGGCGCGGTGTCCGAGAAAAATTGGCGCGCGACGGTTTATTTCCCGAAGCCTGGGGCGGCGTCTCGGTCAGTCTGTCGCCGCACAGCGAACCGCGCCTGTACGAACACTTCCTCATTTGGGATCCCGGCTTCCTGGTGCTGAGCGGCGATCGTCTGGGTTATCTAGGCGATCAGACGCGCTTCGCCCTGGAGCGCCGGCACATCCGCGATGTTTACTTGGGGCCAGGTCCGCCGGGCTGGTTCGCTTCCCGACGTGTGTACGTCTCTTGGCGAGACGACGAGCGCGGCACCGGCGGCGTCTTTAACCTGACCGTCAACGAGCGGAGCAACTGGTGGCGCCCCGCCGCGCGGCAGGCCGATCTGGCGCGGCGGCTGCGCGACTGGCTGAAACAGCCAGCCGATGCGACCGAGGTTCCGCCGCTCCGCGATCTGCCCGCGCCGGACCTTGGTGCAGTGCCCAGTGAATCGATCGGCAAGTTCGCGTCCGTCAACGTCCTTCTCGGCCTGCTGTTTTTGCGCTCCCCCTTCGCCATCGGAGCCTGCCTGCTGCTCGGTCTATCGTTCGACCTGCACTCCGGCGCCGCCGGCTGGTACGTCCTGGGCAGCACGGCGCTGCTCCAGGTGATTACCGTTCTGTCGTTTCTGCCGTACCGCCGCCGTTCATCGGATGGGGTCGATCAAGATGCCCCGACGCCTGGGAGCGATTGACCCTGCGGCACGCGCTCGCTAACATGCCAACACCGAAGGCCCCTTCGCCAAGTGGTAAGGCAGCGGATTGCAAATCCGCCATCCCCGGTTCGAATCCGGGAGGGGCCTCTTCTCTCAACCCGTCGCAATCGCTCTCATCCGCTCTCAAACCCCTTAATCCAGCGGGACTTGCGCTTGGCTGCGTTCTGAGAGCATCCGCCGTGCCAGTCTCAAGCAATCTCAGAGAGACGCATTCGCTGTCAGATTTCTGTGTAAGCGCCGTGTAAGCGCTATCAACGGATGCTAATGCGTTGCGTCCATCCGTGCCGGTTGCCCGCAGGGCCGGCGCTCCCGTGGCCAGCCCTTGTGGCAGGAAGCTGGGCAACTGCTCGACGGCGCCGGCTTGGTCGTGCAGGTGGCAATGGGCATAGCGGGCCGTCAGCGTCGGCGTCGAATGGCCGGCCAGTTCTTGCAAGGTGCGCAGGTCGATGCCGGCGCGGGCGCCGAGCGTCAGATAAGAATGCCGCAAGGCATGGAAGTCGGCGAAGAGCGGGCCGTCCGGTCCCTCGACGGCGTAGGGGATGCCGGCGGCGTCCAGGTCGATCCGCAGCATCTCCGCTCCCTTCCAATCCTTGGCCCATGTGCCGCCCCAGACGGGTTGGCCGTCTGGCTTGTCGCGGAGATAGTCCCGCAGCAGTTCGGCTGCGTCGGGGGGGCAGCGGTTGCACCTTCAGGACGCGGCTCTTGTTCCGCTTCGTCGGCAAGGTGACGGTGGGGATCTTCGCGTCCAGGTCGAAACTCTCCGGCGTCAGCGACGCCAGGGCGGAGGCGCGGAACCCCGTCCCACAAGCCGCGGCGTACAGGTGGAAACGGTCCCATCCGCTCAGTCCGCGAAAAGTCCGTTCGCTGGCGCGGGAGGCGGTCAACAAGGATCGTAACTCGTCCGCCGTCAGTTCCCGCCGATCGTGGCGCCGGTCCACCTTGACGTTGCCCGCTTCCAGGTGGGCAACCGGGTTGTCTCCCCTGCGGCAGTCCTTCACCAACCAGCGGCAGAAGCTCTTGAGATGCGACAGGTAGTAATTCGTCGTCTGGACACTGCGGCCACGGGACGCAAGCTCGCGCACGGCCTCGACCGTGGGACGGGGAAAGCGCCGCTTCGGCCCCCTTTCCCGTCGCGGCCAGGCGATGACGCCGCACCGTGTCGCGGAACGCCGTGGGAGTCATGCCGAGCAACCGGGCAGCCTCGGTGCGCGTGAAGGCTTCCACGGGCGGCAGTGGTTCCGCCGTCGCCGCATCGCGGCGCAGGCTGGCCAGCCAATCCATGACGCACGAGGCGCTCAGGTCCGGCAGAAAGCGGAAACCGCAACCGTCGAATAGGGCCGTCAAGCGCGAAGCGACGAGACGGCAGTAACGCGGTTCGTTGCCGCGCGCCTCCAGCTCGCGGCGATAGTCGGCGATGTGTTCGGCGAGCGGGCGCTTGCGTTGAGCCTCGAAAGGATCCCGAGCGCCGGCCTTGCCTAGTTCGGCTTGCCGGCACAACTCGCCGAGCATGATCTCGGCGGCGGCCTTGTTAGCGCACAGCGGAACGCGGCGGCAACCGTTGGGCGCGTCCGGGTCCGGGACGTGGCCATACCAGACAGGCGAAGCAACGCGGCAGCGATCGCCGTTGCGGGTCAGGGGAGCGACGATGGGCTTGCCGTCCGGTCCCTTGAAGCGCACAGCCGGCTTGCCCTTGCGAGTGACGCGCTCGGCGCCGGCGGGGATAGAGCGGGTGTACTGCTGCCGGAAAACGGGGGCATGGACAGGTTCCTTTCTCAGAACGGCCGGCCCCGCCTCGCCCGGTTCTGAGGACGAACGCGACGGAGCCGGCCAAAGGATCGATAAAGTTTACATGGGCACGAAATAAAGACAAGCTCAGTAGGTTATGGTTTCGAGAGTTTCGTTAGGTCGGCGGTCAACCCGCTGGCTTGTCCATCGGGGCGTCTAGCAGCGTTACCTCGAGCGGCTTGCCCGGCTGCCGGCGGATCGATACCAGCCCAGCCGATGCCAGGGCGCGCAAGCCTCGGCTCGCGGTATCTACGTGCATGCCCAGCGCCGCAGGGCGAGCCAGGCAGAGGGTGACCGTGCGGCTGTTGCGGCACCCTGCCTCTTTCCAGAGCAGCAGGGGGACGTGCAGCGCCTTCCCCGGCAGTCGGCAAGCACGTTCCAGCCAGGACCAGGGAATCGGCCCTTTCAGGAATGCCTCGCCGTTGCGGTGGCGCGGCGGCCGTTTCGAGGGACGGTTGCACAGGGACGCAAGGTCCACGTTCGGCGCGCGCAGGGCGTCTGGATCGAACGGGTCGGTTGTTCGCATTCGCGGCGCTCACGGCAATGAGTCCGGGGAGGGTACATAAGAGTAGAGAGAGATAAGACTAGACGGGGGGTGCAGCGGTGCGGGGAGTGTCCCCGCAGCAGTGCGGGGGGTGTCCCTGCCGTCGGCGCCCTCTTCCAGCAACCGCGAGACTGTTTCCCACATCCGCCGGCCGCGTTCGTCGAGGTAACGGTCGGGATGGCTGACAACCTTTGCATCGGTGCGGAGAGTGAAACCGTTGAGGACAACCGCGCTCGCCTCCCGCATGACCTCTTGTGTACGGGCAACTTCGGCATCGATGGCGCCTGCGTCGGCCTCAATCAACAGCGCATCATGCACGGGGGCGCAGACGGTTATTCCGCGCTCCGTCGCCAAGCAACAAGCCAGCCGCAACATCTCGGCGCCGTTTGCTTGCATGGGGAAGCTGCGCAAGGAGCGGGGGTTTGCGTCCGGGCCGACGCGGACAGTCCAGCCAAACACCGTTCGCAGCTGACCCGATAACATGGCTTCCATCTCGATTTGGTCGGACCATGCCCAAAACCGGCGGAAGGTTCGCTGGTGCATGCGCAGCAGCTCGCGACCGCGACAGGGTGGCACAGCCAGCTTGCGGGCCAGCCCCTCGCCGCTCAGGCCGTACAGCACACCCAGCGCCACGGTCTTGAACTGGTCACGCTCGGCAGCATGTGTCTCTTTCGTGGCGTCGGCCGGCACGGCGCCGGCCATCTTGGCGAAGGTCAGGTAGAAATCGCCGGAGCGGTAAGCGCCCTGCATGGCTTCATCGCCGGATAGTGCGGCGGCAATCGCCAGCTCCTGTTGCGACCAATCGACATAGGCCACGGCCCGGCCAGTCGCGGGGCGGATGAGTGATCGCAGCCAGGCCGACGGCCCGAAGATAAAGCGGCTGTTGCTGGGGGCGTTGCGACTGGTCTTGGTTCCGAACGCCGACAACATGCAGCGATTCCGGCCGTCGGCGCCGACTTCCAACTCATTGAGTTGCAGCTGGGAGAGCGTGTGGCGAAGCTCGCGGATCGGCGCCACTTCGGCGGGGTAGGCGCGGGCCATCTCGCGGAAAGTGTCGTCGTCAAGGGCGAGCGCTCCACTCGGCAGCCGTGGCCACGGGATCCCCTTGCGAGCGAGATAGGTTGTCCAGCGCTCGGCGGAGAAACGCATCGGGCCGAAGTCGAGGGCGTCGCCGTCGGGGGAGGAAACTACCAACTCGGCGGCGCGGCGGAAAATGTCGGGATCGTGACGCGGGCATGTTCGCTCGTGGCGCTCCCGCAACACTTTCCAGAGCCGGCCGGCGTAGTCCGTTTGGTCTTCGCCTCCATCGCTGGTGTAGCCGGTGCCGATTCCCAGCGCGGGATAGGCGCGGGCCAGCTCACGGGCCTTGACATCCAGGCCGGGATATTCGGATGAGTCATGTCCCGAATCTTCCCACTGGTTGAGGCGCGCTGGCGTCAGTCCTGTTGCCTGGCGGGCAGCGCGGCGGGCCTCGAACAGCTCGGCTTTGCTCTCGCGCTCCTCACGCCAAAGCATTTCGGCGGCATCGGCCAGTCGCTGCGAGTCGATCTCCCACGCATTGGCCGTCTCCAGGACGGCAGCGCCGAACCGCGATTGCGGGTTGAGGGTTCGTTGTCCAAGAGGAACAAATACCCCGAAATCAGCATCAACAGCGGCAATCAGCCGGCCCTTGATCCGTGCCCAGCTGTCGCGCAAGCGGGCTAGAGCGTCGGCGTCGATGGGGACACCGTTCCACGCCATCCGCGCCACGGCGGTCATGTAGCGTCCGCGCAACAGAGCGCGGGGAAGGTCGATCCGCGGCAGCATGGCGCGTAGCAACCGGGCCAGGGCGTCAACGTCCGTCTGACAATAGTTGAGCAAAGCGACCTGTTCGGGAGACGTGTAAGGTCCGCCGCGCATGGCCAGCTGGCGCATGCCTTCTTTCTCGACGGCGGCGATGCCGTCCAGTCCGTGAAAAGCCAACGCGCCGAGTAAGCCGTATCCGCAGGGCACAGTCAGACCGGCCGTTAAACAGCGGAACTCGGCGTAAAGGTCGAGAATGCGAGCCGGCATCGGCCAATGAAGGGCGAGATGACAACCCAACTCAGCAGAGGCATAAAAAGCAACGAACAGCGAGTCCGAACCAGTAGCGTAGGGCGGATCGGTCGGCGCGCTGTTCGACAGCCACAGGCGCGCCAACCGGCCGGTCCGTATCTCGCGGGGCACGCAGCAGAGAGGAATCGGCCGCTCGCCGGGGTGGGCCGTGAACTCGAAGTCCACGACCCACACTTCGTGGTAGTGACGAAGGCTTGTCACCGCTCACGCCTCCCCTCGCAGGCGGCGCAAGACGGGATGATCGAGCGAGTCGATGAGCTTGCCGCGGAAAGCGATACGCAGCAACTCGCGGAAGGACATCGCCGGCCAGTCCGGCTCTTCCAGCTGGCCAGTCGCCTCCCAAACCTCGTAGGCACCGAGGGACAGATTCGCCGCGACGCGCACCCAACCTCGCGTTGCTCGCTCGGCGGCCTCCAGTGCGGTGCGGGACCATTCGTCTACCTTGCCGTCGGTGCCCGGCAGACGGATCGGCCAGACAAACAACACGCCCTGGCGGTTGACAGCCGTGAACAGGGCGCGAGGGGAGAAAGTCGATTCCGCAGCCAACGCCGGCCAGAGGGCGGGTGCCACGAGATAGGTTTCACGATCCTCTTTTAATTCGATGACGGCGGTTTGCAGGCGATACTCTGAGTTGGCGTGGACACGGACAAACCAGCTCTTGTCCGGTTTACGCACGGGCACCGAGAGCAGCGCTTTTTTGACGCCGAGGGCAGCCGCGAAACCTTGCGGCAGACGCAAGGACGTGGGATCGAAGGGGTCCGGGTCAGCGGACGAAGACGCGAGCGCGTCCGGCTCTACACTCGGCGCAGTAGGTTCAGCATCGCCGTTGGCGCCGAAGGGGAAATCGGTGGCGCCGTTATCGGCGCTAGAAGGCTGTTCGATAGATTTACGGTTCACGGAAAATCGTCCTCAATAGTGACAATGGATTGTCATGGCGGGCCGGCCTCGGGAGCCGGCCCGCTGCACTAAATGGGGCAAGCGGGCGATAGGCATTCCAGCTGGGCGAGCAATTCTTCTGCGGGCCAGCATGGTCCACCATCGAGGGCGACGTGCTCGCACTGCTGGGCAAGCTGGGCGAGAGTCGCGTCGTCGAGGTCGCCGGCCAGGTCATCAGCTGACAGGTAGTCGGGGAGGTCGCCCTTGGACTGGCAGGGCGGCCGAGAATGTGGTACGAACATGGAGTAAGATCCTCACTTGCGGGGGATTGGTCAGCCCAATTCAACGTGCTCCCGTTCGGAATCGAACCGAATTCCCCAGGGTGCGAACCGCGGGACCGGCATCCACCGGCGGGAGCACGGGGCGATTTCACCAACGTTTTTTTCAGTGGCCGGCCACTAGCGCCGGCCGTGAGCGTTTCCAGCGGCGCGCGGCCACGCCTCCCAGCTGGCGCGGTCGGGACAGCCGGCCTCAGTCCACGCGCGCAGCTCCTCGACGCGCCACAGTACGACACCGCCCAACCGAATCGGTGCCGGACAGCGGCCAGCGGCACAGAGCCGCGCCCAGGCGGCGAGAGAGACGCCGCACAGACGGGCGGCCTCGCGGCGGCGCACCAGAAGCGGCGACAGAGAGGTGGGATCTACGGGTGGATGGGTGTCAGCCACGCGACACCTCCTGCCGCACACGGCGACCGCGCATCAGGCGGCGCCCACACTCCCGGCGCTCGAGGAGTCGCAGTAGCGCGCGCAGTAGGTCAGCCTCCGTGGATAGCTCGGAGAGCCTAGCGCGGATAGTGGAAGGGTCTGGTAGAGCGTCGATGAGCGGCGGGATCGGATGGGTGTCGAACATGCTCGCCTCCGTATGGGTCATATGGAGCGAGCCTATCTCGCCGGACGCAGAGAGTCTGTAGCGCTATGTGGCGCTATGTGGCGCGCCGCACGGTACGGTAGCCATCCCCTGTCTTGCGAAGGTGACGCTCGCGGACGAGGCGAGCTAGTAGGCGGCGCGTATGGTCCCAGGACAGGCCGAGATGGTGAGCGATGCGCTCGCCTTTGTGTGCTTTATGGCGACAGCGGGCGAGGATGCGGCGTTCCGTGTCGGTTAATGGCCGGTCAGCCGTGTCCGTCGTTTCCAACCCATAGCGCTGGATTTGTGCCTCATAGGACTCCAGCCAAGAATTCAGTTTGAGGGCAGAGTATTTCAGCTCATCCAGCATTCCCTCGCTTGGGCGCGATGGTGGGGGCGAGTCCTCGGGCATGATCCCCACCTGACAGCACAGTTTGATTGGCGCATACGCCTTGCTTATCTCGTCGATCCTCTCCAGGATCGGCGGCCAACGCCAAAAGACATAGCCTTGAAGGCTATGTGGGTCGTTCCGGTCATCCGTTATTGTCCCAAGTCCCAACTCAAGATCCAGCACGACCGCCTTTTGGAGGTCTTGGAGGTCTTTCAGCTCGTGTTTGTCGCGAATCCTCTCGGTTAGCAACAAAGGCACCCGAACGTATCGCCGCCGCACATCCTGGAGTATCTCCAGTACGGCGGCGGCGGCGTCGGGCGGCTTCTGCCCACGCCCTATTGCGGCGGCGATCTCGCGCGCGCGGCTCCGCGCGCACCGGGAGCGCCGTTTAGAAGAGGTTGGGAGTCAGGCTCAACGGGATGGGCTGCACACAGGGGCGAGCGGCCATCCTCGGCGACTTGTGGGGGAGGTAACGCGAGTGGGATCCCATTCGTGCGAGGTGAGGTAGCGGATCAGCCCCTCCGCTTCGCGGCAGACCATGGCGACGTCGAGCGCCGCCGCCTCGACAGACTCCGGTTCCGGCGACACCCCCAGCTTTTCGAGTCGGGTCAGTATCCCCGCCAGCGCGGTCAACTGGCAGAAGGCCTGGCTGGCCACGATTTCCAGCCGATCGAGCTCTTGCGCCGCCACGGCCAGTAAGTTGCGCGCCTGGGCCACGCCGTCGGCTTCCGCGTCATGTCGGTAGTTCATCGTCGTCTCCGGGTGCGTTTTCTTCGGTGCGATGTTCGGATGATCCAGACCAGCATCAACGACGACACCTCTGCGCAGCCGCGGGCATTCGGCGCCAGGAGACGGCGCGGTGAACGGTCGCTGTCGCCGCGGTCATGGGATCGATCTCCCGTGGCGGCGGTCTCCATCCAGAGGGTCGTGACTCGCTCGCTGTCTACAATGCGGAAACGGCGCTCCAACCCCCTCACGAAATTACGGTGCCGTGGGCCGGCGAGGGCCTATGCGGCGTGAGCCCGTCACCTCCCCGGCTCGAACCGGCACCTCGTCCCGCGGTGTTGATGATGCGCGCCAGAGCTGCAAATACCAGTCGCCCGGAAATACGTCTGGGTGACGAGGGACGCTCACCCCAGAGCGGCTTCGGCGCACCGTAGTGATCGGGTACTCCGTGCCATTCCATCCAGCACCCAACCCGCCGCCAGACAGCTCACCGCCGCCACCTCGGTGGCGGCCCCCGCGGCGACGGCCAGCGCCAGCCGCGGGGAGCCGCTGAGACACCGCGCAGTGGCCACCGCGAATCCCACAGTCGCACCCTGGCCGAGCAACCCGGCCTCGGCCGCCCGGGCGCCGTAGTGCGGCCCACGCTCCCAGAGGCAATACGACAAGGTCAGGCCCGTCTAGACCGGCAAACCGATGAGCAGGCGGCCCTTGCGCTCCCCCGAGCAAGCCGGACAGGTGGCGAATCGTATGGGTCAGGATGATCCTGGCCCCAAGCGTAGCAAGCACCGGTATCACGGCTGGCTACCTTTCTGAACCCTGGCCCGGTCCCCGCGGGTTGTGTGGGGGCACCGTTGCAACGGCCGCTCTGTTGTGGGGCGTGTGGCACTCTGTTGTGGGGCACTGAACCTATTCGCATACCCAGGATGACGACTATCTATTGACAAAGATCCAGCAGGCTGTTGAGCTTCACTTTCTGATCCCGCTCGGCCGAGCTGCGTACGGGCGCTGCGTAGAGGGGCGATGGAAACCTGGATCATGCCTTCGAATGGTCGGTCCAGGTCATCAATCAAGTAAATCGCACTGGAGGCCGCCAGGTTGCACATCAACAAGGTAATGAACACGATCGACCTGGGGGGAGCAAGCAGGCTGAAACTGCCGACAATAAGCACCAGCCAGGAAACCATTACCACCAGGAACGGAGTAGGAATCGAGCTGCCCCTTTTCGCGAACAACAGCCAGTCCGTCTGCGCGATGTCGGTGGCAGTTCTCAGTGCCTGAGCTTTCAGCGTGCGCTGAGAATCACGCTCTGGCACGAGTTCTAGGATTTTCCTATAGAGTTCTCCTTCGTACCGAACGTCGGTGCTGGACTTTGCGTCTGCGTGCCCCAACTCGGGTTTTTCCGCGGGCCGAATCGTCTGAAGCATGTCGAGCAAGAAGGCACGGAGCGTCTCGCGTGCGTCCTTGGTTTCGGGTCCGTATTCCACCAAGGTGCGGTCCAGGAAGATAATGTCACCGGCTATCCTGGCAAGTCCGTCGCGTTCCGTATCGGTCGAACCTTTTGCCGATGCGATCAGCAGGCCAAGGACGAGGGCGGTCAGAGTTCCGATCACGCCCATTCCCAGCTTGATGAGGTCCTTCGTGTCCGTACACAAATGCCTCTCGGGAAGAATGGCGCGCAGAGTCATTCCGAGGATCATGGCTGCAAAAATGCACGCGAAGACGATGCCGCTCACCGCGAGGGATCCCATAAACCATCTCCGTGTTCGATCCTGTGCCCACAATGTTTGTTGGCGACGTTGCGGGCGGAAATTAGTTGTCGTGTAGTCCTTGTGCCCTACACGAGAAGATCGCTGCTTTTAGGGCAATAATGAGTGCAGGAATTGGGCCGCGAGAGTGGACGCTCCCCGCCATCGGTCTGCCAAGGCGGCCGCTGGCCGCCCTGCGGTTCCGTTACGGTCCTCCCATCACCCTGCCATTCGGAAGGACACCTCGGATCCGGCCATCCCCTTCCTGCACGCATATCACCTCGATCCGTGAACGGTTACCTGATACCAAGGCTCCGAAGATTGCGTATCAATCACCGATATTCCCACAGTGTTCAACGGTTGTGGATGCGTCACTTGTTGAGTTAGTGAGCGGCGACGGCAGTCGGTCTTACGCTGCCGACGCCGTGCAGCGCTCAATTGGAAATCTGCAAGGTGTCCGCGCTGCTTCCGCCCCTCTTGGGGTCGTAATAGCGGATCGTGATGCCGCCGACGCGAACCGGGTTGGGCAGATCCCGCAGCCGCACCTCACCGCCCTCCTGAGGGGGCGAGTCGGTGGCGACGATCAGGTTGCGCTTGAGGGCGGCGCTTCGCTCGCGGACGAAGAGTTTGGGGTCGGAAAGAATCACCGCCGCCTTGGCGTCCCGGAGCGTATCCACCTTGCGAGGCCGTTTGCCCGCAGCCCGCAGGGAACGCGCGAGGCTGATCTGTAACTCGCCGTCGTCCTTGGTCTCGCCCGGCCGCGACTCGTAGATATCGATGCTCAAGAGGCCGACCCAGTCCCCGAACTCCGACTCGCGGGCCTCGGATTCCTGGGGACTGAGCACCTTGAAGGGGATGAGGTTCTTGTCCGCGATGTCCGTGTAGAAGCCGGCGAACTTGGTGGGCGCCTGCGCTTTGCCGTCGAAGAGCCAAATCTGCTCGGGGAGCACATCGCCGGTCTGTTGCTGCCAGAAGCTGCGGCCGTTCAGGGAAAGGGCCGCCCCGAGGAGCGGGGCACGGCCGCCGGTGTTGCGGATCTGGAACGTCACCTTCGCGCCAGACTGAGGCGGTTGAACGCGCCACTCGCCCCGACTGTTCGTGTCGGGGCGGATTGTCTGCTCCGCCCCATCGTAGTAGATTTTTACCGAGAGGCCGCACACGTTAGCGGGGGACATATCCCCTTCCGAGGCGTCGCCGAGGTCGCGGCGCCGTGCGTCGCGCACGGCCCACTGATCGCGGTCAAAGCTGCTCAACCCCCTCCCCGAACCTCTCAGGGAGCGGGAGGAGAGCGCGAACGACTGGCCGAACTCGCGGAGGATGTGCCGATCCGTCGCCACGGTATACTCGTGCACTTTGATGCGCTTGTCGGGCGCCTTCGCGGTGAATGCCTCAATAACGACCGTCGTCGTCTCCGGATCCCCGGTCTTCTTCGGCGGCGGGTTCAAGCGGACCACCCCCGTCAGGAAGGCGTCCGGTTTAATCGGCGCGCTGCCCCACGTGGGCGGGTAGGCGAGGGTAAACAGTTTTCTTCGCTCGGCGGCGCGCTTGTTCCAGGCTCCGACCTTCTGGGCGGCGGCGGTCGCGCTCGCGTCGCGCGTGATGCCGATCGTTTCGTCCAACGGCATGTGGAGGATCAACGCATTCTGGAGCCGGGCTGCCATGCTGCTGCTGATGGTGCCCATGTTGAAGCTCTCAGAGCCGTTGCCGTTTTTGCTGCGGAAATGCAACACGCCGACGTTTTTGACTCCCTGCTTCTGGAGTTGTTCGAGGATCGCGTGGGTCTCCGTGTAGAGCTTCAGGTCGATGTTCTCTGCTTGCAGACGATCGGAGCCGGTCCCGAGAACGGTAAGTGCTACTGCCCAAGCGCGGCACATTTTCGCAGTCATGGTAGGCCCCTTCCTAAAGGGAGTTTGATCCCCGTTCGGTAACCGTTCACGGGCCGAAGGGGTTGGGGTGCCGGAAGGCGTTCAAACGGTGAATTCCTGAACCGATTTCGAACCAAAGCCGCGCCAGAATTTCGGCGAGGGGGACACCAGCGATAACGCACCGTCTCCGCAAAACGCAAATGCCGGTTCATCCGCACCACATGGTTGTTCGTCCGTATCCACTCCTCGAACGCTTACGCCACGAAAGCCATCGCCTTGCCCAGCTTCGGACCCGACAGCAGCTTCAACCGCTACTGGAGCTTGATGAGGAGGTAAGGCCGTTGAAGGCACCCAGCTGTAACGCAAAGCTGCCCGGTAATTGAAAACCAAGCACATTCACGGTATTGATGGCTCCCTGAGTGCCGTAGTTGAAAGCGAACAGTCCAAGGGAGTCCGTCTCGCCATTTACGTTGTTAAACGGGCGCAAGGTTGTTGGGAAAGCAGAGGGGGGGAGGTCGCCCTGGCGATTTAGATTCGGATTCTGGAATGAGTTAATTTCAAAAGTATACTGTTGCTGAGCCGTGAGTTGGGCGAACGTGAGTGTGCCTGGCAAGAGCAAGTTGTCAAAGTTCAAGTAGAGTGGGGCGCGGAAAGTAAATGGTTCCCAGAAGTTTTGGTTCGCCAGGTCGGCCGAGCCATTATAGTATACATCCAATTCCTGTCCGGCCAAAAATGCCAAGAGGGGAACCTGGAAAGTAGCGGTAGCCTGCGAGTTTGCATTCAGGGTGGCCGACTGCACCTGATTGTTCAGAATGAACAAGACATTCCCGCTGGTAGGATTAAATGCCCCCGCAGGTATAGGAGTGATCGTTCCATTTGGCAAGCCTGGTGGCTGTAGAAATGGCATATTCCCCACGAGGCCTGGGAAAGTCGTCACCGTGGCCGTCACCCTCTCTGTCACAGTGAAACCCGGTGTGATCTGGACGGTAGGGTTCACGTAGGTGGCTACGTCAAAGGTGGGCACAATGCGATCTTCCAGTTCCTCCAACTGCAATCGGGTGGACGGGGGTTTTGGAGTCTTCACCGCAGGAGTTCGTTTACGGAGCCAACTGGTCAGCGAGTTCAGGAACATCATTGGAGTCTCTCCAAAAAGGGTGGTGAAAGGTGCAGTACACTACGCTGTAATCGCGAATGGGCCGGGGCGTCTCGTCGCAGACCCGCCGGATGACGGCCACGGTGGTCGGCGCCCGGAAAGCCGACCGACCGGTACACAACTCGTACAGCACGCTGCCCAGACCGAACAAGTCCGCGCGGGTATCGATCGGCTCGCCGGCCGCCTACTCCGGGGCCATGTACAGCGGTGTGCCGGCGATGAAACCTGCCACTCCGCTGCACTGCGTGCGCGGCTCAGTGGAGTATGGGGCGTCGACGTGCCGCTTACTCCGCTACGCTGCGTGCATGGCTCTCTCTACAATGCGTAAAATCCGGCTCAACCCCCTCACGGATCGACAGATTTTT
>DATBGU010000216.1:0-6920 GCA_036557825.1 Gemmataceae bacterium
CTGAGGACCTCGATCCACTTCTCGTGGCCGGTCGTCGTCACGTCGCCGTTGATCCCGTCGTACTTCAGAAAAATCGGCATGACTCTCTCCTTTGCAGGTTTGATCTTTGCTGCCGGCATCGTAAGGCCCAGGCGACGCCGCGTGGGATCGCTCCGAACCGGCGGAGGAGGGTTCCGGGGATGTGTCTGGAAGTCCCTCCCCAAAGATCATGCGGTTTCCCAGCACAAAGCGGACAGAAAAACCAAAAAATTCGCGTCGCCGCGCCCGCCGGCCTCAGACGGTGTCCAGGGCGAAGACGGCGTCCTCGACGTCGCGGTCAAATGCGCCGACGCGCACCCAGGTGTTCCATCCCAGATAGGCTCCTTCATCCTCGTCGGAGGACAGGCGGCACCACGGCGCCTCGGCGGGCAGCAGCACCGCCTGCACGTCGAAATCGAATTCCGGGCCGACGTAGGTGCGCGCCAACTCGCACAACGGCCGCAGACCGTCGCCGTTGGGCATCAGGCGGCGGAACTGAGCGAAAGTCAGCGGGCCGACACGCAGGCGAAACTTGCTCTGCACGTCCCAAACACGCTCACCGACCACCAGGTCCACGCCCAGCCCATTGTTCCGACCGTCGGGAAGCCCCAAGCAGGGCATCTGTGCCTGGTCCTCGGGAGCCAGCGGCAACCATTGTCCCTGTAACTGCTCCACACGCATCGGCATCGCGAAATAATCCTCCAGCAGACATTCCAGGGCCACGGCCGAACGCGGCCGGTGGGTGAAGTGGCCGGCGTAAAACAGGAACGCCTCGTCCGGCGTTTGCAGTCGGCCGCGCAGCCCCGGTGTGCCCAGGCCGACCAGGCAGAACAGCGACGTCGTCGCCGCATCGACGTCGCGCTCGCCGGGATCGAGACGGAAACGCTCGTGGGCGAACGGCAAGCGATACTTCTCCCACGCTCGGTAAAACAGCGACGCCAGACGATGATGGAACAGGTCCAGGAAATCGCGCAGCGAGGTATCCTGATCGCGCAGACGCTGGAGCAACAGAGTCGTATAGTGCTGCGGCAAGACGCCTTGAGGGCCGGTCAATCCCAGAAACGCGATCGCCATCTCCACGGGAGACGCCTCGGCACCGTTCGGCGGTTCCTGGATGCGCGCGACGGAACTGGCGGGGAAGCTCAGCGACGGCAGGGCGCGGAAACGCACCAACTCGCGATCGGGAGGCACGTCCTGACCCACGGCCCCGCAAGGACGGCGCTCGCCTCGCGCAAGACGTTCGCGCACGATTTGTTCCAACAGGCGCACCGCCTGAAAGAAATCGAAGCGCTCCGGCTGGCGGAACAGCAAGGCGCTCACATCAGCACTTTCTCGCCCGCTCGCGGAAGCCATCGCCGTAATTCTCTCTCGCCGCCCTTGGTGAGGGCGATCAGTTTCGAGAAGGAATTCACCGTGCAGTACAGGCCGAGGAAACGCTCCAGGACCGAGGCGAACAGAAACAGACCGCTGCCGGAGAAGCGCTCCTCGTCGAAGCGCAGCGTGACCTCGACGCCACGACAGAAGGAAGCACCGCCGACGCGGCCGACCACGCGGCGGCCGCGCACACTAAGGATGCCGTCAATCGTCTGGCGTGTCTCGGCCGAATCGGTGAAATCGTATAGTTTGAGGATCTCGCGCAGAGCGTGCGCCTGCTCGTCGTTGTCCGTCAGCGACAGGTGATTGAGCGACAGGTGCGAGATGAGGCGCCAGAGGACGCCGCGTTTCATGGCCGGTCGTAAGGTCGGCGTTGGCGGCGTCAGGCAGACGATGCGCGTCACCAAGCCGCCGCCCGCGCTGAGTTGCAAGCGTGGCTGGTCCGGGCCGAACGGCAGCTGGTGCGGCAAGTCGCGGTTGAGACAGGTCGTCTCCACGTCCAGCGTCCAACCGCCGGCCGTGCTCGGCCGCATTCCCAGGTCCACCAGGGATAGGAAAACTTCGCTGCCGTGATCCGGTTGGCCGTCGCCGCGCTCGGCTGGCTTGCGGCTGCTGTGCCAATAGGTCTCCGTGGCGCTGTTGTCGGCATGCTTGACGGAGAAAAAAGGTCGATATTCGAGTTCATGGCCGTCCGGCCCCATAGCGGTCACGCGATCCACAGTGTAAATTTCATGGGCCAACGGCCGCCGGGCGTCGGGCACGATGCGGTACTCGAAGTCGGCATGCGTCAGCTCGATCGGCTCGGCGCGCTGCGTGTAGAGATTGACGATGGGCGTGCAGCCGAGGTGGAACGTGTCCGCGGAGAGGTTCGGCTCCAGGTCCGGAGCGGTGCGGTCCAGGTACAGGAAGATCTCCAGATTGTTGGCCACTTCCGCCGGCAATCGACCGGCTAACCCCTCGAGGTCGGCGAACAGGAATTTCTCCGGAAAGGCGAAGTATTCCGAGAGCAGACGGTAGCCGACGAACGAGCGGGCCGTGTACGGCAGCAGCCCCTCGTCGCGCTCGAAGCCGACCGGATGCAGAGAGCGGCGGTCCAGCAGCACAGGATTGGCCGCCTTGGGCGAGACGGCCAGGGCGGCGCCCAGCGTGTTGTTGAAGAGAAGCTCGTAAAGGCGGTAAACGTGCTGCGGTTGGCCCTTGAGAAAGAAGCGCAGCGACGAGAGGTTCAAGGCGGTGAAGCTCACGCCTTGGGAGCGCGTCCGCAACGTCAAGCGTAGCACCGCGGCGGCCTGGGAGGAAAACGGCGTGAGCGGAGCGGTGAACGGCGGCCGCGACAGCGCGGCCGATTCGACCTCGATGGGCCAAAGCGTGACCGGATAGCAAGTGCGGAAGCGGCATGGCTCGCCGTGGATCGGGTCGGTTTCCAGCATTGTGTGCCGGGCAACGGGGTAGCCGTCCGTCAACTCGGTCTGCTCCGGGTCCAGTTCGAGCTTGACGATGGCGAGGGACGGCAGCGGCGCCTGGTAGTGCGGATAGAGAACCCCAAGCAGCGATTCGGTGATCTCCGGGAACTCGTCATCGAGCTTGTGGCGGACGCGCGCGGTCAGGTAGGCGAAGCCCTCGATCAAGCGTTCGACGTGGGGATCTTCGCAGGAATCCGCACTCAGTCGCAGACGCCGAGCGATCTTGGGATGCTCGTCGGCGAACTGAGCGGCCAGCCGGCGAATATAGGACAATTCGCGGTTGTAATAGGGCAGCAACTCTTCACTCATCCGGCCACCTCCCGAATCTCCACGCCTCCGGTTGCCGCCTCGACGTTGGAGTCAAACACCACCGGCTCGGGCGCGGGATCGATACGGAGCAGGGCGTCGATGCGAAAGTGAAACGTGCGGTCCAGCGGCTCGGAGGGGGACAGCGGTGAGACCGACACTTTCAGCAAACGCGGTTCGAGCTGAACGATGATGTCCTGAATGATGCGGCAAAAATCTTCGCGGTCCTTGGACGAGCTGAGGTTTACGCTTGTGAAATCGGGGAGTCCGTAATTGAGCAGCGATTGTTTCAATTCCTGTAGGTGCGGTGGCCAGGTCAGCAGCCGCACGCGGGTATTCAAGAGGTTTTCCAGGTCGCGTCGCACCGATTGTTTCAAGTCGCGCAGCAGTTGATTGGGACTGGGCACGGCCTCGCGCGTCGAGACCGGGTCGTAGTCCAGCAGACGATCCAGCACCGAGGGAACCAACGGTTGTTCGTTGCGGTTCTTCGCCATGACGGGATACGACTGCAAGTCAATCCGCGCTCGCTCCCGGCTGGGGATTGAGGGTGAGCGTCTGTATTTCGAGAATGGGGCGTTCCTCGCCACCGATCCAGAACATACGTTGCCCGGCGCCGCGCACCGGCTCGTTGTCGCCGCCGCGCCACTCCGTCATGCGGCCCAGACGGAGGCGGTCGTCGCTCTCGGCGCTGGCGCCGGCGTACAGGGCGGGCAGAAACACCTCGCCGTCGGGTCCGTCGCGGACGATCATGTGTGCGCGGCGCCAGAGCAAATCGTGCGGCCTTTGCCACGGATGGAACTCGACCAACTCGACGCGCTCGGCGGGGATCCAGTAGTACTTGCCGTTACTGGTTAAGACCTCGAAGAAACAGGCAGTCAGGTCGTCGAGGTCGCGGAAGTCGTCGAAGGGGCGGCCGTCGCAGATCCCGGACAGTCGGGGCCGCTGTGTCTCGGCGTCGGCGAGCAGCGGGGCCCCCTCGTCGGGCCGTCGCTCACGCAAATGGATCGAGGCTTCCAGGTGCAGCCGCAGCCACGGCGACGGCGGCGCGAGAAACTCGGGCAGACGCCCCTCGCTGTAAAACTGCTGCCGCGCCTGCTCGGCGCGCAGCAGTTGGCGGATCGTGCTGATGCCCGTCATTATTTGTGGGTCTTGGTGTCCCAAGGCGTCGAGCTGGCGATCGGCGCGCTCGTATTCTCCGGCGAAGCAAAGAAGCTCGCAGAGCAAGCCGCGCCGGCTGCCGTCGGTGGGGTTCTGGCGGACCTCCGCCGTGCAGGCGTCGATGGCCTCCTGCAACTGTCCGGCACGAAAATAGTCTTGCGCTGTCATCGGTTTGTCTCCCTGGGCGTCAACCGGCCTGGCCGGTTGTCAGCCGCGTGACCAGGCGGACGGTCGAAATCATCTGGTCCAATTGAAAGTGTGGTCGAAGGTGAGCGACGCACATATAGCGACCGGGCCGGCCGGGAACCTCGCGCACTTGAACCTTGGCCTCACGCAGCGGATGACGCGCCTTGATGTCCGGCCCGGCGTTGTCATTGGCATTGGTGTAACTCATCAGCCAGCGGCGCAAGTAATCCTCGCACTCGTCCGGCCCGAGGAACTTGCCCGTCTTATCGCGGGCGATCACCTTCAGATAATGGGCGAAGCGCGACACGCAGAGCATGTACTGGAGCATGGCCGACAGGCGGGCGTTGACGGTGGCGGTCTGCTCGTTGTAGGTCTGCGGTTTCTGGAGGGACTGGCTGCCGTAAAAGACCGACAGCTCGGTGTCCGGGCAGGGGCACAACGGCAGAAAGCCCTGATCGCTTAGTTCTTTGTCCTGCATTTCGGTGATGGCGATCTCGGTGGAGGTTTTCCCGGCCACGCCGAGCCGATCGGTGCTGAACGAGTGGACGGGCAGTCCCGTCACCACTCCGCCCTCTTCCTCGCCGCGACGGACACCGCGGATAGCGGCCAGCCATCCCGAGGAGGCGAAGGCGCGCACCAGCACGGCGCCGAAGGCGTAGGCGGCGTTGCCCCACAGATACCCGCCGCGGTCGGGCAGCGCCTCCACGTTCTCGCGGAAACAAAAACCGTCGGGCCGAGCGCTGTCGTCGCGGTAGGGCAGGCGCATGAGAATGCGCGGCAGCGTCAGGCCGACGAACCGAGCATCCTCTTGCTGCCGCAGCGCGCGCCACTTGACATATTCCACCTGGGCGTAGGTTCGCCCCAGATCGAGGGATTTCTCCAGTCCGGTGAAGCTGTTCAGCTCCAGCAGCGACGGATGGGCAGCCGCGATGAACGGCGCGAAAGCGGCGGCGGCCACCGAGGCGATCGATCCCAGTGTCGCCACGTCGTCCGTCGGATGCTCCGCACTCGGGTGAAGGTGGATCTCGTAATCTCCTAGCAGCACGCCGAACGGCTCGCCGCCGGGCGTGCCGAACTCTTCCTCGTAGACTTTGCGGAAGAGCTGGCTCTGATCGAACTCCAGAGCGCGCTGCTGGTCGCGAACCAACTCCTCCCAGGAGAGATCCAGCACGCGCACCTTGATGTTGGAACCTTCGGCAACTTGGCCCACGAGATAAGTCAAGCCGCGCCAGGATGCCTCCAACTTCTGAAAGCGCGGATGATGCAGGATGGCGTTGACCTGCCGATTCAGCAGCTGGTCCAGGCGGGCGATGTCGCGGTTGAGTCGCTGGGCGAGCGCTCGTTTCCCCACCGCGTCCTTGAGATCGGCGATCGGTCCGAGCCAACACGTCAGCGCTTCGGCGGGCGACGACGCCTTGAGAAAGCTCTCCAGCAGACCGAGCGATCGGTCGCTGGCGGACGGGGCGCCGTCGAGCAGCGCGTCGAGAAGGCTCTTCGGGGTCGGTCCTTCGTGGCGAAGGGACGGCTCCGTCGGCATCTCGGCTGCGAACCGGGTTGGAGCGGATTGGGGCTGCATGAAACGACCACCCTCTCTCGTTCCCACGCAGAGCGTGGGAACGAGAAGCGCTCTGCGTGGGAACGAGGAGCAAGTTACTTCGCCGATGCCGGCAGCTTGGCCACCAAACTTAAGGCCGCCGTCAATTCCTCGAACTGGAGCCACGGCCTCATATGGGCCTTGGCGACGTAGGAGCCGGGTTTGCCCGGCACCGCCGAGACGGAGACCCGCGCCTCGGCCAGAGGATACTTGGCCTTCATGGCGCGGTCGGCGTTGGGATTGGCGTTAACGTAATTCTTGATCCAGCGATTGAGCCAATCCTCACACTCCTGTGCCTCCAGAAAATCGCCGATGCGATCGCGGGCCATCACCTTGAGATAGTGGGCGATGCGCGAGGAGGCCATGAGGTACGGCAGGCGCGCTGAGATGGCGGCGTTGGCCGTCGCTTCGGGACGATCGTATTTCTTCGGCTTCTGCGTCGTCTGGGCGCCGAAAAAGACCGAGTAATCGGTGTTCTTGTAATGGCACAGGGCCAGCAGGCCGACTTTGCTCAACTCGTTCTCGCGGCGGTCGGTGATGCCGATCTCCGTCGGGCATTTCAGATCGGGGTCGCCGTCGTCGCTAATGAAAATGTGCGCCGGCAGTCCTTCGACCTTGCCGCCATTCTCGGCCCCGCGGATGGCGGTACACCAGCCGAACTGGGCGAAGGCGTCGGTCAAGCGCACGCCCAACACGTAGGCGGCGTTCATCCAGGCGTAATGATCGTGCGGCACCGGCTTGGAGCGGCCTTGCTCGTCCAATTCGACTTCCTCGTACTCGAACTCCTCGATCGGCTTGGTGGCGCTGCCGTAGGGCAGACG
>DATBGU010000217.1:0-24671 GCA_036557825.1 Gemmataceae bacterium
CGGCCGTGCGCCGGTGGTTGTGGTCGGAAGGGGTTTTTCCACAGGTCGGCGGTGGTATGGCCGTCGAAAAACTCCCAGTCCCAACGCGAGAAATCATCCTTTCGGCCCTCGCCCCTGCGGCGTAAACTGCATCAGTCGAGCTAAGCGAGTGCTTACCGCGCGCTGTCCCACCCTAACGCCCCCATTCAATCCTGCGGCGCTCCCCTGTCAAGCGAAATAACAGCGCGTCGCCGATGACGGGTGAGCGTCTCGAAAGTTGGTGGGAAATCGAGTAGGTTAACGGCGGCCTCGAACGCATCCACGAACTCCTCCGCGAGAACTGTCATGGACACCGACCTCACTCCCCAACAGGAAGCCCAAGCCCAACGAATCTACCAAACCCTCAGACATGCCGCCGATACCGACCTGCTGGCCATCGCACGCCTGCTCGCCGCCAAAGCCGATGGCCAACTCTTCGGGGCCACCGAGTTCCAACTACGCGACGCCGTCCACCTCCTCGGCGCCAAGGCACTGCAGGCCGCTCTTCAGGAGCGGAAAAAAGGGGGTATGACGGCTCCAGTCGCCTCTGTCCCCACTGCCAAAAAACGGCCCAATTCCAGAGACACCAGGCCAAGAACGTCGTGAGCGCCTTGGGGCAAGTCCGCCTCCGCCGCGCCTACTATTACTGCCGCCATTGTCGCAAGGGCCACTGCCCTTGGGACCAGACGCTGCGGCTGACCCTCACCGACTTCACCCCGGCCGCCGAGGAGTTGATCAGTCTCGCTGGCTCGTTGGCCAGTTTCGCCGACGCTGCCGACAAGGTGCTGCCTCGTCTGGCCGGCATACGCCTGGCCGAATCAACGGCCGAACGGATGACGGAAGGCAGCGGACAACGCCTGGCCCGGCGTCGTGCCGCCGGCGAGACCTTTGGCGTCGAGCGCGATTGGCCGTGGCCGAAGGATGCCCAAGGGCGGACGTGCGTTTACGTCTCGGTCGATGCCACCGGCGTGGGCATGCAGGGGCCGGGGGCGACGGCGGCGGAGGGCCGCATGGCCTACGTCGGTCTGATCTATTGCCCCGGCGAGAAGGGCGAACCGACGCGGGAGCGGGCCTTGGCTGGACTGTATGCCTTGCCGGACTTAGGTATGCAGATGCGGCGTCAGGGGGCGCAGGTGGGCATGGATCGGGCCGAGGTGTGGGTAGCGTTGACGGACGGCGGGGCCGGGCTGGAGGAGTTCATGGGGGTGCATTTCCCGCGTGCGGCGTGTGTCTTGGACTTCTACCATGCCGCCGAGCACCTCAACGACTTGGCCAAGGCGCTTTATCCCGGCGAGGAGGGCAAAGCCGCGGAGGTGGCCGGGGCATGGTGCCACACGCTGAAGCACGAGGGCGGCGTGGCGTTGTTGGCGGTCCTGGAGGGTTTGGAGATGCGTGGCCGCAAGGCGTCGGTGCGTGAGGTGTATCGGCGTGAGGTAGGTTACGTGCGTGGCAACGTGCATCGGATGGATTACCCGCGTTACGTGGCGGACGGCTGGCTAATCGGTTCGGGGCATGTGGAGGCGGCGTGCAAGGCGGTGGTGGGGCAGCGTCTGAAGGGCAACGGCATGCGCTGGGGCGAAGCGGGTGCAGATGCTGTCTGTCACCTGGGTGCTTTGTTCAAGAGTGAGAAGGGGCAATGGGAGGCCTTTTGGGGAAACGCCGCCTGACGAAACTACCAACTTAAAAGACGCTCACCCGCCGATGACTTCTGCGGGAGCGTCCCAGTGATGTACCCTCGATCAACCGGCGAACACATCAATGAGGTGACGCTCGTCCTATTCGCCCGCTTGCCTGGACGCCAGGTTCCCCGCCGACCCCGCGGACAAATCCGCGTTGCCCCGCTTGACAGTTTCCGGCTTTTGCGTTCACATAAACAACGCGAACGGACGCGGATGCGGCGAACCAACGCGGCGGCTGCCTCGTAACAACCACAGGGAGACCGTGGAGCTACCAGACCCCCTCAGCGCTTGCTCGGACGAGGATCTGCTGGGACGATTCTGTCGCGGACAGACGGAAGCGTTCGGCGCGTTGGTGCGCCGTTACGAGCGCGAACTGTACGGCTATCTGCGGCGCTACCTGGGGGACAGCAGTTTGGCCGAGGACGTGTTTCAAAACACGTTCTTGCAGCTGTACCTCAAGAGCGGTCAGTACGAGGAGGGCCGCCCCGTTCGGCCCTGGTTGTACACCATCGCCACCCACCAGGCCATCGACGCCCTCCGGCGCAACGCCCGGCATCAGATCCTCAGCTTGGAACAGAAGCGGCAGGAAGGGAACGACGGCGAGCTGCGCAACTTGCTCGACACCCTGGAAAGCCGCGGGCCAGCTCCAATGGACAACGTCTCCGCGCAAGAGCGCAAGGAGCGCGTTCGCGCCGGCGTCGATCGCCTGCCCGACTTTCTCCGCGAGGTCGTTCTGCTGGCCTACTACCAGGGATTGAAGTATCGCGAGATCGCCGAGGTGCTGGACATCCCGGTCGGGACCGTGAAATCGCGCTTGCACTCCGCCCTCTTGAAACTGCAAGAAGTGTGGAGCCAAACGCCCTCTTTCTTTGAAGTGTGACGGTATGGAAGAGAACCTGGTCGGTTATCTGCTCAAGTCGCTCGACGACGAGACGAACCAGCAAGTCGAGGCGTCGCTGGAAACCTCGCCGGAATTGCGATCGCGTCTGGAACTGCTGGAGCGCGCCCTGGCTCCGCTGTCCTCCGACGCCGAGGCGCCGGAGCCGCGTCCCGGACTCGTCCTTTCGACGCTGGCTCGCATCGCCGAGCATCAGTGCCGTAAACTCCCCGACGCCCCGCCGCCGTCACGAAGTCAGGCGTCGTCGGGTGGCCGCTACTGGTTTCGGCGGCCCGATGCGCTGGTGGCCGCCGTGCTGCTGATCGTTTTCGGCGGTCTTAGCACTTCCGCTCTGCTGCATTTGTGGCGCGACTACCACGCTCGCATGGAGTGTCAGAACAACCTGCGCGTGATCTGGGGAGGATTGCAGCGATACTGCGATTCGCACGAAGGCGACTTCCCCCGCGTCGAGGAAAAGGGACCGCACGGCGTTGCCGGCATTTTTGCGCCCGTCCTCTTCGACGAGGGATCTCTGACTTCCGAGGCGAGTCTGCGCTGTCCCGCTCAGAAAGCGACGGCCGCGCGGCCCCATTCGCTTCGCGAAATGGAGGAGTTGTACGGGAGGGATCCCGAACTCTATCGCCGAGAAGCCGGGACTCTGGCCGGCGATTACGCCTACACGCTCGGCTACCGCGACGATGGCGGTCATCACGGACTCCGTTGCGATTCGGGCGACCGCCTGCCGATCATGGCCGATCGTCTCGGTTCGCTCGACCAGCGCAACAGCGCCAACCACGGCGGACGCGGACAAAATGTCCTTTTCCTCGGCGGCAATGTCATCTTCTGCACGCAACGAACCGTCGGCATCGACGGCGATGACATCTTCGTCAACTGGGACAACCGGGTACTCGCCGGCAAGGCCCGCGAGGACACCGTCCTCGGCGCCAGCGGCGACACCCCGACTCCCCGCGAGTAAGCAGTAGGCAGAAAGCAGTAGGCAGTAAGCAGTTGATTCTTGACTGCTTACTGCCTACTGCTTTCTGCCTACTGCTTACTGTTTAGTGCGTGACCGCGACGGCCACATCGCCCTTGGTGGTGACGGGCTGGCCGCGCGGCAGCTTGACGACCAGCACCGAACACGAGGCGTCGCGCAACACCTTCTCGGCCACGCTGCCCAGGACCAGGCGCTCCACGCCGGTTCGGCCGTGCGTGCCCATGACGATCAGGTCGATGCCGGCATCGCGGCCGTAGCGGACGATCTCACCGGCCGGGTCGCCTTCGAGCAGGACGTGCGTGATCGGGATGCGCGTATCGACCGGACGAATCTGTTCCAGTTGGCCCTGCCAGTAATTGCGGTCGGCCAGTTCGTCGCCCTGCGAACCCGGCGTGGTGATGCTGTCCGGGTTGTAGACGAACAGGGCGGTCAGGCTGGCCCCGTGATTCTCGGCGAGGGTGATGGCGTGAAAATACGCCTGGTTGGAGTACGACGAGAAATCGGTCGGATAGAGGATTTTCTTGATACGGATCACGTACATACCTCCTGGCACCAAATGCCGTCCGGGATCCGAGGAACCGAGGCCGCCACGCACCGGAACGTCCACGGCGCGCTCCTCTCGCGCTGGTTGCTGGGCATCGTGGCCTCTTCGCTTGATGGTATCATTCTGCACGATGCGCGCCAAATGAGGAACGCGGGAATTCGCGCCGCTCGCCCTCTGACCTCTTCCCCCTCCCCTCTCCCTTCGGTATGCTTGGTTAGCCGCGATGCGCCGCGGAGCGGCGACGCAGAGAACGAATATCCCACCCCGCGAAGCCAGCGCCATGCTCAGTTCGTTCTTCCTCAATCCGTGGATGCTGCTCGGGCTGACGGCCATCCTCATTCCGCCCATCATCCATCTGCTCAATCGCCGGCGCTACCAGGTCGTGGACTGGGGCGCCATGCAGTTCTTGCAGATCAGCGAGGTCACGCGCCGCCGGCTGTTTTGGGAAGAACTGCTGCTCATGCTGCTGCGCATGGGACTGATCGCCGTGCTGGTGCTGGCCCTGGCTGGGCCGTTCATCACCAGTTCCATCCTGGCGCGTTTGGGGCCGCGGACCAACCGCGATGTCGTGCTGGTCTTCGACGGCTCCTACAGTATGGGTTCGACCAGCAAGGACGGCGTGCCGCACGACAAGGCGAAGGAGTGGGCCAGGAACTTCGTCGCCGATTTGGCGCCGGGCGATACCGTCGCCATCCTGCAAGCGAAGGAGCAAGTCGTGCCGGTATTGCCCGAACCGAGCCACGATCTCGCCGCCGTCCAGGAACACATCGACAACCTCCCGCCGCCGGCCGGCGGCTGCGATTGGCGTCCGGCCCTGCAAACGGCCGCCGCGATCCTGTCGCGCAGTCAGCGCGCCGAGCGCGAAATCATCCTACTCAGCGACGGGCAACGCAACGGCTGGTCGGACCGCGACAGTCAATTTCGCTGGTCGCTGCTGGCGAGCGAGTTGGGACTGGATCGCCCGGAGCCGACCGACGGAAGCATTCGACCGCGTTTCTGGGTGGTCAATCTCGCGCCGGAGCGCGACGCCGACCTGCCGAACTGGTCGCTGACACCGCTACAGAGCAACCGCCCCATCGTGCCGACCGAACGCGAAGTCACTTTCCGCACAGCGATGGATCTGCACGGACAGAAGACGTACAGCCCGCCCCACCGCGCCCGCCTGGAAATCGACGGCCAATTCGCGCGCAATCTCGTCGTGCCGGACGCGGCGGCGCTGCGCAACGGCCGAGTACCGTTCTCCTTCACCCACCGCTTCGCGACGGCCGGCTCACACCTGGTAACTGTGGTCCTCGAACCCGATCCGCCGCCGGAGGAGCGTCCCGCGAAGTACACCGTCAAGGACGAACTGCCGGGCGACAACCGCCAGGACTTCGCCATCGAAGTCGTGCAGGCGCTGCCGGTGCTGATCGTCGATGGCGAAACCGCGCCGCGACCAAAGTCCGGCCGCGATTTCCTGCGCGACGCCCTCTCTCCGGCGCGCGATCCGACCCCGGTCGTGCGAACGCGCGTCGTCCCTCTCAGCGAGTTCGACCCCATCCTGCTGGCCGGTAGGTCCGGCGAGCCGAGCCGGACCAACGAACATTCAGCCCGGCCGCGCGTTCTCATCCTGCGCAACGTCGCCCGTTTGTCACAGCCACAGCAAGAGGCGATCGCTCAATTCCTCGCCGACGGCGGCGGCGTTCTCGTGACGCTCGGCGAGCGCGTCGAGGCGGATTCCTACAACGTCTCGCTTTTCCGCGCCGGCAAGGGTTGGCTACCCGCCCACCTCGACGGCATGGAAGGCGACGTCGCCAAGCCGCAGGACGCCGCCCATCCCGTACCCGGTGGCAGCGATCATCCCGCCCTGCAACTGTTTCTGGAGAAGCCGGCGGACGGACAGGGACCGGGGCGCTTCCCGCAGCTGGGCAAGGCGAGCTTCCCGCGCTGGTGGAAGCTGCGCACGCCCGGCCGCAATTCCAGCGGCGTGCAGGTGGCCGCCCTGAAATCGCCGAAGGACGAATACCCCTTCCTCGTCGAGTGGATCGATCCCAACCGCGCCGGTCGTCTGCTCGTCTGCGCCGTCCCGCTCGATGATTCGTGGGGCAGCAATGTCATCAAGACGGAAGCGTTCGTACCGCTCGTTCATGAACTGGTGTACTACCTCGCCGGAGCGCGTTCGTCGGAGTACAACCTGGAACCCGGCCAACCGCTGCGCTACCGCCTTGACAGCGTGGGCGCGCTCGAACAGTTCACATTGCAGACGCCGCTGGGAGAGTCGAAGCCGCTCAGCACCGACCCGACGCGGAAAGACGCTTTTCTCGCCACCGTGGACCGTCTGCCGCAAGGCTCCGTCCTGCGCATCGAGGGCACGCGCGAGACTGGCGTTTACCATCTCCACACCGCTGAGGGCGGCACGATTCATTACGTGGTTCGCCCGAAGACGGCCGAAGAGTCCGACCTTACGCCGTGCAGCGAGGAAGACCGGGTGACGGTGGCGAAAATCATTCCCGGCCTGAAGTATCAAAATGACCGCGAGCAACTGAATGTCGAGTGGATCAGCGAGAGCCATCGTCAGGAATTGTGGTGGTGGCTGCTGCTGGGCCTGATCGCGCTTCTGTGCGGCGAAGTGTGGCTGACGAGGCGGATCGTCAAGAATCGCTGAGCGATCCACTTGCGGCAGCGACTGGAGAGTCGCTCCGCCCTTGGACACCCCTGCCAATCTGTCACTCTGCCACTCCAGCGCTTCGCATGTTGTAGACCGAATCTCACTTGTGTTAAAATACAATTGTGTTAGGATACAAGTCGGAGGCGGGGGTGTAAGAGATGGACTTACGCGACGCCGTGATCGATTGGGACGAACCGGATGACGAGGGCAGCAATACGGCCCACATCGCGGAACATGGCCTGACACCGGAAGAAGTTGAGTCCGTACTTTACGACGAAAAAACGACGTTCGATCTGAGCGACTCGTCCGGCCGTCCCATCGCGTTTGGCACCACGGATACGGGCCGATTTATTGCCGTCGTGTTCGAGGTGATGAACCTGGCCGATCCGCTCGTCATCCGCCCGATCACCGCCTATGAGGTTCCCAAACCGAGGGAGTGAAGCTATGAAGCCAACGATCAAGCCCAAGCGCAGCGCCGAGCAGCGGGCCGAGGACGACGCCATTCGCCGGCAGCACGCGGCGGAGCCGATCCGCCAACGGCCGGCCCGCACCGTCAATCAGCAGAGTTTTGCGGCGATTTTGCGGCTGGTGGCTCGGTTCAAAGCCGTACGGGAAAGCCAGGGACTGACGCTGGCCCAGGTGGCCGAGCGCATGGGGATCGACCAGCCGGCGCTGTCGCGATTGGAAACGGGCAAGATGCTGAATCCCACGCTGGCGACGCTGCTCAAATGGGCGGAAGCACTCGGGCAGAAACTGGATGTTGATTTATCGTCTCCTCTCGATGGAGAAAAAACCATGAACCGACTTCCGAATCCGCGAGAGAATGGAACTCTGCTCAGCCTCAAGCGAACTGCGCTCAAAGGTGGAGAAAAAGGACGGCTGTACGACAAGGGAGTGCTTTCCGTTATTAACCAGATCGAGAGCAAGGGCAGCTTCGACCCCGATCTAACTGCCAACTTGCTTGATGCCGCTTATGTCGATCAAGGACTGGGAGCAAACATGCTGACGGTGGAGGAACGAGTACAAGCCCAAGAGTTGCTCCAGCGCTGTGGATGGACCCTTGAAGAAGGGAAGCAGTACGCCGCTGGCGTCAAGGACGCACAAACACTGCTGGCAGTCTATCGCAGCAAAAAGGGCGACACCTGACAAGCCGAACGCTGGAAGGTGGCCGGGTGTCTTGATGAACTTCATTGGTCAAATTCAACAAGAGGTGAGACATGCTTGGTCGAGTTGTTATTTTCGGCTTGAACAGAGATCGCTTCACAATTACAGAGTGGGATTGGGGGACGAAGCGGGTCGCTGTCGAGCCGAGAAATAACACTTTGGAAGCATTGCTGCAAACTGCCCTTTCAAACCATACCCCGCTTCTCTACTATCCTGCTGGCGAGGTTTATGCGATCCCCCAAGCCGGCCAAACGGTGACACACCAATGAGGAACAAAGTCCCGGTGCAGAAAATCGGTGTCAGTGGCCTCCTGCCGCGGAGCGGCAGGAGGCCACTGACACCGATTTTCCATGCCCCCAAAGGAAGCAACCGCGATGCTTAGAAGCGACAAAAAGCTTTGGCAGCCCGATGACGATGGCCGGCTCTGGCGTTACATGGACTTTACAAAATTCGTCTCCATGCTTGACACGAAAGCGTTATTTTTTTCGCGTCTCGACAAGCTGGAGGACAAATACGAGGGAACGCTATCGAAGCCCACCCTTGCGTGGGTCGAAAGATCGCTCGGGAGCCAGCCCACGGAACAAAAGGCGAAGTGGAGCCAGACGCTTGAAGTTTATAAGAGTTTCAAGGCGCACATGTTCGTCAACTGTTGGCACATCAACGAACACGAATCGACCGCAATGTGGGACTTGTACCTGAAAAGCGATGAAGGCGTAGCCGTAAGATCCACATTCAAAAGGATCAAAGACAGTTTATCGTCTTGCCCATATTCCATAGATGCATCCAAGGTGCGATACGTCGATTACGAAACGGAGTTGATCCCTGTGGGCGGCGACACCAGCATCTACTATCCCGTCGTACACAAGCGGAAAAGTTATCAGCATGAAAATGAGTTGCGCCTGTTCTGTTGGGGGTACAACTTGAGCATCGAGGATCAGAAGGTGGCCGGCTTGGATCTAGCGGGTCCGATTTACCCCTGCTTACTCCCTCAGCTTCCTGATAGGCCTGGTGTCAGTCTGGGCGTGAACCTTGACGCTCTGATCGAGGAAGTCTACGTCGCCCCATCTTGTCCCGGATGGTTCCTGGACCTCGTGAACTCGGTCCTCTCAAAGTATGAGGTTGCGCGGGAGGCACGCAAGTCAAACCTGGACTCCGACCCTTTGTGGTGAGGGCGAAAAAAGGGTCGAAAAAGGGGTCGGGATTCGTGGATCTTGCCGAGCAGAGGCCGTTGCCGGAGTGTTCGAGCATCAACAACAACGAATCCCGCCCCGTTTTTCTTCGGTGTCCTAGCGCCGCATCCCCGTTTTCGCTGCATGCAGCACGTTTTCGAGTTCGCGCAGAGCCGCATGAAAATGAAACTCTGCGGTCGCTGGTTCGCTGGCCACGACCGATTTAGCCGTCTTGAGATGTTCAATGGACTTTTCCAGGACGGAAATAACGGCATCGGCCACCTCAACAAAATCACTAGGATTCATTGTTCGGATCTCCAAATTGGTACAGTGGGCGACCTTATAGACTGCGTGCCGAAATACAAGATCAGAGCTTTCTCTTCGCCTCGTCGTTCCGTTTCCGCATCCCCTCAGCCTTATCGGCCAGTCCGCAAACGGCGTAACCACGCATCGCGGCTTCAAAACAAGCAATCGCGCGAAGTAACAAGGATTTCTCCTGAGTTAGAGAGGATAGCGCCTCCAAAGCCTCCCCCAGATCACCTTGGCAGTTGGCCCAATCAGCCGGGAAGTCGGTTTCGGTGCAGACGCGCAGGGCATCTTCGAAGCAGGCGATGGCCTTCCCCAGGTTCGCGGCCCGGTCTCCCGTCGGCAGGTCCGCGTAGGCAATCCCCAGGTTATTCTGGGTCATAGCCCAATCAGCTGGGAAGTCAGTCTCGGTGTAGACACGGAGGGCTGCTGCATAGCAAGCGATAGCCTTCCCCAGGTTTGCTGCTCGGTTCCCCCCTGGTAAACGCTGGTAGAGATTCCCCAGGTTATTCTGGGTCATGGCCCAATCAGCTGGGAAGTCGGTCTCGGTGTAGATGCGGAGCGCGGCTGCAAAGCAGGCGATGGCCTTCCCCAGGTTCGCAGCCCGGTCCCCTTCTGGTAAACTTTGGTAGGCATTCCCCAAATTGTTCTGGGTTCTGGCCCAATCAACCGGAGCGTCGGTCTCGGTGTAGATGCGGAGCGCGGCTGCAAAGCAGGCGATGGCCTTCCCCAGGTTCCCCGTCGGCAGGCCCACGTAGGCAATCCCCAGGTTGTTCTGAGTCCAGGCCCACTCGGCCGGAAAACTGCTCTCGGTGCGGACGCGCAGCGCCGCCGCATAGCAGGCGATAGCCTTCCCCAGATTCGCGGCCCGGTCTCCCGTCGGCAGGTCCTCATAGGCATCCCCCAAGTTGTGCTGCGTCGCTGCCCATTCCGACGGGAAGTCAGTCTCAATGAAGACGCGCAGCGCCGCCGCATAGCAGGCGATGGCCTTCCGCAGGTTCGCGGCCCGGTCTCCCGTCGGCAGGTCCTCATAGGCATTCCCCAGGTTGTTCTGCGTCTTGGCCCAATCGACTGGTGAGTCGGTTTCGTTGTAGACGCGCAGACCGACCTCGTGACAAGCGATCGCCCGGTGTAGGTTCTCAGATAGGGAACCCAAGGTCGCCTGCCGTAACTCTACTCCTAGACAAAGGAGTTGGGCTGCCTCTTCAGTCGAAGCCGATGCTTTTGCTTCCAGTCTCGTAGGCTCCCACCAGTCGAGCAGTTTATAGTGGTCAGCCATACGGCAGGCGGCAAAGCACTTTTCGGCCAGCGAATTCCATGCCTTCAGCGCTTCTTTCGGTTGCAGAACATACTGGTGATACCACGCCAACGCGGCAAAGTCGTCGATCTCGCTCTTGCTGCGTCGCTGCCAGTGATCGTGCCAGAATTGGTGATCGGCTGCCGCCTGGTCGGGATACGCCTCGGTCAACGCCTCCCGCATGCGGTAGTGTAGGGTCCACCAACCCGGCTCATCTGCCTCGCGGACAAAACTAAAACCACCTAAATACTGCCAGGCGGCGTCCTGATTCACGTCGCGGTTCGCAGAAAAGGCGGCACGGGCGGCCGCTTCGTCGAAGCGCGGTGTCAGCGCCAGGCGTCGCACCCAGATTTCGTAGGCCGGCCCCGCCAACGACTTCAGGAAACGGTCGGCCAAGCGGGTCACGTCGCCGGGTGCCATGTCGAAACTGGCGGGGTCCGCGCCGGGATCGTTGCGGAGGGTGTCGGCACACAGGCCGAGACTGAAGGGATGGTAGCCAGCATCGGACCCCGCCGCGACCGTTTCCGTATCCACCGAGACGCGCAACACCGCTTGCTGCATGGCCGGATCGGTGATGCCACAGTGCTGAAGGAAGATGCGCGAATCGCGCTCCGAAAGCCCGCCAACCAGATGCTGTTCCAAAAAGTGGGGGTCGCGATATTCGGGGTCGGCGTCGTCCCATGTCAGCCGGTCGCGGCCGGCCAAAACCAACAGGACTGGGGAGTCGCTGCGGTGTAGGTCGCGCAGCCACTGTTCGCGCTGATGGATCTGCGCATCGCCGAGCAGGCCGATCCGCAGCGCCTCGGCGGTGTCCAGAAATAGAACTCCCCGGCAGGCACATCCCGGTTGCGGCGGCAGGTTCTCCGCCAGATCCAGAAGAAACCGATCCACCAACTGAGGATAGATTTCCTGCGCCGACAGCGCGCGAAGGCGGAGGAAGTCCTCTTGATTCGTCTTTTCCGCAAGCCACCTTTCCAGCTTGCTCCCCTTGAATGTCTCGCCCACCTTGGCAGCCAGCTTCCTGGTGAAAAAACCAACCAAGGGCAAGCCGGTCGCCGCGCCGGCGGCTAGTTCGGCAAGCGTCTCCGTGGCAATACCGGCCAGCCCCTTGTCCTTGAGGAGCGGTTCCTCCTTGACGCCTTCGTGAAACCGCAGCCAACTGTAGGCCAGATCAAAGCGTGGGCACTCGATCGAGGCCAAATGTCGCCGCAACTCCGCCAGCGCCCGCGAATAGTCGGTGTGGTACGGAGCGCCGCCGGACTGCGGATCGAAGTCGAGCAAGGCGGACGGGATTTCCGGCGGCAGATCGGCGCGGAGACGGCGCATCAGCCAGGACTTGCCGGTGCCGCCGACGCCGTAAAACATGACGACCGGCAGCGGCTGTCCCGACGGCAGGGCGAGGAGACGGCCCACGACACACCGTTCGTGGTCCCGGTTGGTGAAGTGACGCAGTTCTTGACTGGGTGAGGAGCCAGCGGTGAGCGAACGAGGCATAAAGACCTCTCGCTTAGGGGGGGACGGGTCATCATGTCGGCTGAATCACGAGCGTAATGGATCGGCTCGACGAAAATCAAAGAAAATCAAAGGGGGCATTATTACTTTTTCGCACGCGGGCAAAACGAAGCGATGCAACGACATGGGCCGTTCATCAAGATGCGGCAGGACGGGAGACGGCGACCGGCATGCGCAGAGCTGAGGATCGGCGAATCCCATCGACACGGCGAGGCTACCCGTAGCAGGGGGTACTATTTCGTTCGCGGTTTGCGTATCATGGGAACGCGACTTGGCGAGAAGCGCCTTGAGATAAGGCCGGTGAATCGGGGCATGGGTCATGTTTTCCTGGAAACTGCCGTTCGATCTGGGCGACATCCTGTTGACGCCGACATGGGCCGGCCTGCCTCCCGCGCTGCAAGCAATCCTGATCGCCGCCGTTTGCCTGGTGCCGCTGGCGCTGGTGCTGTGGCTGTATCGCTACGAAATGCAGCTCGTGGCCCGGCCGACCGCCATCGGTCTGCTCTGCCTGCGCGCGATGGTACTGGCCCTGCTGCTCGTCCTCGTCTGCTTGCAGCCGATCTACGGTCACACCCGCACCTACGGCCAACGCGGGTATGTCCTCGTGGCGGTCGATCGCTCCGATAGCATGGACGTGGCCGACCTCCAACGGACGCCCATCGAGAAGCTGCGATTGGCGCGGGCGCTCAAGTTGGCGGACGGCATCTGCACCGACAGCCAACTCGACGACTGGATTAAGGATTACGAACAAAAGGGATCGCCTCAGTGGGTTAAGCCTGGCCAGTTTGCCGACGATCCCGCACGCCGCCGGGAAATCGAAAAGGAACATCAAGCCGCGCACGACAAGCTCTGCTCCGTGGTCGATCGACTGACGCGCAGCCAGGCCGCCGAACGCATCCTCAGCACCGACGGGGTGCGCTTGCTTTCCGCGCTGGCGGCAAAACATGACGTGGAATTGCTCGGCTTCCATCAGGAAGCATGGGAGCTGAAGCGCGATCAACTCGCCGAGTTGTTTCACAGAGAAGGCAAGACAGGCGAGACGCCTGTCCCACGGCGCGAGGACGAAGCGACGCCGGCGCAGGGGCGAGCGGAGGCGAAGGCGGCGGCGTTCACCGATCTGCGTTTGCCACTGGTGCGCGCTCTCGAACGCTCGGGATCGGGGCACGGCAAGGTGCTCGGCATCGTGCTGTTGACCGACGGGCAGCACAATGCGGGCGAGCCGCCAACGAACAAGGCGCAGGAACTCGGCGAACGACACCTGCCGATCTATCCGATCGCCCTCGGGGCGCGACGGCCGCCTCCCGATGTCGCGCTGGTGTCCATTCAATCGCCGAACGCCGTTTTCAAGGACGTCGAGACGCCGGTCGAGGTGACGTTCAAGGTCGCTGGATTGCCGGCCCAGGATTTTCTCGTCGAGCTGCATCGCACCGGCAAGGCCGGCAAGAAAGTGCTGGCCGAACGCATCGTGCATCACGACGGCAACGACCGAACGTACAGCGAGACGTTCCCCGTGCAGATGGACGAGGTCGGCACGCAAGCGCTTCTGGCCACGGTGCGGCCCGTCAACCCCGACACGAAGGAGACGCGCGGCGACAACAACGAGCGGCTGACGACCGTCAGCGTCGCCGACGATAAGGCCAAGGTGCTGCTGATCGACGGCGAGGCGCGCTGGGAGTATCACTATCTCGCCACCGCCCTGAAACGCGATCGTACGATGAAGGTGGAAAGCGTCGTCTTCCATCAGCCGCGACTCGACGACCGGCTTCGTCCCGAGGAACTGCAAAAGATGGGTTCGCCGCGGCAAGAGTTGCCAAGCGGACCCGATGCCCTGGCGGAGTTCGATTGCATCATTCTCGGCGATGTCAGCGATGAGCAGTTGCCGCTGGCGGAGCGGAAACGGCTGGAAAAATACGTCGCCGAGCGCGGCGGCACGCTGGTTGTACTCGCCGGCAAGCGTTTCATGCCGCTGCGCTATCCCGATGTCGAACCCAACGGCGAGGCCGATCCGCTCCGCAAACTCCTGCCCATCGAGTCGCCGCGCGTCGTCGCTCCGGTGGACGGTTTTCCGCTGACGCTGACACAGATGGGCCGGGAAACGAAGTTCATGGAGATGGACACCGATCCGACGAAGAGCGCGTCGGTCTGGCGCAACCTGCCGCGACATTTCTGGGGCGTCGTCGGTCAGGCGAAACCGGGGGCGACGACGCTGGCCTACGTCGCCGATGCCGAAGCGAAATTGGAACCGCTGGAGGCGGAAAAGCAGTCCGCCCTGATCGTCAAGCAGAATTACGGATTCGGCCGGGTGCTTTACGTGGGACTGGACAGTACCTGGCGCTGGCGCTACCGAGTGGGCGACCTGCATCATCATACGTTCTGGGGTGCGGCCATTCGCTGGGCGGCGTCGGACAAGCCGCTCATGACCGGCAACGACTTCCTCCGCTTCGGCACGCCGCAGCCGGTCTACGCGCGCGACGAGGAGGTCAAGATCGTCGTCCGTCTCAACGAGGAACTGGGACCGATCAAGCCCGACCTGCTGGCCGCGGCGCGCGTCCTCAAACAAGGCGAGGCGGGCGCGGCGGACAAGGCGGTCGCATTGGTGCCGCTAACTCGGCGCGAGGCCCAGCCGCGCGTTTTGGAGGGCCGGCTGCGCGATCTGCCGCCGGGCGAGTACGCCATCGAGTTGGTTGTGCCCGATCTCGCCGACAAGCTGCTGGCGAAGGAGGGACCGCCGGGCAAGCCGGGCTCCGGAAAACCCGGCGAGCCGATGCGGGCGCACTTCACCATGAAACCGCCCGACAGCAAGGAGATGATCGACCTGGAGACGCGCTGGCCGCTGTTGGAGGAGATCGCCGCCAAGAGCGGCGGCAAGGTCTTCACCGCCGAGGACGCCGGCCAGCTTGTCGAGCTGCTCGTCAATCAGTCGGTGCCGTACACCGAACGCCACGAACAGAAACTGTGGCAGTGGTGGGTGCTGCTGGTGCTGGTGCTGGCGTTCTTGACCCTCGAATGGGCGGGGCGCAAGTTGGCGGGTTTGCCTTGAAATCAAACGGATTTGATCGTTGCCGCCGATTTTACCTCTTCCACCCGGCAAAACACAGCCTTCAGGTATCTCCCTTCCGGAACGTGCATCAAAAAAGGGTGATCCGCCCCGGCCCCCGCGATGCTCAGCACCTGTACGCTTCGACCAGCCTGCCACGCCGCCCGCCGGATGGTATCGAGAAAGTCCGACTCGCACACCAATCCGGTACACGAGCAAGTCAGAAAAATGCCGCCCGCCGTCACCGCTTGCAAGGCCAATCGGTTCATGTCGAGATAGCGCTTCAGCGCGTAGCCGACCTCCTCGCGATCGCGCGTCTGTTTGGCGGGATCGAGGACGACCACGTCGAAGCGCTGGCCCGTGGCAAGGATGTCGCGCAGCCAGGAAAACAGGTCGGCCTGCACGAAACGCACTCGCGCCTGATTCAGTCCGGCGTTCTGCCGTGCCAGGGCCAGCGCTTGCTCGTCGAGATCGACGCCGACCACCTCGTCCGCCTCCCCTGCGGCCTTGGCGTAGACGGCGAAACCGCCCGTGTTGCAGCACAGATCGAGTACGCGCTTGCCTCGGCAAAACGACGCCAACCGGCGACGGTTGTCGCGCTGGTCCAGAAAGAAGCCGGTCTTGTGTTTGCTGCCCGGTGCCACGCGGAAGCGGACGCCGTGTTCGACGATCACCTCTGGAGGCGGCACGTCGGGTGACCGGCAGTCGAACGATTCTTGCTTCTGGACGTGCTCCTCGGCGAACCAGTAGAATCGGCTGTCGGGGAAGTGATTCGCCAATGCGGACTCGATGGCCGGACGGAAGCGATACATGCCGGCCGCGAAAAACTCCAGCACGATCAACGATCCGAAACGATCGACGACAAGACCGCTCAGACCGTCGCCCTCCGAATGGACCAGCCGATAGGCGTTGCTGACCGCGTCCAAATTCAGCCAAGCGCGGCGAAGGGCGACCGCCTGTGCGATGCGGCGGGTGAAGAAAACGTCGTCGATCGTCTCAGCCGCGTCGGTGGTCAGCACACGCAGAGCGATGCGCGAATGGCCGTTCCAGAAGCCGCGTCCGACCCATTGGCGGTCGCGGTCGAGAATGTCCACGACACTCCCCGGCGGCAACCGCGTGGCCGGCTTCTCGACCATTTTCTGGAATATCCACGGATGGGAGGAACGGCGGGCGATCTTCAATCGCACCACAGGCAGGGGAGCGGCATCGGTCATTGGCACTCGGCTCTCGGTTTTCGACTCTCGGCGACGGCCATCCGTCACCCTAGCGGCCCGTGGGGAACGCGGGAAGGGCAGCGTGAGTGAACTTGACAGACGATTTTGTTGAGAGCGCAAAAATGAGCAATCCGTGAGGGCTACTTTCTCGTCTGGAGAGTATCTCGGACAGAGCGCGAACGCCTCCGGCTCGCAGGAGGATCGCTGACAGGTGCCTATCGAGTTCTTTTCCCTTTGAGGAGCAACTTTCATGAAGCGAATGATGTGGATGGGACTGGCCGGCGTGCTGTGCCTGGCCCTGACGACTTCCCCCTCAACCGCCAAGGCAATGATGATCGCGCCCTCCCCCATCTCCCAGCGCGTGGCGACGGCGGACTGCATCGTCGTCGGCAAGGTCACTGGCTTCGGCGACAAGACGGTCTCCGTTGCCGCGTTCCCCGGCGCCAAAGAGAAACAAGAGTACCAGATCGCCATCATCAAGGTCGAAACCAACCTGCACGGCGCCAAGGGCGTCAAAGAAATTCGCGTCGGCTTCATCCCGCCGCCCCCGCCTCCGGCCCCGGGAGCGCCGGGCCGTCCCATCCTCCGCCGTCCCTTCCGCGGCGTCACCTTCACCCTCAACCAAGAAGCCTGCCTGTTCCTGACCAAGCACCCCGAAGGCGACTTCTACACGGCGCCCATGTATTTCAGCGTCATCAACAAGCAGGGCAACGCCAACTTCAACAAGGAGACCGACGAGGTCAAGCGCTGCGCCAAGCTGCTGGCCGATCCCAAGGCCGGACTCGAATCGAAGGAAAAGGAAGACCGTCTCCTCACCGCTGGCATGTTGATTTACCACTACCGCCAGCGCCGCCCCGGCAACGGCGAGCCGAAGACGGCCCCCATCGACGCCGACCTCAGCAAGAAGATCCTCCTGACAGTCGCCGATGCCGACTGGAACGCCAAGCCGCCCCGCCCCGGCCCGTTCCAGATGACCCCGCAAACCATCTTCTACCAGCTGGGCCTCACTCCGAAGGACGGCTGGCAGCAACCCAAGGACGGCAAGCGATTCCCGGAAACAGCCAAGAAATGGCTCAAGGACAACGCAGACAAGTACGTCATCCAGCGCTTCGTCTACGAGAAGAAGGACAAGGAAGACAAGAGCGAGAAGTAACGAACGATGTTCCCCGGCGAGCGGGGGGCGTCAGCCCCCTGTTCCGAAGCAACAGGGGGTTAACACCCCCCGCTCGCCGGGTTTCGACCGCGCATGTTCCTCCCTTAAAGTTCGCTCCCTTCCTTACCCGAATCTATATCGTGCCCCGGAGGGCGGTGCTTCGCCAAAGCACCGATGCCTCCCGATTTACCGATATTGCCGGCGACGATGACTTCTCGGCGCGGGTTCCTGCCACGCATGATGCCGACAACCGGAGACACAGACGGCGTAGTGGAATGTGCGGTGGGCGAACCATCGTCCTCGGCGTCTGTTTCCGACGAAGCGCTCCCGATTCTCCAGGTTGACGAGATTGCCCTATCGTTGTCTGTGGAAGTGCGAAGCCTGCCGCGCTTCGATCGACCGCTGGAAGTCGGTGTGCGGCAAGCGTCTCTGCTGAATGCGTCGCCGTGGGTACGCTCCCTCGGCAAACTCGCAATGGACGTGACGACGCAGGGATGGCGATTCCCGACCCCGCCCGATCCGCACACCGTCGCCAAGCCGCGATTGGCTCAGCCGGAACAAGAGCCGGAACCGCGAACTCCCTCCATCGAGCCAACGACGCCGGGCAAGTCCGGCTTCACGCGCATCCGTCCGCCGCGCGAAACCGTGCAGTTCAAGGACCGGCTGCTGTACCTCTTGCAACCGCCGCTGGAGGACATCTTCGCCAACAAGCAGGTATCGCTGCCCTTCAAACCGTATCCCTACCAGCTGCGCGGCATCGCGTTTTTGATGCCGCGCCACGCCGCCCTCATTGCCGATGAAATGGGGCTGGGAAAAACGATGCAGACCATCGTCGCCCTGCGTCTGCTCTTCCACGCCGGGTTGATCCACAAGGCACTCGTGGTTTGTCCCAAGCCGCTGGTCATCAACTGGACGCGCGAGCTGCGCACCTGGGGGCCGGACCTGCCGTTCGAGGTCGTCACCGGCGACACCGAGACGCGGCGCGCCATCTGGCACGTCTCCAATTGTCCGCTGAAACTGGTCAACTACGAGCTGCTGACCCGCGACGCCGCCGAGATCGCCGACGAGCGGACGCGCTTCGACGTGGTCGTCCTCGACGAGGCGCAGCGGATCAAGAACAAGGAATCGAAGACGGCGCAAGCCGTGCGCGGCCTGCACCGCGACCGCAGCTGGGCCATGACCGGCACGCCCATCGAGAACCGCACCGAAGATCTGGTGAACATTTTCGCCTTCGTCGATCCCGAACGCATTCCGCCCCAGACGGCGGCCCGCCAACTGCCGGCGCTGACCAGCGATTGCATCCTGCGACGAACCAAGGAAGAAGTCGCCCCCGACATGCCGCCGCGCATCGTGCGCGACGCCTACCTCGAACTGACGCCGGCGCAGCGGCAAGCCTACGACCTGGCCGAGAAGGAAGGCGTCATTCACCTCAACGCCCTGGGCGACACCATCAGCGTGCAGCACGTCTTTGAGCTGGTCATGCGGCTGAAACAGATTTGCAATTTCGACCCGCGCACCAAGCACAGCGCCAAGCTCGAACAGCTCCACGCCGACCTGGCCGAAGTGGCGGACAGCGGCCGTAAGGCGATCGTCTTCTCGCAGTGGGTCGAGCCGCTGGAGTTTTTGGCCGCGGCGCTGCGCGAGTTCGGACCATTGCAGTATCACGGCAAGGTGCCGCACAAGGAGCGGCAGCGCATCCTCGATTGCTTCCAGAGCGATCCGCGCAAGCACCTCATCCTGATGAGCTACGGCACCGGCAGCGTCGGCCTCAATTTGCAATTCACCAATTACGTCTTTCTGTTCGACCGTTGGTGGAACCCTGCCATCGAGGACCAGGCCATCAACCGCGCCCACCGGCTCGGCCAGAAGTCCTCGGTGTTTGTGACGCGCTTCATCAGCCAGGGCACCATCGAGGGCCGCATCCATGAGGTATTGGAGAGGAAACGCCAGCTCTTCAACGAATTGATCGAGCAGAACGGCCCGCCGCCGTCCTTGGGGCTGACGGAAGACGATGTGTTCGGTTTGTTCGACATCCAGTCGCGTCCGCGCCGCGCAGCCTAAGTACGAAGTACGAAGTGCAAAATACAAAGTACAAAATAGAGCATCACGTTCGTATTGTGGTACTTTGTACTTCGTACTTACGGAGGTTCTCCCTTGCGTTTGGTTGTGCAAAAGTTCGGCGGCACCAGTGTGGCGAACGCCCAGCGGATCATGGCGGCGGCGCGGCGGGCCATCCGCGCCAAGCAGGAAGGCAATCAGGTCATCGTCGTCGTCAGCGCCCGCGGCGACACGACCGACGAGCTGATCGAGTTGGCCAAGGAGATCACCGAGCAGCCGCCGGCCCGCGAGATGGACATGCTGCTGTCCACCGGCGAGCAAATCACCATCGCGCTGATGGCGATGGCCATTCAAACGCTCGGCGAACGCGCCATCAGCTTCACCGGCGCTCAGGTAGGCATCGTCACCGACAGCACGCACACCAAGGCGCGCATCAAGAGCATCTCCACCGCCCGCATGAGGCAAGCGCTGGCCGACGGGCAAATCGTCATCGTCGCCGGATTCCAGGGCATCGACGAGAACTGGAACATCACCACGCTCGGCCGCGGCGGCTCCGACACGACCGCCGTCGCCCTGGCCGCCGTCCTCAAGCACGATCAGAATTCCGGCGAGCCGGCGGCGTCAGCCCCCGGTTACGCAGAGGTCGGCTGCGAGATTTACACCGACGTGGACGGCGTGTACACCACCGATCCGCGCGTCGTGCCGGAGGCGCGGAAGATGGATTCGATCAGCTACGACGAGATGCTGGAATTGGCCAGCGTCGGCGCCGGCGTCATGCACTCGCGCAGCATCGAGTTCGGCAAGAAGTTCGATGTGCCGATTCACGTCCGCTCGTCGTTCAGCGATGCCGAGGGCACCTGGATCGTTCCTGAAGCGGAGTGGATGCGCGATGTCGTCGTGAGCGGCGCGGCCCTGGACCGCGACGAGGCACGCATATCGCTCAACGGCGTGCCGGACGAGCCGGGCATCAGCCATCGCGTCTTCGCGGCGATGGCCGACAATCTCATCGTGGTGGACATGATCGCGCAGAACGTCGGTTTCGGCGGCAAGGCGGCCATCGGCTTCACGGTGCCCGGCGACGACCTGCCGGCGGTCCTGACCGTGTTGCGGCCACTTGCCGCCGAGTTGGGCGCCTCCATCGAGTTCGACGAGCAGGTCAGCAAAGTGTCGATTGTCGGCACCGGGATGCGGACGCATACCGGCGTCGCCGAGCGCATGTTCGCGGCGCTGGCGGCCGAGAGCGTGAACATGAAAATGATCACGACGGCCGACATCAAAATCTCGGTGCTGGTCAGTCGCAACGAGGGCATCAAGGCGTTGCGGGCGGTGCATCAGGCGTTCGCGCTCGCCCAGCCGCGTCCGGGTTCCGGCCAGCCCGGCGGCAAGGGCAACCACGACTTTCAGCGCCGCCCCATCGGCGCCGTGTCGCCGAAGTCCAGCCGTGACCTAACTGCCCTGACACAACAACTCGCCAGCATGGAGGACATCGTCGTCAGCGACGTGCTGCTGGCCACCGACCAGGGCCGCATTACCATCTTCGGCTTGCCCGACAAGCCGGGCTACTGCTCGCGCGTCTTCCAGGCGGTCGCCGCGGCCGGCATCGTGGTCGATATGATCGTGCAGAACCTCGCCGCCGGCCGCACCGAATTGTCGTTCAGCGTGCCGCAGGCCGACCTCGATCGCGCCCTGACGGTGACGCGCGAGGTGGTCGCCGCGCTCGACTCCACAACGCGCGTCGCCGCCGACGCCGGCATCGCGCGGCTGTTCGTGCATGGCGTCGGTATGAGGACGCATACCGGCGTCGCTCGCCGCATGTTCGGCGCGCTGGCGCAGCGCGGCATCAACATCAGCATGATTAACACCAGCGAAGTGCGTCTCAGTGTGGTGGTCGATCGCGCCCGCGGCGAGGAGGCGCTTCTGTGTCTGAAGGAAGCGTTCAATCTCAATTGAGGTAAAACGACGAGCGGAGCGATTGAGCAACCCGCGTCTCGGACTCCGTCCTGGGGCGTCGTTGGCGTCTTACCTCTGCCAACAATTCAGTCACTCCCCCACACCGCCGCTTTCGCGCAACAACGGTGTGTCTTCGTCGCTGCTCGTCCTGCGCTCCTCGTTGCGTTCCCGACCCTTTCGTGAGATGATGGCGGGGCGTAACCCCGCGGATTCCTCAGGGAGAAATACCATGCGTCCGATCTTCCAGGTGCTGCTGGTTCTCGTCCTGTTCCTCGGAGCCACTGTTGCGGCCGCGGCACCGCCGAAGGACAAGGAGGACGCCTCCGAAGTCGTAACGGGGAAGGTGCGGCAACTCAACACGAGTGTGGACAAGCACGAGGACGGCCGAGTGGTGACCAAACATACCGCCTTGGTCTGGGTCACGAAAGTCGAGCGGACGACCCCTGATAACGGCCGAGTCCTCAAAGCTGGTCGCATGATCACCGTCCGCTGGAGTCGCGTAACATGGCAATCCGGGAGGGCAGTCGGCCATACGTACGAAGTGCAAGAGAAGACCGCCGTTCGCGCGTGGCTCGGCCGACAGTGTGGCGGCGAGGGCTTCTACATCATCGACAACGCGGCTGGCCTCGAAACGCTCAACAAGCAGGGAAAGTAGGGCCAGAGAGCGGCATCAATCGTGGGCATCCGCAGGCAAACAATTCAGCGCGCCATCGCTTCCAGTTCGCCCACAACGATGGAATGGACATCCAACCGAGGCACGATTACGCGCGTGCCTTCAACCGTCTTCCGCATCTCCAGGTCTTTCCCCTCCGGCTCGACATGAATCCGGCGGAAGCGATAACCCGGCTGGAAAATGATGCGAATGTCGTGGACGGGCACCACTTCCTCGCGCAGCGGAACGTCCTCACTGGTCCGCGCGTGAAAGGCGGTCGTGTTGACATCGTTGAAGAGGTGGACGAGAAGCCGTTGGGCGTCTCCTTTCGTCTGGCGCATTAGCGTCGCATGGACGCACATCGGTGCCTCGACGGACAGCGGCGGCGGGGCGGACGCCGCCCAGGTGATGGCGTGGCGCAGGATCAAGCGCTGATACGGATACGCGTAGAGGTAGTACGCCGCATCGAAACCCGCCGCCAGAAAAACGACTCGCCCCTTACCGTATTCGTGAGCGATGACGCCGGGGAACGCCGCCCCGTCGGGAGTCGATTTCACCCGCAGCGTACCGTGTACCTTCGCCGCCTCTCCTCTCCGCGCGACGCGCACGGCCGGGCCTTTGAAGGTGACGGGTTGGTCGCCGACGTAGGTTTTCATTCGACCCTGATTGAGAAAAGAGGACACATCCTGTCGAAAATCGAAGACGTTCTTGCGTTTCTCCCAGTAATCCGGCCCGATGGCCTTGGCGAAGTTGACATCGACTTCCTCCTTGCCGCCGCCCGTGGAGGGTAGGCCGCGGTAATCGACGCCGAACACGTCCGCGAGAGCGAAGTTCTTGCGCGGTGTGCCGTATTCGTCGAACAGCGAAGTATCGAGACTCGCGATCAACCCCCCGCCACGGCGGACGAACCGCTCGACGACGGCGACCTGACGCTCGTCGAGGCAGGCGGTGTTTGGCAGGATCAGCTCCTTGTAGGGAGCGAGATCAGTATCGTTGAGGTTCCAGTCGTTGACGACCGTGACGGGCAGATGCTCCTCGACGGCGGCGCGGAAAGCACCGAACACGGAAGCCATATAGCGCTCCTCGACGTGTCCGGCCGAGCGGCCGTAAAAGTTGCGCGTGTTGTCGCTCATGACCAGGGCCGCCCACGGATCGGGGCGTTTGTGCGTCAGCCACGGTTTGCGCCGCTGCACTTCGTCCATGCACTTGTACAGTTCCGCCTGAAGATTGGGGGGCTGACTGACGGCGATGCTGGGAGCGGCGCCGTAGGTCAGCGCGAGCATCATGCGGCGAAGGATCTCGTGCGGCGGAAAACTGTCCTTGCCGTAGGGGTTGCCGTGGCTCATCAGGTACGGCTCGCTGAAGGCGACGCGATGATTGGTGGTCGCCCAGATGTAGGCGTTGGCGAAGGCCGGCACGATGGTCGCGCCGCGGTTGGTTTCGTCGAGCCAGAATTCCTGATCCGGCGCATCCAGCAGCAGGTTCATGCGCGCGGGCATGTTGCGCGGGATGCTGAGGAAGTGACCGAAACGGCCGGCGTTGGTTGTCCACGTCACCAGGGCCACCTCCGCCTTGATGCCCTTCAGCCGCGTCTGCATTCGGCGGATGAGATCCTCCATGCGGCGGTCGGCCCAGTGCTGATAGCGGCGAAAAGCCGGATCGTTCATGTCGGCGTTGGGGATCTCCTTGCCGGTCGCCTTGCGATAGTTGTCGCGGCAGTGCTTGCAGTAGCAGACGCCGCCGTAATGCAGGCCGTCGAAGCTGAAGGCGTCCACGTCGGGATAGCGCGTCAAAATCTCGGCCAGCACGTCGATGAAGAAATCGCCGTATGGACCCAGCAGGCACAACATGCCGCCGTGCGGAGATTTTTTCAGATCGACCTGGGGGACAGTCGTGGTGTTCGTCGCGATCCGCCGCCAATCGGGATGTTTCTCGTAGACCTCGCCCTGAAGGCTCGGCGGGTAGACGCCCAGAATGCGGACGCCCAGGCGCTTGTACTCGTCGATGTCCTTCGCCAGCCGGTCGAGCGGGACGTGCGGACTGCGCTTTTTCAGCAATTTGCTGTCGTAATAGGCGTAAAGCGGATCGACGAAGCCGATCTCGCTGAGGGTGACGCCGTGGGCGCGAGCGGCGGCCCGCGCCTTGCCGTCCATCACCGAGAGCGTATAACCGCAGCCGATCGTCTCTTGCACCCAGGCCGGTATTTTGATTTGCCGAAACGGCCGGTCGTCGAAGGGCTGCTTCAGGATCTCCTTGCCCCAGATGTCGGGCCGCTCTCTCTGGGCGAAACACGGCGAGGCGCAGAGCGCCAGCCACGGGATCATTCCGAGTGCGAAAGACGAGCGACGCTCCATTCCAAACTCCTTTTGGTTAGCCGCGACGCGCAGCGGAGCGCGCTCC
>DATBGU010000218.1:0-78893 GCA_036557825.1 Gemmataceae bacterium
CGAAAGTTACCGCTTCCGCGAGTCGATGAAAGCTAAGAAGGATAAGGACCCCAAGAAGGGGAAATAGCCCTCACCTCACCCCCGCCGGCGTTTTCCTTTTGACGCCGATTACGTTTTCCTTCCCGATGCCGATCACCAGACGCCGCCCGCCAGAGTGGCCAGCGAGTACAGCAGCAGCATCATGAGGAAGCCGAAACGCCGGCCGAGGCGATCGCTGGCCATGCCCAGAAACAGGGAGCCAAGGAACATGCCCAAAGGCAGCGACGCCATGAATAAACCGACCGGCGACAGCCACTCGCCGTCGTGCGTGGCGGGCAAAACGCCCGCGGCGGGCAGAATGACGGCGAGCGAGCCGGCCACGAAGTTGTCGTAGTAATCGAACCAGGTGCCCAACGCGATGGCGGCCAGGAAGCGACGGTGGAAGCGGCCGACGGGCAAACGATCGAGACGGGCGGCGACTTGATTGGGAGCCAGCGGAGCGGTCATGCGCGGATCTCAAAGGGAAGGACGAGGAGGCAGGTAGTTTTCCGCACAGGCCACCTTACCACGCGCCGAAGCGGAGGACCAGTATCCCCACGCCAAGGCAAGTCCCTCCCGGACCGGACTGTCCGGAATAGACTGATGGGGCCACGCTCGTTTCGGAGCCATGAGGTACGCATGACCGCCGATGAATTTCGCCGCTTCGGACACCAGCTCATCGACTGGATCGCCGACTATCGGACGCGCCTGGCGGACTTGCCGGTGACGGCGCGGACGACGCCTGGTGAGGTCAAGGCTGGGCTGCCGGCCGCGCCGCCGGAGCAATCGGAAGATTTCGCCGCCGTCTTCCGCGACCTGGAGCGCGCGATTGTGCCGGGATTGACGCATTGGCAACATCCCCGGTTTTTCGGCTACTTCCCGGCCAACGCCGCGCTCGCCAGCGTGCTAGGCGACTATCTCAGCAGCGGACTGGGCGTGCTGGGCCTCTCCTGGCAGGCAAGCCCGGCCCTGACGGAACTGGAGGAAGTCGTCACCGACTGGATTCGCCAGCTGGTCGGCCTGTCGCCGGCGTGGAGCGGCGTGATTCAGGACACCGCCTCCACCTCGACGCTGGTCGCGCTGTTGTGCGCCCGCGAGCGGGCCACGGATTACAGTCTGAGCCGAGGCGGGTTGCAGGCCGAGCCGCGGCCGCTGATAGTGTACACGTCGGATTACAGCCACAGCTCGATCGAGAAAGCGGCACTGCTCGCCGGTTTCGGCCGGGCGAATGTGCGTAACATCGCCCATGACGAGGCGTATGCCCTGCGTCCGGCGGAGCTGAACGACGCAATCCGTAGCGATCTCCGCGCGGGCGGCAAGCCGTGCGCTGTCGTTGCCACCACCGGCACGACCACCAGCACCGCGCTCGATCCGATCGCGGACATCGCCGGCATCGCCAAGGAGCACGGTCTTTGGCTGCATGTGGACGCGGCGATGGCGGGTACGGCCATGATCCTGCCGGAGTGCCGCTGGATGTGGCAGGGCATCGAAGACGCCGATTCGCTGGTCTTCAACGCGAGCAAATGGCTGGGGTCCGTGTTCGACAACTCGCTCTACTACGTCCGCGATCCGCAACACCTGGTGCGCGTGATGTCCACCAACCCCAGTTACCTGCAATCGTCGGCGGATGAGTGCGTGAAAAACCTGCGCGACTGGGGCATTCCGCTGGGACGGCGCTTTCGGGCACTAAAGCTGTGGTGCCTGCTGCGCGCCGAGGGCGTCGCGGGGCTGCAAGCCCGCCTGCGCCGCGACCTCGCCAATGCGCGTTGGCTGGCCGAACAGGTGCGCGCGACGCCGCGCTGGCGCGTCCTGGCTCCGGTGCCGCTGCAAACGGTCTGTGTGCGCCACGAACCTCCGGGCCTGGAAGGCGAAGCTCTGGATCGGCACACGCTGGAATGGGCCGAACGGATCAACCGTTCCGGCGCGGCCTACCTCACCCCGGCGATTTTGGACGGTCGCTGGATGGTGCGCGTGTCGATCGGCGTGGAGGCGACGGAGCGCGAGCACCTCGAAGACTTGTGGCGTGAGATGCGCCGTCAGGCGGAGGGGGGCTGAGGCAGTCACAAGCCGAGCTTGCGCTGGATCTCGACGGCGATTTCTTCTGGACTCGGAGCAATATCGACCTCAATCGCGTGCTCCGGCGGCTCCAACGTCTCGAACTGGCTGTGCAGCAGGTTCGGATTCATGAAGTGGCCCTTGCGGGCGGCCATCCGTTGAGCGATCAGTTCCTCGGTGCCGCGCAGAAAGACGTAGCGGATGCGTTCCGGTTCCTCGTGCTGGAGATACTCCTGGTAGGAGTGTTTCAGCGCGGAGCAAGCCAGCACGACGTTCTCGCCGCGATGAAACGCCTCCTCCATGCGCTGCCGGAGGGCTTGGAGCCAGGGCCGGCGGTCGTCGTCGTTGAGTGGAACGCCGCGCCGCATCTTCTCGACGTTGGCGGCGGGGTGGAAGTCGTCGGCATCGATGAAGGTCCAGCCCAGCCGGGCGGCCAGCACCTTGCCGACGGTCGTTTTGCCCGAGCCGGAAACGCCCATCAACACGAGAATCATGGCCTGGCCCCCTTCCGCTCGATGGAAGCTTTTGGGAAGTAAATGCTCAGGTTCTTTCACTTTGTGGCGAGGCGGGAGCGTAAGCGACCGGAGCTTCCTTCCGGTCGCTTACGCTCCCGCCTCGCCAAAAGATCGTGGCCCCCCATCATTTCGAGTGAAAAAAATCTCGGATTTTGTGATACGAAGTACAGTGGGATGGATATACTAGAGGAAATGAGACAAAGCAGTTTCTCCCAGTAGAAGAAACTGCGGTGAACATTCCATCATCCCTGTCTCAAACCATCGCGCCCTTTGCCCTCCCGCGCAGACGGACCCCAAGAGCGGCATACAGCGGGGATGCTGCGCAAGTTCCACCAGGCGTTTCCTCCTCCGGAACGAACTCCGGGGCCGCTCCTGTGTTGTCCAGGGAGAGCACGACGAAGTCTCAAACTCCCAAAGGAGGTATTCATGCGTGCCAAACGCTTGACCACCCAACAACGACAAGAGATCTTTCATGCCCTCGTGACCACGCAAGACTTGGGACTGATGAGCGTCGCCGAGTCCGTGCAGCACGTCGTCAAACAGTTCGACATTACCGAGGCCCAACTCCGGCAGATCGAAGACGAGGGCATCGACAAGGAATGGCCCCCCCTCAACGAGGCCATTCAAACGGTGTCCTGATCTCCCTCCGCGCCAGCGATCGCGGAGCCATGCGGATGGGGCGGATTGTCGCGGAGCATATCCCGACAATCCGCCCCATCCGCATTTAATTCATTTGCGATAGCGAAAAGTTGAAAAAACGGTTGCATCTCGCCGCAAGAGGGCTACAATCTCTTAACTAAGGACGGTCCCTCACATTTCCCTGAGTGTTCCGGTACGTCCTAAATCACGAACAGATCGACACCGATCCGGAAGCGCGGGATTGTCCGCGGCGACCCTACTCCCTTTGGGAGGCCGGAAATCGCCTCTCCGCCGGTTTCTCAACCTCGGAGGAAATCATGCACAAGCCGACCGATAGCCAGGATCCGAACCTCCGGCGACTCGCCCGCGATTTCGACGCGCTCGCCGACGTACTGCACAATCTGATGGAGCGGGACCGTTCGACCGCCTCTACGCGCGAAAGCATCGCCGAGCGCGAAATGGAATTCACGACCGAATGGCAGATGGCGTCCACCGGCGAAGCAGTGCATCAGGAATGAAGTCTGCCTAATCGCCGCGCCTCAAGGTTGCGACTTGCTAACTGGTTGCGGGGGAGATGGGGCCAACTCCGACGGGGAGGGGCGAAGCGGTTGGGTCATCACCCAGCGAATGCCCATGCCGGTGAGCGCGGCCGTGGTCACGAATAGCACCGTCGCGAAGAGGCGGTCCCGGAAGAATGAAGTCGGCGGCGCCACGGTCTGCGCGGCGAGCAGGGCCGAAGGATGCACCTGGATCGGTTGCGCTACCGGCACGGCGCGCGGGAATAATCCTTCTTCGGGGGTGTTCATCGGCGCCGCCGCCAGCGCGGGCGTCGAGAACTCAGCCATCGACCGCGGCCGCCGGCGCGAGATGTTCGACCCGGAATCCGCATCGGAGACGGCGGCGGCGCGGGCTGCTGGACTGAGACGCGGCATCTCCACATCCGCCGGCGGCGGCACCGGCGTCATCGTCCAATCGGCCAGCGCCTCGATCACCTCCGCCGGCGTCTGATAACGCCGATCCGGATCCTTGTCGATCATGCACTCGACGAGGGCGGCTAACTCCGCCGGCACTTCCGGGCGCAATTCCCGCAGCGGCGTCGGCCGGCGCGTCTGGTGCCAGATAAGCTTTTGCGCGATCTGCCCGTCCGGGAAGAGAGGATGGCCGACCAGCAGGAAATAAAACGTGGCCCCAAGGCCGTAGATGTCGGCGCGAATATCAACGTCGTGACTGTTCAGCGCTTGCTCCGGAGCGACGTAGTCAGCCGTGCCCAGCACATTGTCGCCGTCGTACTTCAAGGTCAAGGGATCCTTGTCGTCGCGGAAGAAGCGGGCCAGGCCGAGGTCGAGGACACGAATGACACCCTGACGGTCGAGCAGAATGTTGCCCGGCTTGATGTCGCGATGCACCAGTCCAGCCAGATGCGCCGCGTGCAAGCCCTGCGCCGCCTGGCGGATGTAGTTCGCCGCCCGCTCGACGGCGAGAGGGCCGAAGCGCGACACGATCTCTTGCAGGCTGGAGCCGTCCACGTAGTCCATGACGAAGAAGTGCAGGCCGTTGTCCTGATCGACATCATGGGCCTTGACGAGATTGGGGTGATCGAGGGCGCCGGCGGCGCGGGCCTCGCGGTAGAAGCGGGCCAGGGCGGCGGGGCTGTCCGACTTGGCGGTCGGCAACACCTTAATGGCCACACGCCGCTTGACCATGCGATGTTCACATAAATAAACGGTGCTGTGGCCGCCGGTGCCGATGCGCTCAAGAACCTTGTATTTGCCGATGTTGAAGCCGCGATGTTTGCCTTGCAACAGTTGTTCGGCCTGAAACTGGGTGAGCAGGCCGGAGGCAACCAGGCGGGCGGCCAACTTGCGGGGCATCGTCGAAAGTCCGCCGGCCTGCTGTAAGAAAAGCCGCAGACGGTCCTGCTCCACCAGACCGCTCTTGCCCACCACTTCCAGGAACCTATCGATGGTCGCAGGCGCCGGCATGGATGCAGCCCTCTTCGCGGACTATCGGGGCGCGGCGATGGATGGACCCGAGGCGCGCCGGCATCCGGGGAACACGGTCGACCTCGTGCGAGTTCTAAATGAAGTCACCCCGCCGAACGGAACTTCCTCCCCTCCGGCAGGGCCATCGCCCAGATATCCACTCAAGCGTAGGTCGTGCCCCGCGATTGTCAAATCGCCGGTTGTCCTTTGTCGCCGTCGAGGAGGGTCATAACTTCCACGCTGAGCCGGAAACACAAGCGGCGCAGCGGCTCGAGGGGAATGCGTGGAGGATCCGCGCGAAACCAGGGCAAATCTTGCGGTACGGCACCGTCGCAGAGAATGCTTGTCACCCACGCACCCGCCGCCAGCGCCAACGCCAGTCCATGCCCACACCAGCCGACGACGTGCAGAACGCTGGGCCGATCCGGCACGCGCTCGATCGCCGGCAGGCCGTCCAGCGTGTAGCCGATGACGCCGGTCCACCCCAGCCCGATCCGCAAACCGGCTTCCGCAGGAAAGGTGCGCCGCAATTCAAGGGCAAGACGGTCGAGCGCTCGCCTCACGGCGTCCTCGTCCGTGTTGCACGTCGCGCCGAGGTAGCGCGGCCGACCGCCGCCGAACACGAGGACGTTGTCGGGGGTGAGACGAAAGTAGTTGAAGATGCGCCGCGAATCGAGTACGCCTTCGCGACCCTTCCAACCGATGACGCGAAGCGCCTGCTCCGACAGCGGTTCGGTGGCGAGCGCTTGAAGATACAGCGGCAAAAGGCGTCCGTGCAACATTCCGAGGGCAGGGGTATAACCGGCGGTCGCCGTCACCACGTCCGCCGCGATAACCTCGCCGCCGGCCGCGATCGCCAGATGCACGGGCTTGCTGCGTCCGAGATCGCACACACGGGCGTTCTCGTAGATGGTACCGCCGAGCGCCGTCACCCGCGCCGACAGTCCCGCCAGCCGCAGCGGATGCAGAATCACCGCAGTCGGCAAACGCAGCGCCGCCGGGCACGTCGGCGAAAGCCGTAACACGCGCCGCAAGGCGTCCGCGTCCAGCGTCTCATGCGGGAGGCGCAGTTGCCGCATCAGGGCGGCGAGTGCGGACAGACGTCGGCGACCGTCCGACCCGCGCGCCAGAATGAGTTGCCCGGTGCGCTCCAGGTCGCAGTCGATTTGCTCCGTCTCGATCAGCCGGTATACGTCCTCGACCGCTTGCAGCGTCGCCTGATACAGAGCGCGGGCGGTCGCGGGACCAAATTTGTGGACGAGGGCCGCCAAACTCTGTCCCACGCCCGGCCCGAGCATCCCGGTATTACGGCCCGACGCTCCCGCGCCGACATGGTCCGCCTCCAGCACCACCACACGCGAATCAGGCCGTCGCCGCAGCAAGTAATAGGCCACGGACAACCCGGCGAACCCGGCGCCGATCACGGCCACGTCCGCGCGCACGCTGCCGCCGGGAAACGGCGGAAAGCGCGGCATCGGCGCGTCCCACCAGATTGGCACGCCCACTTTCACGGCCGCACCACCCCGGCATCCAACGCTTGCGCAACCGTCCGCGAGCGGCGCACGCGCCAGATGTAGCCATCGACGAGATAATGGTGAAATGCCACGCCCCAGCCCAGACCGAGCAGGCAGTTGCGTGCCAGGTTCGATTGCAAGAGCGCGACGCCGAGCACGCGCGGTCCGTACCACGCCAATCCCAGCGCCACGCCCAGCGTCAAGTAAGGCGTCAAACCACCCGACGGAGTGCGACCCAATCCGCGCTCGTACTTCCAGACGATGCGGTGATATTGCAGGTTATGAAAGATCGTCAATGTCGCCGTGATCGTCAGCAGATTATCGAGCAAACCGAAGACGGCGACATGGAAAACAAGGACGATTGCCAGCAGCAGATGTTTCGGTCCCAGTTGAAACCGCTCGAACCGCCCCGAAATCATCAGAACCAGACCACACATCATGAGGGCGAGAAACGTCCCGTCGAGCAGCCATCGCGCGGGTTCGGCCCAGCCGTCCGGCGTCAGCACGGGCAGCCCGCTGCGGGCATACCCTTCGCCGAGGGTGAAACGCAGATACGGATACAGGCAGATGGTCCATAAGAGGAACGTATCGAGGCGAGCGCCGCGCGGATCGTTTTCGCCGGCGCGTCGGCGGTACATCACGAGAAAGCCATAGTGTTGCCGGACCAGATGCCAGTATGCCCAGAGATACGCGAAGGCGAGGAAGCCGCGAAACAGCCAGCCGGCCCGCGACAGCTGCGACGGCTCCGGCGCGAGCAAATAATGATCGACCACGGCCAGCACCGGACCGAGCGCGATCAGCCCCCACGACCACGCTCCCGGCAGCGCCGCCCTAGATCCCTCATCCGGCGCGAGATAACTGCGGGCATAGGTGCCCCAAACGTGCGTGCCGTCGAACAACACGCCCCACAGCAGCAGACCGAGGACGGCGAGGTGTCCGGGCGTGTACGTCGCGTCGTCGAGGCCCGGCGCCAGCCGGAAGAAGACCAGCAGGGCGACGCCGGCCAGCACCGAACCTTGCAACCACAGCAAATCCTCGCGCCGCGAGATGATCCACGGCTGCGCCGAGGTCGTCGTCAGAGTGGCCACGATTACACCTCCTGCATGTGCGTGCGCGAACCGACGCGCGACCAGATGACTCGTTGTAGCCATTGCCCAAGGCGCGAGTTGCCCAGCGCGAAGACGCGCCGCCGCAGCCAATCGCTGCCGTGGCCGTCCAGCGCATAAAATCGGCTCATCCAATGCGACCAGCGGATCATGGCCGCGTTGAGCGGTCGGCGTTCGCGCTGGTAGGCGCGCAGCGCCGGATCGAGAGCTGTCCCGCGCCGACCTGCCGCAAGAGCGCGCCCGGCCCAGCGCGCCAGCGCCGCCGCATCCTCGATGCCCATCGTCATGCCCTGCCCGGCCGTCGGGTTCGTGATGTGGACGGCATCGCCCACCAGCGCCGCAACGCGTGCGGTGTAGCGCGGCGCGTGCGCGCGCGCCAGCTTGTACAGATGCGCTCCGCGCGGAAACGCCCGGCAGTCCGCGAACAGCGGCGAACGCCGCCGAATGGCCGACAGTTTGTCGTCCAGCGAACCACAGCGGAACAGTTGCTCCTCCGGCCGCCGCACGAGGACGCCGAGTCCAACGCGGTCCCCACTCGGATTGGGCACGACGAGGACGCCGCCGGCCGGATGCAGTTCGATGCGCATGGCGTCTTCGTAGTTCGCGGGGCGCTCGATCTCGATCCCGAAATAGCCGTGATCGTAGGGCACGCGCCGCATTGGGACGCCCAACTCCGTCCGCACCGTGGAGGACGATCCATCCGCGCCCACCACGAGCGCGGTACGAACCGAACACTCTTCGCCGCCCTGCTTCAGCACCACACCCGCGATCCGGCCTTGCTCCTCGATAAGCCGAAGGACGCGGCACGAGTAGCGGACCTCGACGCGGCCGGTGGCGAGGGCCGCCGTCGTGAAAGCGCGCTCGATCTCCGGATGCGGCAGGACGAGATAGGGCGCTCGAATGCCCAGACCGGCGAGATCCGTCTCCATGACCAGTCCGGCGCGATGATGGAAAACCTGCATCTTCGTCAACGGCCGAGCACCGGCCGCGCGAAAGCGATCGAGCGCTCCCCACGCTTGCAAATATGCCGTCACCGTTGGCAGCAGGCTGTCGCCGCGATTGATCTTCCCCGGTCCCGCATGGCGTTCGATCAGCAGCACGCGCAACGGGTAATCCTTCGCCAATGCCAGGGCCAAGGCCGCGCCGCCGACGCCGGCTCCGACAATCGCCACGTCATATTCATCCGTGCTCATGTGCGTGCGCATGAAATCTCCGGCATCGAGGCCGTGATTCGCGGCGTCAGCATTCGCACGGCGGCCGGCTCGCAACGCACCTCCACCGGGGTTCTGATGGTCGGCAGTTCGCCGTCCAGCGCCACCGGCAGCTGCTCGCCCACACCCTCGATGCGGACCCACGGGCTGCGCGCCAGGATCACTTCGGGGAGGACGGCATGCGTCCCGCGCAGGAAACGCGGGAAGTGCCACAGCAATCGCAGACGCGACATCCGCCGCAGGATGCACACATCGAGCAACCCATCGTCGAGGCGGGCGTCGGGACAAACCATGAATCCGCCGGCGTAACTGCGCGTGTTGGCCACGGCGACGAACATGATTTCGCCCGCGAAGTTGCCGCCTTCCCACTGCACGCGCACGGCGCGAGGCCGGTAGACGTACAGGCCGTACACGGCGGCGGCGATGTTCAGCGCCTTCGAGCGCGGCGCGCGCGGACTGTGGATGATGCGCAGGCCGACCTCATCGAGTCCGACCGAGGCGACGCAGCCAAACCGTCCGCCCGGCTCGGACCGTCCCAGGTCGATGCCGCGCGCGACACCGTGCTGCAACACCTCGATCCCGTCGCGCAGGCGGGGAACGCCGAGATGGCGGGCGAAGTCGTTGCCCGATCCGATGGGCAAAATCGCCAGCGGCACGCGCTGCTCGTCCGTCAGGGCGTGCAGAGCCAGGGCGAACGTGCCGTCGCCGCCGGCGATCACCAGCGCGTCGAGATCCGCCGTCTGTCCTTCGCGTACCAGATGGCGCAGATGCGCCGCGGAGTTGCTTTCCACGCACTCTACGCCCGGCAGGCGCAGCAAGCCGCTGCGTTCGAGATCGCGCCGCGCCTGTCCGGCGTGCGCGGTGGGATTGACCAGGACTCGAAAGCGTTTGTCGGTGTCCATGAAAAATCTCATCGGTAGGTCCGGCGAGCCGAGCCGGACCCCAAGTGCCGCTCGGCTCGCGGCACCTACCTCACTGGGTAGCTGAAGTCGTCAGACTTCAGTGAATTCTCGTCCGAAGTCTGACGACTTCGGCTACGCGGGGGGTGCCGCTCGGCTCGCGGCACCTACAGGGAGCGAGTCAGCAACAGCAAGTCGAGGACGGCGCGCAGCGAAAACGGCCGGGCGGCGACGTACTCCGGTTCGACAAAATCCGGCGCCCATTTGAGCTTGTACGCTGCCTGACTTTTTGCGGGATATATGCAAGAACCATGGCGCCAGAGAAAGAGCAGCATTGCCGCCAGAAATCGGTTCGCCCCAGGCTGCTCCTCGCCCTCAATGACGAACGGCGTGAAGCCGAAATGGAGATGCTCGACGCCCTCGTCGGCGAAACGCTCCAGGGCGTGGGCGTTGCACAGTTCCATGCTGCCGACCGGCACGTCGGGCCGCCGCCGCGGCAGGTCGTGCAGATAGCCGGGCCGGCTTCCCCAGACAGCGACGTAGGTGATGAACCCCTGCAAGGCGCCATTGATATCGACGACGACGAAGATACGGCGTTCGGGTTCGTCCGGCCGGCCCAACTCGCCGACCATGAAATCCAGTTCTTTCTTGCCCTTGGCCGCCAGCCACAAGGCGCTGACTTCGCGCAGCCGGGCAAACGTTGCCTCGTCCGCGGGCCACTCGGCGCAGCTGACCTCGAAGACGCGCAAGCCCGCCGTCCGCGCCTGCTTGATCTTCTGCCGCACTTTCATTCGCCGCGTTCCGCCGTAGGAAAAGCCGGCCAGACGCAGACCATAGCTGGCACCGAGTAGGTTCACCGAGAAGCCGCGACGATGGAACAACTCGGTCTGCTCGCCGCGCACCTGCACGGCGAGAACGCGCCGCATCCGCCGCCGCGCGAACGCCAGAAAACCATCGAGCAGCGCCGCCCGTTCGCCGCCGGGTGCGTGAACGCCGCCGAAGGCGATGAGGTGAACGCCCTTCTCGCGGTAGGCGATGAAGCCAGGCACCCCGCCCATCGTGAAACGCCGATTGCGCGGCGACAGCGCCAGGTAGCCCGATGGATGATCGATCGCATCGCGCGGCTCGAAAGGCAGCGCCGCCGCGTCGATCGGCTCGCACACGAGGTTCATGGCGTCTCTCTCCATTGCGTTTGCACGGCGGGCGGACAAGCGCCGAGCGCCAGCGAGGGATTGGGCTGGTCCCCCGCAACCGGCTCGAACGGCAGCGACGCCGGCTTGTAGATATTGCCGAAGAAGCCGCGATCGCCGGACAGATGAATGGGCACCGCCAGCATGGCCCACTCGAAACCGTCGCCCGCCAGCGCCCACAAGCCGACAACGAGTCCGCCAATCACATAAATGCGCGTCAAGTTGTACATATGATGATACAGCGGCGCTATCTTGCCGCCGCCGCGCCGGTAGGCGAGCGCGCCGGGAAGGTAGCCGAGCAGATCGATTGCCGTGAAGGCCACGACGAAGCGCAGCCAGTGGACCTCTGGAAAGTGCAAGATCAGCAGCACCACCAGGACGCCGACTAGCGCGACGTGCTCGGCCCGGACCCACAGCCAGCTTTCAGGGGTGTGAAAGAGATTCTTGATGTCCATGATGTGTTATCCCCGATTTTGCCATCGTGTCGGCGTATCGCGCCGCGCAATTGGCCTCGATGACGGCGATCTCTTGCTCCGCCGTCTCAAAAAACTGCATGCCTTGCTGCCGGGCGACGACGCCAAACAGTTCGACGAATTTGCGGATGTAGTAACGAAACACGGGGTGCAGCCGAGCGTAACCCTCCGCGCACAACTCACGAATCTGATCGCGGCGCACGGGATCGTCGGCGAGAGCAGCGCGTACCATGCGGGCAGCCAACTCGACGTGATGGACTTCATCGTCCTCGACGGAACGGATGATGTCTGCAAGGTGCGGATCGAACGGCTGCCAGTAGCGCACCTCGTGAACGTAGAGCGAGCAAGCCATGCCCTTGAGCAACAGATTGTGCAGGACCAGTGTGTCGAGAACGGCGCCATCGTCCGCTGCCCGTTGGCAATCGTCGAGATAGCGACGCAGTGGGGGGATGACGACGGCATTCGTCAGATTGTCGCGCTGTAGAGGCGCGGCAGGCGCCTTCACCCCTTGCAGCGTGCGCAACAGCAGTGCCTCGGTCGCTTGCCCTCGATCGCGGCGAGGGACTGCCAGCGTTTCATCCAGTCGCCGCGCGAACAAGGGAAGATGCCGAGAATCATCGCGGACCTGTCTTGCGATGAGATCAAGCAGCGGTTGCGGCAGCGCTTGGCGGGTCAGTGTCTCGGCGATGCTTACGGACGCTTCCTCGAAGACGACGAACAACGCCAAGTCGAGCGGATGCGCTTCCGCCAACGGCCGCGAGTTAATAATCACTTCGGGGATCGCCATTGAAGCTAGATCAAGGGACATGGCTCGCTCCTTCCGCTTGCAGGACGTGATGCGGGCGGGACGCCCGCGCTCCCGAGCGCGGGCGTCCCGCCCGCCAAGCGCCGGCCATCACCAATCCCAGCGCCGCGAGATAGGCCACGCTCAGAATGGCGATGGTTCCCCCCAAAGCCGGCCCGGCATCAATCAGCACTCCCAAAGCCAGGGCGACGAGTCCCACCGCGAGACTGCCGCTCAGCCAGCGCCAGATCGCGCTGCGCCCGTTCTCGGCGAACGGAGATCGCTCGCGCACTCAGGCGGATGCGGCGTACACGACGGCGACGGCGAACGCGGCGGCCAGGATCGACGGACGCAGCGCTTCGCCGAACCACACCAGCGCCGTCGCCGCGAGCGTCAGGGCGAGCAGCAGAGCGAGGGCGCTTCGTGGCATGAGGGTGCGCGGCTCGATGCGGGCGAAGCGGCGCGGCAGCATTCCCTGCGCGGGCAGCGCCGACGTGAAGCGCGACAGCGCCAGCAGCGCCCCGTGGAAGGACGTGAACGACGCCAGCAGCGATAGACCGGCGATCAGCACGACCACCCAACCGCCGCCAGCCTGATCGGCGAGATCCAACTGCGGCACGAGTGCCGCGCTCCCGCCGGGCAGTCTTTCCGGCAGACACGAAAACCCCAGCGAGACAAGGCTGTAAAACCCAGCGAGTACGCCGACGCTGCCGGTCAGCGCTCGGTCGATGCTGCGCGGCGTCGCGGCGATCTCCGCCTGGGACGTGACCAGCTCGAAACCCATGAACAGAAACAACGCCTGCCCCACGCCCGCTGCGAAGTGACCCACGTTCGGCGCGGCGGGAACGAGACGGGTCAGCAACTCGCCGCGCTGAGCGGCCTGATAAATCGCGGCAAGCGAAACGACGCCGAGTCCTGCCACCAGCGCCCAGGTCGCCGCCGCCTGCACGCGGTAGCTGACGCGGACGCCGCGGCGACACAACAGCCAGGTCACGATCAGGAACAGCAGAGCGCCCACCGGGACCGGCACGGGAACGAGCCGCGAAAGCAGCAACCCAACAATCACCGCCTCTGCGCCGGCGAGGAGCAGCGTCAGCAGCACATACGGCACGACGAGGAGCAGACCGATCGATCGGCCGAGGCCGCGTGCCAGGTAGGCGAGCAGCCCCGCGCCGCTGGGCACGACTTCGGCCAGCCGCCCCAGCGCTCGAGCCAGCATCAGACAAACGAGACCCGCCGTCAGCACCGCAGCGACGGACCAGACGCCGCCCAGCAATCCTTCGATGTGGAACAACCCGACGGCGCACACCGACGACGCCGCCGTCCCGCATCCCACCGCCAGCAGGGCGGCGGTATGGGGAGAAACCTGCGCCTTCGTCGAGCCAGGTCGTGTCAGTGCGGACATAATCTATCCGTGATATAGTCTAAACGAATAAAATCCGCCTCTTGCCCACGGACGGTCAGTTCGCCGAAGAGATACGGTTCATTGGGCCCGCGACGCAGCTCCAAAATGTCGCACAACGTCGCCCGCTCCGCCGTGACGACCAGATCGCCGGCAGTCGCTTCCTCGCACACTCGAACAACGCGGCCCTGCCGCATCTCCACCGTCACGACCTCACCGGTGTCGGCGGCGACGAGGACGATGGTCGGGTTCCAATCGCGCTGCTCCTCGACCAGTTCCGCGTGGGCATGGTAAACCGCCGCGAAACGCCTTATGGATTCGGCGAGTTGGTTCATCGTAAAACTCCTGTGGAGGGCGAACGGCCGGCGTCAGCCGGCTGGTTGGGGCAGCGACCAGCCGGCTGACGCCGGCCGTTCGCCTGTCCAGTGGGTACCAGCCGGAAGCCATGACGGCGTGCCAGCCGCATCATCGCATCGACTTCGGTGAGGGAGATGCGATCGCCGATGCCGCGATCACGCGGATCGCCCTCCAGGGCCAGCAGGATCGTCTCGGACAGACAGGCCAGTTGCACGCCGTCGGGCATGCCGAGCAGATTGCCCGCGCCGAAACGAGCCAGGGGATCGGGAAGAGCGACCAGGCCGCCGTCGATCACCAACAAATCCTCGCGGGCGCGCAGTCGCGCCGACGTATCCGGAGGCCGAGCGACATCGCAGACGATCGTGCCCGGCCGCAAGGGCGCGTCATCGAGGACGGCCCGACCGGCGCCCGTCGCTGTCACCACGATGTCACAACCGGCGAGATCGCCCAGTTCCGTGCTGACTTCAATCGCCTCAGCGCCCCATGCCAGCTCGGTTGCCAGTTGGCGTAAACTGCCGCAGCCGTTGGCAGGATTGCCGACCAGCACCAGGCCGCGCGGCCGCGCTCGCGCGAACAGGCGAGCGCAGAGATTGCCCACGGAACCGCGTGCGCCGACAATGGCGACCACCGCGTCGCGCCAATCGAGCCGATGTTGCCTGGCGATGCGGCGCACGGCGGCGAAGGCCATGCCCGCCGTCAGGGCGTTGCCGGTCGTGATCGCCGGACCGCGACCGAGGACGGCGAGTCCGCGACGGCTGTACGCGGTCGTGTGCCCACCCAGACCGACCACCCGCGCCCCGCACCGCGCCGCCAGATCGACGGCGCGGCCGATTTCCCGGCTGACGTGCTTCAATCCGCGACGGGCCATCTCACTCGGCAAGAGCGGCAAACTGATGAGGAAGCCCTCCGCCGTCTCTCCGGTGCGCGAGCGAATCGGCGGCGCACGCATTACCAGCACGGGAGGAAGTCCGGCCAGAAACGAACAGAAACAGTCCAGCTCCGCGGAATTGAGCCGTTCCAGTCCGGGATTGGTGAGGGCCATGTCTTCGGGCCGCGTCGGATGCACGAGAAAGGCGTAGCAGCGCGGATTGCGCGAGCGCGCAATCCGCGGCGGAGGCAGGACGAGCGGCGGCATGTCGATGTCCGAGGGCGGCGGAGTTGACGCGACCAATTCCGGCCGCACGCCGAGGGCACGGACGATCGTCTCGCCCGGACTGCGATCGAGTTGCGCCACGACCGATTCGAGTCCGTCGAAGGCGAGTGACAATTCCTTGTCAGTAATCACCAGCGGCGGCGCGAAGCGCAGCACCGGGGTTTCGCCCAGGGTCGGAAGGACGAGCAGTGAAGCGTTCTCGGCGAGCGTCGCCGCGACCGCGTAAGCGTATAGCCCCTGAAAGTGAAGGCACGATAGGAAAGTGCCTTGCTCGGCGCCGACGGGGCGCAGCTCGATGGCATGAAGCAAGCCCCGGCCGCGCACGGCGGCAATCGCGCGCGGATACCGCTCCCCCAGCCGCGCCAAACGAGGAGCGAGCCATTCGCCCTTCCGCGCCGCCTCCTCGACGAGTCCGGAGGTCAGTGCGTCGAGAACGGCGCAGCCGGCGCGGCAGGCGAGATTGTTGTTGGCGAACGTCGAGGAGTGCCGCAGGGCGAAGCGTTCGTCCCAGAAGTCGGACGACGACAGGCACGCGCCGAGCGGAAACAAGCCGCCGCCCAGCGCCTTGGCCAGCAGCAGCACGTCCGGTGCGACGCCCTCGTGCTCGCAGGCGAACAGTCGGCCGGTGCGGCCCAGGCCGGTCTGGATCTCGTCGAGGACCAGCGCGACGCCGAAGCGCATGCACAGTTCGCGGACGGCCCGCAGATAGCCGGACGGCGGCAGGTAGACGCCGCGCTCGCCCTGAATCGGCTCCAACAGCACGGCGGCGATGCGCTCGCCGTCGCGGCGCAAACGTCTCTCCAGCGCGGCCGCGTCGCCGAACGGGATGCGCTCGAATCCCGGAGGCAGCGGGCCGAAGTCGAGCGCGTGATGCTCCTGTCCGGTGGCGGCGAGTGCGCCAAGGGTCTTGCCGTGAAAGGAGCCGTGAGCCGACAGAATGATCGGCCGGCCGGTGCGGGCGCGGACGAGCTTAATCGACGCCTCGACCGCCTCCGCCCCGGACGTGGTGAACACGCAGCGCGACAATCCGCCCGCCGCCAGGCTCGCCAGCCGGTCGGCCAGCGCCGCCGCGTGCCGCGCTCGATACGGCTGGACCATCGCCGGCTCGGCCTCGTCCAGCGCCGCGCGCACGGCCGCGACTACGCCGGGCGGATTGTGCCCCAGCGCCAGCGCGCCGTACTGAGCATAGCAATCGAGGAAACGCCGGCCGGATTCGTCGTAAACCCAGACCCCGTTGCCGCGCACCCAGGTGCGATCCATACGGCACAAGGCAAGCAGACGCTGGCGTGTGGGGTTGAGTGTTGTGTCCATACGGATCCGTACCGCGTCCTTGGCAGTGAGAGGAGGAGAGGACGGAATAGCTCCCCCTCAACCACCGGCGCGGTGATTGTAAAGCACCCAGGATCGTCGTCAACTTTTTTCCGGGCACCGCGCGGGGATTGGATGTCACGCGAATTGCCGAGCCGGGTTGAGAAGAGTGTGACCTGAAACTCCGGATCGAATCTACACGCTTTCCTTTTTTCGACGATTGACTTTCGCCGCGGATCGGAGAAACTGGAGGGACAAGCCCGAACTGATTCCATACCCACCACACACGGGAGGAGATCCAACGTGTCTGATGCCCCAAAATCCGGCGTGACGCGCCGCGAAGCGCTGACGACGACCGGCAAAATCGCCGTGGCGTCCACCCTGGCCGGGCTGGCTGTTCCCCACGTTCACGCCGGCGAGAAGAACACCATCCAAGTGGCGCTGGTCGGCTGCGGCGGACGCGGCACCGGTGCTGCCGAGGACGCCCTGCGCAGCAAGAACGGGCCGACCAAGCTCGTCGCCATGGCCGACGTGTTCCCCAACCGGCTCAAGGACAGTTTCAAGCACCTCAACAGCAACCTGGAACAACAGGTCGATGTTCCCGAGGATCGCAAGTTCATCGACTTCGACGCCTACAAGAAAGCGATGGATTGCCTGCGGCCCGGCGACGTGGTCATCCTCACGACGCCGCCGGCCTTCCGGTGGGTCCACTTCACCTACGCCATCTCCAAGGGACTCAACGTCTTCATGGAGAAGCCGATCACCGTGGACGGGCCGTCCACGCGGCGGATGCTGAAGCTCGGCGAGGAAGCCAAGAAGCGCAACCTCAAGGTCGGCGTCGGCCTGATGTGCCGTCACTGCCCCGCGCGCGGCGAGATGTTCAAGAAAATCAAGGACGGCTTGATCGGCGATCTGACGCTGCTGCGCGCCTACCGGCAGCACAACCCTGTCGCCTTCTTCCAGTCGGCGCCCAAGCCGGCGGGGATCAGCGAATTGCTGTATCAGGTGCAGCGCTTCCACTCGTTCTTATGGGCCAGCGGCGGCTGTTACAGCGATTTCTACATCCACAACATCGATGAATGCTGCTGGATGAAGGACGCCTGGCCCGTCGAGGCGCGCGCCGCCGGCGGCCGGCACTATCGCGGTAATAGCATCGATCAGAACTTCGATGTCTACTCCGTCGAATACACATTTGCCGATGGAACCAAGCTGTTGCTGGAAGGCCGCTGCATGAACGGCTGCGATCAGCAATTCGCCAGCCTCGCCCACGGCACGAAAGGCTCGGCGGTCATCTCGTCGAACAGCCATTGGCCGTCCTCGTGCCGTCTGCTCAAGAACCAGCATGCTTCGACAGCGCGGAAGTACCAGAAGGACATCATCTGGAAGTGCGGCCCCGAGAAGGGGAGCGACAATCCTTATCGGGTCGAGTGGGACGAATTGCTGCAAGCCATCCGCGAGGACCGGCCGTACAACGAGGTCGAGCGCGGCGCGCAAGCGAGCCTGGTCACGGCGATGGGCCGCATGGCCGCCCACACCGGCCAGATCGTCACCTACGATCAGATTCTCAACTGCGAGCACGAATTCGCCCCCGAGGTCGATAAGCTGAAGATGGATTCGCCGGCACCGTTGCAGATGGGTAGCGACGGCAAGTATCCCATGCCGGAGCCGGGCCGCAAGACGAAGCGCGAATACTAAGCTCCTGACAAACCCGTTCGGAGCCCGCAGCGTCAGCGAGGGCGGAAATCTTCCCTCGCTGACGCTGCGGGCTCCGACAGTTCCTTCTGATTCGCGGAGGTCATCTCGTGCCTAAGCTCCTGTTGCCGGCCGCGCTGCTGAGTTTTGTCCTGGCGGAGTCGGCCTTCGCTGCCCCTCCCACTCCCGAGAAGAGCGCTCCCGTGCCGGCCGTTGCCGCGCTCGACGCGATCATCGCAAAGCTCGGCGACACCGATTTCCGCAAGCGCGACGACGCCACGCGCCGACTCGAAGCCGAAGGGTTGAAAGCGCTGCCGGCCCTGAAAAAAGCGCTCGGCCATCCCGACGCCGAAGTTCGCCGCCGCGTCTACGACCTGATCCCGCGCATCGAAATCGGCGCCTTCGTCTCGCCGCGACGAGTCACGCTCAAGATGAGCGATAAACCTCTCCGCGCCATCCTCGACGAGATAACCAAGCAAACCGGCCAGAAAATCGAGTTCTGGACGACGCCGAACATGGCTCAGCAGTCTCATGACTGCGACTTCAAGGACGTCCCTCTCTGGGAGGCGATCGACTGGATTTGCCGCGATGCCAAGCTGGTCGTTCAGCCGAGCTACAACGGCGACGAGCGCATCACCCTTCAGAACCAGGGAGGCTACACGCCGCACGTGCATCACGCGGGCGCTTTCCGCTTCGTGCCGGTCGGCTTTCAGATGGTGCGCAACACGAACTTCGGACTGGTTGGCAACTCGTCTTCTTCAGGGCATCGCAACGAGACGCTGACCCTGACGTTTCAGGTGTTCTCCGAGCCGCGCATCCCAATGCTGGGCGTCGGCGAGGTGCGCCTGACGGCGGCCTACGACAGCAACAAAAACACGATGCTCGCTCCCGCCAACAATAACCCTCTCGGCGATGCCGTGTTCTTCGGCGGCGGCATGGGAGGGATGATGATGCGCCAGCAGTTCATCAGCGGCTTCGGCAACGGCAACCGCTCGCACATGCAGCAAAGCCAGTTCCAGCTGAACCGGCCCTCCGAGGCGGCCACCAAGCTCAAGGTCGTGCGCGGTGAATTGCCGATCACTTTGCTGGTCGAGCAGAAGGCGATCGTGGTCAGCGACAACATCCTCAAGGCCAAGGGCAAGAAGACGAGCGCCGGCAGCACGACGTTCTCGTTCGAGGACGTTACCGCCCAGCCGAACAAGCAGTACCAAATCAAGCTGCACATCACGGAGAGCAACAAGGACAACCCCAACGACTGGACGTGGATGAACACGATGTTGCAGCGCATCGAATTGCAGGATGACAAGGGCAACAAGTTCCAGCAGTACGGCACCAGCTGGGGCGGCAGCGGGCCGAACACGGTCCAGATGACGCTGACCTACGGAGCGCCGCCCAACGGCAAGATCGGAAAGCCGAGCAAGTTCGTCTTCCAGCAGTGGCGAACGATACAGCACTTGGTCCGCTTCGAGTTCAAGGATCTGCCGCTCCCCTGACCTGAAGAGGAACTAACCACAGAGTCACAGAGAACACAGAGAAGAAAACACAGAAAAGAAAAATGTAGCCAAGGAACCAACAGAAACGAGCAAGATTGCTTTTTTCTTTTTTCTTTTCTGTGTCTTCTCTCTGTGTTCTCTGTGACTCTGTGGTTAGTTCTTCTTCCCTTCACCAGCTAACGTGCTCGGCCGGTTCGCCGATGCCGAGGCGGCAGGAGAGTTGCTCGAATTGATTGGCGTGTTGCGGGTCCGTGCTGTGCAGGTGCTCGCCCTCGGTGATCAGACGTAAGGAGTCGATGCGCGGGATGCCGAGATCGCGCAGGATTCGCTCGAAGGGAGCGAGATCCTGCGCGTAGACCACCAGCAACTTATGCTCGTCGAATTGCACTTCCATCGGCGCGCCCCGCGCGATGACCGCGACGCCGGTGCAGCCGTCGTTGAGCAGCAAATCCTCGAAGTCGCAGAAGTAACTCATCAGCACCGGCAAGTCGATGTGCTCGCGATAGAGATCCTTGTGACCGGCGCCGTCGCTGTGATGGCTCGTCTCCAAAACCACATCCACCGCTTCCTCCAGCGGCGCCAGCAGGGCCAGAAAGGCGTCGAAGAGTTGCTCGCGCGAGACGGCCGCGGCCAGGACGGGCACGCGCAATCCCGCCCGCGCGTCGCGGTAGACGTCCACTCGAAAGCCCTGCCGCGGCACCACCGGCACGTGCAGCGCCGGGCGGATGGCGTCGGTCAACCGGAAATCCCCATAGCGATCCACCCGCAAATGGGCGGTCAACTTCTCGGAACTCACGTCGGCACCTTGAAGGAAGAAGGAAGGCGGGCGGTCTCTGAACCGTGCAGCCGTGGGGATCGCGTTCGCCTGATGAACTATAGAATGCGATTTCACAACGGGCCAATCCGCGCAAGCAATTCTCTCGGCGCCTTCGGCGCAAACGGAACGCCCCGAACGGATGAAGGATGAAGGATGAATTGATTTGATTTATCCTTCATCCTTGCCAAACAGCGGTTATGATTGGCGGTAGAGGCGCATTGCGTGTTACCACGGAGAACAGACGCATGAAGATCACCGCGTGCGGGGCGTTGCTGCTGGGGACGGCATTACTGGCGGGAACGAACGCGGCGGCGCGCGCGGAGTCAGCGAAAGATGTGGTTGAAGAGATCTGGGAAGCCGCCCACATCGACGGAACAAAGGTCGGTTCGCTGCATACGATCGTGCGCAAGGTGGAGACGGACGGCAAAAAACGCCTCCGCGCAACCGCCGAGCTGGATCTCACCTTCAAACGTCACAACACACTGCTGCGGCTGCGCCGGGAGATTGGCACCGAGGAGACGGCCGAGGGAAAGGTAACGAGCGTCTTCATGCGGCAGGGGCAGGAAGGGGGGCGCCAACTGGTGCTGTCCGGCGTCGTCGAGGACGGCCGACTGCATGTCCGCATCGACAACGGCCGGATCGAGCGCCGCCTTCGCTGGAGCGACGAGGTGGTCGGTCTGTATCGGTTGGAGCATCTGTTCCAAAAGCGCGAACCGAAGGCGGGAGATCGCTTCTCACTTCTCCGCTACGATCCGACGTACAACAACGTCCTCACCGTCCACGTCGCCGTCAAGGAGCGCGAAGACGCGTCCACCGCCTCTGGGAAGGGGCCGGCGAAATGGTTGCGCGTCGAGATGACGGCGGAGGCGCTGGAAGCGCCGGGCGTCAAGGTGCAGCCGCCGCCGGAGGTGTGGTGGCTGGACGAGCGTTTCGTTCCCGTGCGGCGGCAATTCGAGTTGGATGGTCTGGGTACGGTCGTCTTGACACGGACGACGCGCGAGGCGGCGACAGCGGCAGCGGCGCCGGGGCGGATGGCCGACATCGGACGCAAGACGCTCATCTCGCTCGACCGAACTATCGCGAACCCGTACACGAGTCGATCCGTCGTATACCGTATAACGCTGCGCGGCGACGACGACCCCGAATCGGCTCTGTCCCGCGACGCCCATCAGGAGATCCGCAACCTTCGGGACAAGACGTTCGAGTTGCACGTCCATCCCAGACGCAACCCAGAGCGTCGGCGTGACGAAGGGACGGCCCCAGCGGAGTATTTGCAATCGTGCCACTTCATCAATTGCGACGATGCCCGCGTCAAGGAGTTGGCGCGCCGGGCGACTGGGGACGAGAAAGATCCCTGGGCGAAGGCGCGACGCCTGGAGCGTTGGGTCAAGCAGAACATGCGGCCGGACAATTCGGTGCCGCTGGGCCCGGCCGGCGAGGTGACTCGGGAGTTGCGCGGCGATTGCCGTCAGTATGCCCTGCTGACGGCGGCCCTGTGCCGGGCCGAAGGCATCCCGGCGCGCACCGCCGTTGGGCTGCTGTACGTCGAGAAAAGTCGGCGGCCGTTCATGGGGTTCCACATGTGGACGGAGGTATGGATCGACGGCCAATGGCTTGGACTGGACGGAACGCTCGGTCTGGGCACGGTCAGCGCCGCGCATCTGAAAATCGCCGATCACTCGTGGCACGACACCTCGTCGCTGACTCCGCTATTGCCTGTCAACCGAATCCTAGGGAAAATCAGCATCGCGGTCTTGCGTACCGAGGCGCGCGAATGATCCCCGGCGGCCCGGCGCGAACACCGGACCGAACACGATGAACCCGAGGGCCCCATTTCCACGAAAACAAACGGCAATTCCATAGCTTGGCCGACGTATTCCGTCTATACTACGGACGGTTAAAGATCTTGCCGGCGTCCCGGCCGGCGCAAGCGTATCGGAACGGGACGTTCCACTCAGGAGGCGAACCCCCTTGGAGCGACTCTTCTCCTCGGAATGCTCTCCGACTGCTTGAAAGGTCTCTGGACGGGCGGCGGCGGTCGCGTCATTGGATCTTCACGATGGGGCCGATCGCCCGGAAATCAGTAGGCGCATCGAACAAGAAACCGCATGATAACAGACAGCGAACGGCGGTGGCGACCGAACAGGAGCGGTGAGACGGGCCACCTAACGGATTGCATTTGAGGAACTCGATGACTCAACGGGAACGGCACACCCCAGGCGAAGCGCCTCCCCGCGACGCGACCGGGACGCCGGCCGCACGGCCCGGTTCCCCGTCCTCGGCCGGCCCCACGCAGCCTCCCCTCGGCGATGCCTCCGTCTGGGCCGAGTGGTATCATCGCGCTTCTCCCTCGCAACAGCAGGAAGCCCTCGACCGTGCCGTTTCGGAAGGCATTCTCTATGCTCACGAGTTGACTGCTCCCGCACACACGACCACGCCGTCTCGGTCTTTGCTCGCCACCCTGCTGGGCGGCCAAATCAAGGAACTGCAACCGCTGCAACCGCCTGAGTTGCATTATCACGACAGCGAACTTGACACGGCCCAGCGCGATGCTGTCGGCCGCGCCGTCGCCACCCCCGACGTCTGCATGATCCAGGGCTTTCCGGGCACCGGCAAGTCCCGCGTCGTCGCCGAGATCATCTTGCAGGAGGCCCAGCGGGGCGAGCGCATTCTCTTTTTGGCCTCGACCACCGCGGCTCTCGATCGTGTGCTACAGCGACTCGGCACTCACCCGGCCCTCTGCCCGATCCGCTGTCGCGCCGCCGAGGAGAGCGAAACTTCCTTGTCGGCCGAAATCGCCCGCCTGACGTTGCCGGATCGTTTGCGCTCCTATCGGGACCATACTGTTCCCGCCGCCCGCGCGGCGCGAGACGCCGCACGCCAGGCACTCGACTCCCGAATGCGACAGCAACCTCCGTGGGCGCAGCTGGAAGAGTTCGCGCGGCGGGCGGACGATTTCGCCGGCCGAATCCGCGAGTTGACGGAGCGTCGCGCCGGCGTCGCCGCCGCGGTGGAGCGCCTCGACGAAATGACCGACCCCTTCCGGGAGCGCTGGGAAGCCTGCGCACGGCTCCACACAGAGACGCTCGAACAGCTCGACGGCCAGCGCGCGGGTCTGCGGGTGGAACAGGAAACGATCCTCGACAAACAGGGCCATCTGGAGAACGAGTGGGAAAAGATCCGGCCGCTGGCCGAGGCCCGGCAGGGACGCCGTTTCTGGACGCCGTCGTGGTGGGGCAGCTTGCTCCGCAGCGGATTGACCGAGCAACTGCGCGAATTGGAGACGCGACGCGGCGAGTTGCAGGCCGCGCGGCAACGGTTGGAGCAAGACATCGAGGCCTGCCAGGCCGAACGCGCCGAAGTCGAAACCCGCTACGGCGAGGAGCGCCAGCGTCTGAAGGAGGAGGAGATCGCTCGCCGTCAAAGCGAGTTGGACGTGGTGATCGCCGGCGTTTCGCGCGAGCAAGACGCCCTGCGCCAAAAGTGGCACGCTCTGCGTCAAGCCTTCCCGGCGGACGCGACTCCAACCGAGATGAACGGCGCAGCGCTGACCGCGGCGCGAACGGCGTGGGAGCAACAACACGCGCGTGCGGAGCAGGTCGCGGAGTCGGCCGAGCAATGGCTGCGGGCCGTCGAACAGGGATTGCCCCACCTGCCGGAAAAGCTGGCCGGCTGCGCCAATGTGGTGGCGGCCACGACAACGGCGCTGCCCGCCGACGTTCATTTCGGCGATCGCAACGGCAAGCCGGCCGTCCTGTTCGACCTGCTGATTCTGGAAGAGGCGCACCTGGTCACGGAATCGGAGTTCGCCGCCGCCGCGCGGAGGGCACGCCGCTGGATCCTCGTCGGCGAACCGCAGCCCGATGACGAGCCGGCGCCTTCCACGCGCAAGCCCGTCCGCGCCGCCGTCCCGCGCCCCGGCTTCTTCCAGCGCCTGTGGCAGAACCTGCACGCCGATCCGCACGGCTTGCCCTTCGCCTGGACCCAGCGCGACGGCCGGCTCGTCTGCCGCCTGCGACCGATCTCCGCCAGCCAGGAAGCAGGTATCGAGACGGAGCCGGTCGCCGATCAGCCGGACATCGAACTGCGCATTCTGTCCGTTTCTCGCCAAACCCCGCAGGTTGTCGAGGTCGTCTTCCCCGCCTGCATGAGCATCGCCGAGGCCAAGCAGTTCATCTACCGTGAACTCGGCGAGTTGGCCGTCTGCACGCGCGGCCGGGGGATGCGCTGGACCGAATCCGGCGAGGACGTGATCCTGAAATTCTCTCCGAACCCCAACGGCGATAGCGCCGTGGTCGTCCTCGAAGAGGGAGTGCGTGAGAGCGTCCATCGTTTGCTCCCGACCGGCTCGCCGGCATCCCAGGCCGGAGCGAGTTGGCACACGAGTCATCTGCAATTTGCCCGCGCCACCGGTTGGACCCGCGCACGTGCTGAGCAGTGGATCGCCGAGCGGCTCGGCCTCCGCAGTCTCGGACGCACCGCGCTGCTGACGGTGCCGCACCGACTCGATCCGTCGCTGGCGCACTTCGTATCGGATCTGCTGTACGGCGGCATCTGTGAACCGGCGGCGGTCGCGGCGGACGCCTCCTTCGCGCGTTCCGCCGTCGAGTTCGTCGCCGTGCCGTCCCTGGCCGCCGTCGAACGCCGCCACAATGCGGAATCGGAAGGCCGCTGGAATGGGGGCGAATCCGCGCACGGCTACGGCGAGCGTAATCCGGCGGTCGTGTCGGTGAAGGTGCCGCGGCTGCGTTCGGTCAAAGGGGGCGCCGGCCTGGAATTGGATCTCGCCGACGATCGTCCCTTGGAGCAACTGCCCGTTGACCTGCGGGCGCGGTTGCCCCGCGCCGGCCTGGTCAATTATCTCGAAGCGCGGGCACTGGTGAAGCGATTGGAATCTCTGTTGCGCGACGGCGCGTTCCGTGCCGCCTGCGCGCGCTGGCAGCAGCGCGGCGATCGACTGTGCGAGCATCGCCGCGCGTGCCCGTCCGCCGACTGCGGCTGCCCGCGCCCCGACAGCGGACCGGCCGTGGCCGTGATGGCGCTCTATCCCGCCCAGGTCGAACTGCTCCGCCATCTGATCCGGCAGATAGACGCCCTAACGCAAAGCCAGGTGCCCATCGAGATCGGCCTGCCTTCCGCGTTCGGTCAGCGTGAGTGCCTGATGGGGCTGGTCAGTCTGACGCGCAGCCATACCCATCGCGCGGTCAGTTACGGCGAGCATCCCCATCACTTGGCCCAGGCGCTGACGCGGGCCGCCTCCGCCCTGATTCTGTTCGGCGACCCCGGCACACTGGCTCGCCGCAGTCAGTGGCACGGCGCCCTCGATCATCTCGACGAACCCACCGCCCGGCGCGAGGGCCGTCTCGTCGCCCAACTGGTGCAGTATCTGCAAGGATACGGGCCGCATCCGTCGGCGTTCCACATGCAGGAAGGCAGCAGCGTATGAGCGCTGCCTCCGCCGCGCCGTGGCCCGGCAGCCGCGTGCTTCTGGGATGGTGGCGCGAACTGCTCGACCGCCAGCCGCAACAACTGTGGTTCAGTCGTCTCCTTCTCCATCGCGTCGAGGCTTCCGTTCGCGTCATGCGGGCGCGGTCGCTGGATGCGTGGCAGCGGGGGCTGCTGCGGATCCTGAGTACCCGCGTTCCCTGCGCCGGCGGTCCCGAGCAGCACCTCACCGATCTGCAAATGGACCGGCAAGTTCTGGCCCAGTTCGTGCGCGAATTGACCGACGCCGGCCTGCTGCACCGCAACGGCGCCGACCACTGGGATCTGTCGAGCATGGGGCGTCACGTCCTGGAAACCGGCTCCCTACCCATCCCAAGCGAGGAGCGAAGGACGCTCTATTTCGTGGACAATTCTCCGCTCAATCGGCCGCCCCACTTTTTGGATTTGCGCCGACCGCCTCCTCCTGTCGCCGCCGGATCTCTGTCGGCGGCGCCGGCGAACGCGCGTTTCGATGTCGCCAACCTGGAGCAGTGCATTCACCAGTCCGCGGAGTGGAAGACGCGCTATCACTTCCCCGGCGACATCGATGCCGTCTTGCTCCCGCGCGCCGACGTCCCGGAGGCGTCGAATTGGCAGCGGGTCGTACTCGATTCGGTAGGGCCGCTGCTGATGGTCCTTTTGCGAACGATGCCGACGTCAGCCGGCAAGTCGACCGTGCTGGGGTTCGCCGTGCGGGCCGAAGGTTGGACTCTGGAGACGGAACCGATATCGACTCTGGCGGAGGGTTGGGAAGACGTGCTGCCCGATCTAGCGGCGGAGCCATCGCCGGACGCATGGCAGCACGCCTGGCAAGCGTGGTGTCAGCCGCGGGGCCTGCCGCGCGCGGAGGTCGAATCGTGCCGGTTGGAGCGCTCCGGCCATCGCTTGCTCGTGTACGCGCCGCCGCCGCTCATCGAGCGGCTGCGCACGACCCGCAGCGATGCGATCAAACACGAAGCCTGGCTGCTCGCCGGCGACGGCCGAACGCGCTTGGCCGTCCAAATCGAGCTTCAGCCGCTTACAGCCAATCTCGCACGCTGACAGCGTCAACGCCGGCGTTCATCCGGCCGAGGTGGGGAAGGCTGCTCCGACTTCAAAACCGCCGCCGGCCAAGGGTCGCACGCGCTGGACGTGAGCCAGGACGGCGTAAGGAGACACGGTGTTGGATTGATGCCAGTGCAGATACACTTGCTCGGTGCGCGGCGCGGCGGCGACGCGGAGACTGACGCCGCGCAGCGAAATGTTTCGGCTGATTCCTTCGAGGATTTCGTCCAGTTCCAGGTCGCGCAACACAGGATAGACGCGCAGCGGTTGGGGGCACGGCCAACGGTCCTCGTGGCGCTGTTCCGGGACGGCGTGCAGGTAACGGCGCATGCTGTCGAATAGTCGCGGGGCCAATTCCGGCAGCAGCCGGGCGAGCCACTCGTGCCCTTCGTCCGTGGGACGAACCCGCATGCACGCCTCCGAGAAATATTTCGCCGAACCTGTCGCCGCCTGCACGTCCAGCTCGAACGCGATCTTGGCCGCGAGAGCTTTGTCCTTGCTGTCGGGCCTGTGCGGTTGCGGGATCTCGATGTGGAAGGCAAAGGAATCGTTGCGCTCGCGAGTTGGCTTGGCATGCCATTCCTCCTGGAATCCCTGGACTTTGAGCGCGACGGCGCCGCTGAAGACCTGAACGGGACATTTGCACTCCCAAATATCATTTTCGTGCCGGACGTAACGTATGGTTTCCGAAACCACGACGTTGCGCGGCGGGTTGGAACCTCCGAGGCTGGGAGAGGCGAGGTTGAGCACGAACTCGCGCAAAGAGGGCAGAACGATTTCGCGCGACGGCGGTTCGCCTTGCAAGCTGGGGAACGGAATAACGGCGGGCAGGCCGTGGTAGAGGTTGGTCAGTTCCATCCGCGCCGAGGCGGCGTTCTCCAAGGCTTCCAACAGGGCCGTGCAAGTGGGAAAACGCTTCTCCGGGTTGTCGTGCAAGGCTCGCCGAAAGATCGGGCCGTCGCAGGTGGGGAGTAAATCCAGGTCCAGCCTCGGCTGATCGCGAACCACGATCGGACCCGAACCGCCCCGACGCAGCGAGGACGGACGGCGGCGCAAGCCGGAACTTGAACGCGCTGCCTGCGGCGGGATGCCGTTGAGCAGTTCCGCGTAGATCAGCGCCAGACTGTATTGGTCCGAGGCCGGACCCGCGCGACCCAACAACGCGGCTCGGGTCGCCTCACCCGGCGGAATACCTGTCAGGTTCGGCCGGTCGAACAATTCCGGCGCGGCGTAACGCCCGTTCAAACTCCCCGCCGTGTGGCCGGTCGGCAGCCAGATCAACGGAACCAACCCGAAGTCCAGCACCTGGACGGACCCTCCTTGCAGCGCCAGCATCCGTGGATTCAGCCCCAGGTGCGACAAATTGTGTTGCTGATACAGCAGGTCCAGCGCTTCCGCTACCGGGCGGAGGTAATCCAGCAGTTCCTCGCGAGGGATGCCCGGCAGCCCCTGTTTCTGACATGCTTCCATCCGATCGTGCAGCGTCTGCTCGACGTCGTCCGTAACCAGGACCAACCGGCCCGATGGGTTCCAGGCGATCTCGGTGCGGGGCAAGGCCGGATACCTCACGCTCTGCAACATCTCGACCTGTTGGCGATCCGGCTCGACGAAGTTTTCCAGGCACAAGGCGCGTCGCGGTCGCCCTTGCTCGTCCTCCGCTTTCCACACGTTTCCCAGCGGCGTATGGGCGACGCACTCCAGGAAGCGATAACCCGGCAGTGAAACGCAGGTCGGTGTTGCGGACATCTCGGTTCGCGGCGAGGGGGTGTTGTCGGGAGACGGCGCCCACCGGACTACCGGCGCCTGTACGGTGGAGGGCTTCTTCCCCTGCTCCTCTGGGATCATCGGCACGGTGGGAGAGAGCCTTGTCGCGGGTCGCTCCGAGTCGCGCGCCGGTTCCGCTAACACGTCCGGCTCCCTCGCCGCGTTTGGGGATTTGGCGCGGATGTTCAGGGACGAGACGAGTCGTTTTATCCCCGCCGCCCGCCGCGGAAGATCCACCTTGCCGCCGCGTTCTCCGCACACCAGCGCTTGCAGGAAATCCAGACACGAAGGGAAGCGCTCCTCCGGTTGCTTGGAGAGCGCGCGGGCGATCGCCTCCCGGTCTCTGGAAGGCAGCGCCGTCAAGTTCGGCTCCGCCGACAGATGCAGCACCATCAGCTGATACAGGTTTTGACACCAGAACGGCACGGTTCCGGTGAGCAGCTGCTGATAGACGATGGCCAGGCTGTATTGATCGCAGTGGCGGCTGACCGTGCCGCACAGCAACTCCGGGGCGGCGTACAACGGCGTCATTCCACCTTGACGTTCGCGCGGATAGCTTCTCTCCACGTCGCTGGGGCGATCGACGAGTCCGAAGTCGGCGACCTTGACGTGATTGCTCACGAGGAAGAGATTGTGCGGTTTGATGTCGAGGTGTTGCAGGCCGTGGCCGAAGTTCATCCAGTCCAGCGCTTCGGCCGCTTCCAGCAGGTAGCCCAGCAATTCCTCGCGCGGAATGCCCGGCAAGTTACGGGCCTGGTAGTCGCCCAGCAGACTGTGCAAACTTTTGTCGGCCAGTTCCATGACGATGACGAGCACGCCGTCCACCGTCTCGACGCGCTCCAGCGACAGGATGAACGGATGGCGGATGCCCTTGACTCGTCGCAGCGCCTGCTGCTCCTCGGCGGCGGCACCGCTCTTCTCGCCGCGATCTCGGACGAACTTGATGGCCTTGAACAGTCCGCCGGGCGCCTCGCACTTCCAGACTTCGCCAAAGCCGCCGCGTCCCAGCGGCTCGATCAGTCGATAACCGGGGATCGGCTGGGCGCCGACCTCACAGGCCCATTGGGGTAATTGCGCTAAGGGAGCGTTTTCTTGGTCCACAGCATCCACCTTTGCCAGGGCGTCCGCCGACTCCGCGGCGACGAAGGGGAGAGCAATGTCCGCGCTGGGGCGCACTCTCGTTCGTCCTACATCCAAAAGGTAGTTCACAGGTTGATTTGGGTCCAATCGGTCGCTGCGGAATGAGTAGGACCGGCGAGCCGAGCCGGACTCGTAGTGCCGCTCGGCTCACGGCACCTACTTCCTTGCGTTCGTTCCATTTCGTGCACTGTCCATCATGGTCTACCCAGGTTCACTTCTCCGCGCGCGCAGGCGCTGGCGGTGGTACTTCAACCCCGGCACGAAGAAACAAACGGCCGTCACCACACCGAACAACAACACGCCGTACTTGCGATGAAGCGGCGGAAGGGCCATCGCGACGGCGGTGAGAAACTCCGCCGCTGCGGAGAAATAGAAGATGCCCGATAACATGCCGGCCTTGACGGCGAAGGTGATGCCGGCGATGACCGCCAGCATCGGCGCCAGCGACAGCACTTTCCAATCGAGCAGATATTCGATAGCGAAGACGCTGATGGTGGCGGCGATGGCCGACCCCCAGACGTGGGCGACCTGCCGCTCGATGAACAGAACCGGACCCGCCCGCTTGCGCAGCTGCCAGAAGACGACCGCCCACACGATCAGACCGCCGCCCCACAAAAGCAAATACCACAGCGCGTTCTCGACGCCGCGATGCGCCAGCCACGTCGTAAGACTGCACATCAACAGGATGAGTACACTGTGGCACATCCACAAAAGGCCGAAGTTCTCCATCACGACGGCGTGCGGCGTCTCGCGGAACGTCCGGTTGAACACGCTGGCCAGCCGGCCGGAACGCACCGACAACGCTTCGCCGTGCAGATAAGCGTCGAGGTCGGCGGCCAGGGCGCGGGCGCTGCGGTAGCGTAACTCCGGCTCCTTCTGGATGCACTTCAGGCAGATCATTTCCAAGTCGGCATCGACGCCTCGATTGAGCAAGCGCGGCGGTACGGGATCCTGATCGAGCACCAACAGCAGCGTATCGACGGGCGTCGCCGCCTGAAACGGCGGCCGGCCGGTAAGCATCTCGTAGAGGATGACGCCGAGACTGTATACGTCGCTGACCGGGCTGAGCACGCCGCGGCGGTTGCTGACTTGTTCGGGCGCCATGTACGCGGGCGTGCCGACAATGGCGCCCGTGGCGGTCCGCCCCGCCGCCGGTGTCTCGCCGGAGACGCGCTTGGCGAGACCGAAATCGGTGATGTGCGGATGGTCGTTTTGATCGAGGAGGATATTGGACGGTTTCAGATCGCGGTGCAGAATGCCGTGTTCGTGGGCGTAGTGGACCGCCCTGGCGAGGGCGGCGAGGTAGCGCGCCGCGTCGCGCGGTTGCAGGGGTCCGCGCGTCAACACCGCAGCGAGCGTCTGTCCCTCGACCAGGCGCATGCTGAAATACGCCTGCCCTTCGTGCTCCCCGGCGTTGTAGACAGGTACGATGCTGGGATGTTCCAGGTTCGCCGCCGCCTGCGCCTCGGTTTGGAAGCGTGCCAAGTCTTCCGGCGTTGCCAGTTCGCCGCGCAGGATCATCTTCAGCGCCACGATGCGATCGAGGCTGCGCTGCCGCGCCCGGTAGACGACGCCCATGCCGCCGCGACCGAGTTCTTCCAGCAGTTCGTAGTCGCCGAAGGATTTGCTGGTACACGATGCCTCACTAGCCCGGAGCGCCAGCGACGGGCGCCCGTCGCTGGCGCTCCGGGCTAGTGGCTCTTGGCGCCGACCGAGCATCAGTTCGTCGGCAAACAGGACCGCGCCCCACAGTTCGCGCAGTTCGGCGGCCAGGTCGGGATGCTCGGCGGCGACGGCGTCGAGGTTCGGTCGGCGTCCTGCACGGGCCTGATCGCTCAATTCAGCCAGCAAATGCGCCAGTCGCCGATCGCGCTCTTCCGTCTGCATCAGGAACTATCCTCTTTTGTGCCGGCGTCCGTCAGCAGGTCGCGCAAGCGCCGAACGGCTCGGAGATAGCGCATGGACGCCGCCGCCTCGCTCAGTCCGAGCGCGCGGGCCACGTCCTGATTGGCCAACTGCTCGCCATGCCGCAACAGGATGATCTCGCGGTCGTCCTCGTCGAGTTCGGCGATGGCCGCATCCAGGCGGCGCTGCATCTCGCGGCGGATCGCCTCGGTGGCCGGCGTCAGTTCGGGATCAACCAGCTGTCCGGCCAACTCGTAGGACGAATGGTCCGCCAGCATGGCTGGCACGATCGGTTGCTCGCGGTCGAGGCTGCGTCGCTGTGCTTGTCGGTGGCGGCGGTGAGCGTCGAGGATGTGGTCCTTGGCGATGTGACGCAGCCAGAGGTGGAAGGGCATGGCGGGATTTTTCAGATAGTCGGGCAGACGGCGGTGCGCTTCGAGGAGCACGTCCTGCACGATGTCGCTGGCATCGACGCGGGCGGCGAGCGCCGGGTCGAGGCGTAGGCCGATCATGCGTCGCAGAGGTTCGCGGTGGGCGGTCAGCAAGCGCTCGACGGCCTCATCTCCCCCCTGCCGAGCGTCTTCGAGCAAGCGATCGGTTTGCGGATGTTCGGGCCACATGGGTTTCTGTCAATCGACGCTATTCACGCCACCGGGTACGGCGTCTCGGCAGACAGCAGCATCGGCGGTTGCGGCGTTTGCAGGACCACTCGGAATCGAGGAAAGGAACCTCGCCCAGTTGTCAGCGCTTCACCTTCATTGCCGAACCCTTCCGGCCAAATTCTTCGCGCATCGCCGGTTCGTATCCGGTCCCGCTCCGGTTGATCCGGAACCGTGTCTCGACGATGTCGTCTTCGTTGCGGCCTGGGTAGTTCTTCGCCAGGTACGCCTTTTCCAACTCGAAAAGCTTTTGCTCCAACTCCTCCGGCATGAAGGCGACGAAATGGCTCGGTCGCAGCCGAACGCCGAGGATGTTCATCACATCGTTGACCGATTCGGGCTTGTCATCAATCCAGTAGATGCGCTGGATCTTGCTGATGTCCTCATCGATCAGCGGGGCGGGGCGGGCTGACAAATCGCGGATGATTTTGTAGTTCTTGCCGGAATTATCGACGGGGACGGCGAGGATGGCCCCCAGTCCTTTCAGCTGGGCGAGGTAATCGCGGCCGCTGGTGGTGTCGAAGAGCATCGACCAGCGGAGCATGCGTTTCTCGCGCTGCGTGAGAGTGCCGCGGCCCTCACCTTGACCGTTGCCGGTGCCTTTGCCTTTGCCTTCGCCGCTGCCGCCGCCTTCGCCGCTGCCGCCCTGGCCGTAGCCGGACTGCTTATTGTCGGGCAGCTGAATGCGGATGTCGGCCTTGGCGAGCTTCTGCAATGCCGCGCGCGAGGGCGTGTCAGTCTGCTGGATGTAACGAGTGGCCGCTGGGTCGAACTTGATCGGCGGGCGGGCCGTCGGCTTGACGTCGAGTTTCGGCGCCTTTGGATCGGGAGGGTCGGGATTGTTCGGTCCCTCCTGGGGCTTGTCGCTGCCGACTTCTTGCGGCTGGTTGCCGACGTTCTTGCCGTCGCCCTTGCCGTGCGGGTTGCCGCCGCCGCCGCCGAGATCCAGACGCACAGCCTCGACGGGCAGCGATCGCGTGGCGTGGCTGAACACCAGGCCCGCCAGCACGGCCGCCAGCACCATCAAGCCGATAACGAGGAGATGCACGGCGAGCGAACTCGCCCCCGACAGGGGCAGTTCGCCGTGCGGTGAGTAGCGCTGCCAGAAGCGTTCGTCCGGCGGCACCAACGGCTGATTCGCGGGCCGAGCGGCGCTTTTCTCGGAGGCGGATGCGGTTTGCGACATGGCTGAACCTGCTTGCTGAAGTTGCGTTGAGCCTTCGATGAGATAAACTCTCTCCTTCTAACCATATCGGATAAAAGGCCGACGGAGCAAGCACAAAGTTGGCCTGTGCTCGGATGCTCGAACCGCGCTTGCCATCGACAACAAATGTGATTTACGCGCTTGGTAGGCGCGCCCTCGCCGGGTTAGAATCATACGACTCGAAATGTCCCATTTTCCGTGCGCCAGACAGGTCCTCCCATGCTCACACCCATCGGATCGCCGTGGCTCCGTTCGCCGGTAAGCCTGATTGCGATTGCCCTGGCGATGGCAGCCCTCCCTTCCACGCTTTGCTGCGCCGAACCGGCGGACGCGGAGGCGGAAGCAGCCCTCAAGCGGTTCGCCGACCGCCTGGTCCAACCATCCGGCGATCGCGCCAAACTGCGCGAGGAGATCCTCGATTTCCGTCTCAAGTATCCCGGAACTCCCCTGGCCGCGCGGGCGTCCGGTCTGTTGTCTCAGTTGCGTTCGCCGCTGGACAAACTCGATCCCGCCAACATCCCTCCACTCGAGCGCTTTCCCTCCTGGCAGCCGAAAGAACTGGTCGGCGTCGTCGGCGAACATCGTGGACGGCACGCGGCCCCGGTCAGTTGCGCAGCGTTCAGTTCTGACGGCACGATGGCCGCCAGCGGCGGGGGCAGTTACGTTCGCCTGTGGGACGCCGCGACGCTGCGGCTGCATTCGCTGGTCGGTCATTATGCGGTCACCAGCTTGGCGTTCAGCAAGGACAGCAAGGCGCTGGTGGTCGGCGGCGCCGGCGGCGCCGTCACCGTCTGGGACATCACCAAGGAAAAGCAACTCCAGCTTCGTTTCACCGTGCAGGCATGTACCAGTGCCGTCTACGGCGTCGCCTTTTCTCCGGACAACAAGTCGATCGCCGCCGGTTGCTTCGATAACGCCATCCGCCTCTACGATGTCTCCGGCAAGAAGATCGAGGAGACGGCCACGCTCAACGATCACAAACAGGCGGTGTCCACCGTGGCCTACTCTCCCGACGGCAAAACGCTGGCTTCGGGCAGCTACGACAAGACCATCCACCTGTGGGACATGCGCGGCCGGGACAGTCAATCGCGTGCCGTGCTGGAAGGCCACGTCGCGACGGTGACGGCGCTCGCTTACACCGCCAAGGGTTCCCTGGCCTCGGCCGACAGCGGCGGCAATGTGCTGCTGTGGGGTGTGCCTTCGGGCAGCAAACCGAAACCGCGCGTGGCCTTCACGCCGAAGGCCGGCAGCATCGCCGCCCTGTCGTTCTCCGCAACCGGTGCCACGCTGGCCCTCGCCTGCGCCGACGGCACCGCGCGGCTGTGGAACGTGTCGGGCGCCCCACGCGAGCGCTTCAAACTGGAGGGACACGCCTCTGCCGTCAGCGGCGTCGCCTATGCCCCGGACAATAAGACGCTCGTGACCGGCAGCAGCGACTGGACCGTGCGCTCCTGGGACTTGACGGCAGCGCGGCCGAAGGAGCGCTTCATGCCCTGGAGCCATCTCAGCGTCACCTACGCCATCGACTTCTCGCTGGATCTGACGACACTGGTTTCCGGCAGCGAAGACCGCATCCTCCGTCTGTGGGACTTGACCAAGCCGGACTTGAAAACGCGGGCTTATCTCAAGAGCGAGGACAAGGTACCTATCTACCAGGCGGCCTACTCTCCCGACGGCAAATCGGTCGCCGCCGGGGGACTCGGCCTCAACGTGCGCCAGTGGGACGCTCATACGCCCATCCGCACTCGGCCGACCTTGAAAACGCCCGGCTACGTCAATCAACTCCTCTATTCGCCGGACAGCCGCTACATCCTCACGCGCAGTCAGAAGACCGTCATCTTGTGGGACGCGCGCACCAGCGGCGAGGTGCGCCGTTTTCCGACCGAGGACATGGACATCCACTGCGCCGCCTGGTCGCCGGACGGCAAATACATCCTCACCGGCCACGGCGTTTACCTGATGGAGAACGGCAAGCACGTCTACAAAAACGGTGTGCCCCTCTACACCGACTGCATTGTGCGCATGTTCGACGTTGAGAAGGGAGAGGAGATTTACCGTGACAAATCCTTTACCGCTCCGATCTACAGCGAGGGCTTTTCCGTCGATGGTCGGCAAGCGTTCACGGGCTTAAATGAACCGGCCCTGCGCCGCTGGGAGGCCAGCCCGACAGGATTGAAGCCGGCGGTGGGTTGGAAGGGCAGCAGCGGCTACGTGCAGTTCATGCGGTTTTCGCCGGACGGCAAGCAGGTCGTGACATACGGCCTGGACGGACAGGTTGTGCTCTGGGATCTGAGCAACGGCAAGCGCGTCAAGGCATGGCCAATGCAGGAAAACGTGGCGAACGTGGCCTACGCCTCCGACAGCCGGCATCTGGCCGTGTCGCTCTCGACGGGGGTGGTTTACATTCTCCGCCTGGCGACGGTCGAGGACAGTCGTTGACAGAACCTCGCTAGAGTATCGGGGGCCTGAATGACAGAGAGGGAGTGGCTGACCTGCAACAATCCGCTTGCGATGTTGGCATTCGTGAGGGGCATGGCAACGGATCGGAAGCTCCGATTGTTCGCTGTGGATATATGCCGCCGTTGCTGGCATCTTCTCGCGGACAAACCCTACCGCCACACGGTCGAGGTCGCCGAGCGGTTCGTGGAGAGGTTTGCGGATGCAAATGATTTGGCCCACGTGCATGCCGAGGTCGAACCAATGGCGATGTACGGCGATGCCGATAAGCTCGGCCCTCTTTGGTTGGCGGGCTTTTTCGCGGATGCTTACGGAGGCGCGTTGGCCTACGCCAGTAGTCCCGCTGCTCCTGCCGTCCTGGCCTTCGCCGTTTCGATGACGGATGCCCAAGGAGGCGCCGAATTATGCGTTCCTTGGGCGACGGCTCTGGGTGTGCCGACGGAGGTACAGACATCGGTGATACGAGATGTCGTTCACGCACCCTATAGGGCAGTCTACGGGAGAGCGTCGTGGCGCGAATGGAACCGGGGGACTGTTAAGCGGTTGGCCGAGGCAATCTATGAGGAACGAGCTTTCGACCGCCTTCCCATCCTCGCGGACGCCTTGGAAGAAGCCGGTTGCGACAATGCCGACATCCTCAACCACTGCCGCCAGCCGGCCGAGCACGTCCGCGGCTGCTGGGTCGTCGATCTCATCCTCTGCAAGTCGTGACGGACTGACCCTACCTCGGCGCCACTTCGCCAGCAGAGACATAACCGGGGGATAATTTCTCCGGATGCCGCGTCGGAGTGCGCAGTTCAATCAGACGCCGTTTGGGTGGCGGGGCCGCGTCCGACAGCACCTGGCCGATACGAACACGCAGCGCCCACACATCCTGTGCCCTCAACTTGCTGAAGTGGATCACGCCGGCGTCCTCGCTGGCGAAGCCGCTGCCCTTACGCTCACCGGCCAATTTCAGCGCCTCGCGCACGCGCTGGCCCAGCGCCCAGCGCGGCTCGCCTTTCACCTGACCGAGCAGCGTCAAATACTCCACGTCCTGTTGCCCGCGACGGTACGCCTTCAATCGGACCGACGGGATGGGATCGCGCTCTCGCGCATCACGGCCCGGATAGAACAGGGACAACGGGTCGGCACGGCGCCACGAATCGCCGTTGCCAACCGTCTGCCACGGCAGAACACCATCGCTGCCCAGCGACCACGAATCGAGCGACCAGCCGACCGCCTGCGTGTTGGCGTCCTCGATGGCGTTGCTGCCGGCGTACTCGACGACCAGTTGGCCATCAGCCGCCTTGCGGTCGAAGACGAGGCGATGATACGGCCGCATCGCGCCGCCAACGACGTTGTAATCGAGCAGGCCGTCGAAGGCGTCGCGCTGCCACTGCGGTCGGGAAATGTCGCAGCGAAACACGACCTTGGCCGCGCCCGGCGCTCGATTGCGCCCATCGTGGAACGCCTCGCCGAAATAGCGCAGCGCCCAGTAATCCTGCCAGTTGGACGGCTCATCCAGCAGCCACGGGGACGTGGCGCGCGACCAACCGTTGCGCTTGTAATCCACCTTGTTATTGAAGAACACATGAAAAAGCGTATCGTGCCACTTCTTCTCCTGGAAGTGCTCGGCCGTCTGCCGAGATATCTCCACGAAATCGCGGCGATAGCTGGCGGGGAACGCCTGATCGGCCCAGTACGATTCGTTGTAATTGCCCTGCATCGGGGTAGGCCAGTTCTCGTGCATCGGCAGATAGAACCCCTCGATCGGCACACCGCGGCGCGGCAGATCGGCGAAGGCCGAGCCGTCGAAATATTGCCCGAACCGCCGGTCCCACGCCGCCCAATCGAGTTTCTTGCCATCCCAACCGGGGGCGCAGCCGTCGGCAACGATGCCTCGATGCGAGTACGGAACCCTGTTGAGAAACGTGCGGTGCCGGTGAGCCAGGCGATAGTAACCGCGTTCGTTGGCCGGCAGGCCGTAACAGTTCATTTCGGGTAGAAAGCTCAAATAGTCCGGCAGCGTGAAGTCCCACACGCGCAGCGAGACATCGAGTGTCAGCGACTGCTCGCCAGCTTCGAGAGTGAGACGTCCCTTGTGCTCGCCGGCCTTGGCGTCATGCGGCACATAGATTTCCGCGTGCAGACTGGCGCTTTTCTGTCCCTCGATGTTTTCGTCCTCGGAAGGCACGCTCACCGTGCCGGGTAGCAGGACAATCGGATCGGGCAATGGACCCTTTTTCGAGAGCACATGGTGATAATTTCCCCAGGCGACTTGAACCTTCGCGCCGTCCTCGCCCTGGAATGTCAGCTTCGGATGCACGCCCTTGATTCGGCCACTCAGCAGCACTTGAAAAGCGATGAACTCATTGCGGCCCGCGTGGAGGCGAATGCGTTTGTCCTTCGCGCTCCACAGGTAATTGGCGGCGCGATAGCCGTCCGCTTGCTGGGGGATCATCTCGCCCGTCACCGGATGCACCTTGTCGAGTTCATCGAGGATCGCAACCTGCGCTTCGCCCAGGCGCGGCAGAGGCGCTTGCTCCGCGAACGGCTGCGGCGATCGACCCGGCAGCGGTGCGGCGATCTTGCTCGATACGCGCACCTTGCCGGTCAGCGCCGGGCCGACGTTGCCGGCACCGTCCACGGCGCGGATGCCAATTTCGACTTCTGCGCCCGGCTTCAAATGCAGATCACGCAGGTGCATCCGCACGCGCTCGCCTTTTTTGCTCGCCAGCGGGATCAGATAGCGCGGCAAGTCCTTCCCGTCCACGGTCACGAAGAACCCGATCGTTCCCGCTGCTCCTTCGTCCGTCGGCGTGATCCACGAAATCCACGCTTCGCCGGCCGGCAGATCCTTGATCTCGGAGTGCAGTTCGCTGGGGGCCGCAGGTGGTTGTTTGTCCTCCGGCCCCAGAAAGACAGTCAGATAGGGAGCCGTCGCCGCTCCCGATTCGCGGCTGTGGATGAAGCGATTGGGGAAGTGCCGCCAATTAAATTTCTCGCCCTGGCGCGTCCACTCCGAGCCGGTGTCGTCGAACAGCAGAAAGCCGTAACTGACGCCGGCAACGCGCGCGGCGACGACCGCGGGATCGACGGCGACGCGCTGCCAGCGCTTGTCATCCGGCGGAAAAGCGTCGGCCATCTTCCACAGCGTCCCGGCTTCGCCAAGCATCACGCTGCACAAATCGCTGCTCGGCACCGTCCACGGCACGTCGGGATGGCGACGGTGACGATGCGTCGAACTCCCCTTCTGCGGCGCGTAGCGCGGCGAGGTGCCCTCAACCCACTCGGCCCCGAAACTGCCGACGGTGACGCGATGAAGGCGCTCGTCTCCGGCGAGGTGGAAATGCAGCGTCGCGCCCTGGATGACCCGACCGCGCAATGGTTTCGGGTCGATGTCGATAAGGCTCATTTCCTGGTTCGATTTCAATTTCAGTTGCGTCGATCCGCCGAGGTTGCAATCGGACTCCACGCCGACGTTGGAAAACCAGGTGTCGCGCGTCACCGGCGCGCGCACCGGTTCGCCGGTAGGTGCCGCGAGCCGAGCGGCACCCGATGGTCCGGCTCGGCTCGCCGGACCTACAGAGGGAGGCAGGCCATCGAGCACCGTGCGTTTGACCTCCGCGATCTTCCGCACCGACAGCCAACCGCGGAGCAGATAGCCGCTGTTGCGCAGGTTCTCCGCTGTCGGGGCCGAGGTGGTTTTCGTGCCACTGCCCTCCGCAGTGGGATGGACGTCGTTCTTGCCCAGAAGAGTGTCGTTCCAGTCGTCCGGCCGGCGCTTGAGGATTTCCTTCTCGTAGTCGATTAGTGGGATCTCTCGCGAAGAAGAGAGTTTTCGCAGCGCCTCGTTGTAGGCTTTCGCCCGCTCCTTCTGTCCGATGTGCGGCGGTATTGTGGACACGATCGGGATGATGCCGCGCTCAAGCATCAAATCGACCGCCTTGCCCATGTCGCCTTGATACGCTTCCACGCTCCGCCCCGTCGAGGCGTCGCTGGTGCCGAGCATAAGGACGACCATTTGCGGTTTGTAGGTATCGAGGATTTTGGCGAGCGGCGGCATCTTTTGTTTGCCGCCGGCAAGCATTTCGTCGGCGCGGATGCCGCCGCAGGCCGTGTACGATCGTCCGCCGTCGGGATGATCGAAGCGCGCCAGCCACCAGCCGTCGGTGTCATCGTCGGCCCCGGTGTGCATCCATTTGAGGATGGCCTTGTCGTCTTCCGTCTTGCCCTCGCCGCCGCGCGACCACTGGCCATAGGGATTGGCGTAGGTGATGGAGTCGCCGACGTGCAGGACCACGCCTGGCCGACCGCGAAACTTGGCGGCTGCCTTCGTCATGGCGGCGGCATAGTCCCACGCTTGCGCCAGCGGTTGTTCCTCACCGCGCGCGGGAGAGAGGGAAAGAGAACTCGTCAGAAGCAGCAATGCGAGGGTGGGTTTGGTCATCATGATGTTCATCGTTGGGTGTGCGGCCCTTCCGGCGCGAAGAACATCCCGCAAGAGGCATGAACGTCATAGCCGACCCGCGGAATGATGCGGACGCGCGCATAGGGCAAACGCGACTCGTAAATCTTGGCGTTCCGCTGGATGATTTCCTCGGGCGGCTCGACGCCGTGGCGGTGGGGATCGTGCGGATTGTAACGAACGATGTTGACGTGGACCATTAACCGCCGGCTTTCCAGGGCGTCACAGATCGCATGAACGTCGGACTCACTGTCGTTCTCGCCCGCGATGAACGCATAGTGAATCTTGCAAATCTTGTAGGTACTCCGCTGCCACGAGACGAGCCGATCCAGCGCCTCCTCGACCGGCAGCGCCTTCGGCAGCCAGCGACGGCGGAAGCGCTCGCGGACGCTGTAGAGGGAGTAGTAAATCTCAGGATGATAGCGAATGAAGATGTCTTCCAGAAGGCAGTCGCCCAGTTGCCGGGGAAAGATGGTCGAAACCAGATAGCGCGGCCGCAGGTCCAGGGCCACGGCTCGTTGGGCCAAATCGCCCAGCAACTCGTCGGCGTGCTCCAGCAGGACGGGGTTGACCAACGGTTCGCCGCGCGCCATGAAGTTGAAATGGACTCCTCGGGCGGGCGCTTCGCGCCGATAGTGATCGAGGACCGTGTCGGCTTGGGTGAGAAATTCCTCGTGGGTCACATCGCGCAGCCGGGTCTGTCCGCTGGCCGTCAGATGGCACATGCGGCAGCCTTGATCGCAGCCGGTTTGCGAGGACAGGTACGCAACCACGTAGTCCGGGCAACGGCGGACGTAACGGGCCTCGATTCGGCCCACGTCGGCCGGCTTGTCCCAGTTGACCGAGGCGTCCTGATGGCTTGGGTAGCCCCTGTAATCGGACAGCCGGGCGCCGGTGAGAACGGATGGCGGCATGGGAACCCTCCTCTCTGGCTCTTTCGGGGTATTCTCGCATCCCGCTCCGCCATTGCAAGCGCGGTTGCCCGGAAGTGATCTCCCTGCCGACCTCGACCAGCCGACCCATCGACGACTACACTACAACCATGATCGGCAATAAACGACTTTCCGAGGACGCGATCCGTCACCGCCTTCTTGAGGGGATCTTGCTCCGGCTGGCGCGACTTCCGGACGCCGCGCACTTTATCCTCCGCGGTGGAATGCTGATGAGGCTGTGGTTCCGGCCCTGTTTCCGTCCGGCTGGCGATCTCGACCTTGTGTCCACTCTTCCTTTCAGCGTGGAGGAGACGGCGCGACGGTTCGTCCCGTTGCTCGCGGATCGCGGCGTTGACGACGGCGTGTCGTTCGACTCCGAGAGGTTCCGCGTCGAGGGTATCTGGTTGAATACCGCCTTTCCGGGGGTGCGTCTGTTCGTCCGCGGGGAAGTCGAGGGAGTCGAGGACGATGCCAGTGTGGACGTGACCTTCGGTGAGCCGCTGATTCCCAAGCCGGAACTGGGCGAGTATCCGATGCGAGGCGGCGAACTGACCGTTAGCCTGTGGATGTGTCGTCCGGAAACCATCGTGGGTCGAAAGCTGCACGCCCTGATGCACATGGGAATGTTTCACTGGCGTGCCAAGGATCTGAACGACCTCCGCCTGCTTCTGAGTCGCGTGCCGATGAATTTCGCCGATCTGCCCGCGGCGATAGCCGCGTCCTTCACCAGTCGGGGAAACACGACGGCCGACGCCCGCTCGTTGTTCGGCCGTGAGTGGTGGTCGCTGAAAATGTCCGCGGCGCGCTGGCAGGACTTCATCGAGGAGTCCAAAGAAACGGATGTACCACGGAAGCTTGCCTGCGTCGTCGCCGAGGTCGCGGAGCGATTGGCACCCATTCTGGAGCGCTTGCCATGAGCGACAACAAGGCACGAGGTTTCCTCGAAGACATCGTCGCGCATCCCGACGACGATACCTCCCGACTGGTCTTCGCCGACTGGTTGGAGGAGGAGCAAGGCGACAGCGCCCGCGCCGAGTTCATCCGCGTGCAGATCGAGCGGGCGCGCCTGCCGAAATGGGACGCGCGCCAGGTTCGCCTGCGGTTGCGCGAGCAGGCCTTGCTCCAGGAGCACGGGCTAAAGTGGCGGTGGGAGTTGCCGCAAATGGAGGGAATTACCTGGGACGAGTTTCGCCGCGGCTTCGTGGCGACGGCGACGTTTGCCAGTTTCGCGGTGCTACGGGAGAAGACAAAGGCCTGCTGGGCCGCGACGCCGCTTGAGGCTGTGTCTGTCCGTTGGCCTCGCCCGGACGAATCAAGCGAGACGATCACTCCGATTCCTGGGCTTCGAGAGTTGTCCATCACCGCTCGGCTCGTTGACAGCAGCGACGTTGGCCGACTTGCCGACCTGCCGATGCTGTCCACCCTCCGCGCGCTAAACATCCGCAATGCCAATCTGGGCGGCGACGGATTTCGCCGATTGGTTGCCTCCCCGCATCTGGGTAACCTGGAGGCGCTGCGGGTGCCGGGCAACACAATCGGCAACCGGGCCATCCGCGCTCTGTTCAATGCCGCCTCCTTGACTTCCCTGACCGAACTCGACCTGTCCGAAACAGGCAGCTACGGCCGAACTCGGAGGTACAGGTACGACCGCTATCGCGAAGATCCCGTCCTGGAGGCGATGGACCTGGCTGCTCTGGCGTCCTGGTCGGGAATGGCTCGCTTGCGCGCCTTGGCCTTGTCGGGGAACAACGCGGGGCAGGAAGGCCTCCGCGCGCTGCTGAGTTCGCCGCACGCGAGCGGATTGAAGGAACTGACGCTCCGCGCCAACGGGCTGGATGCGAAGGCGATGCAGGAGTTCGGCTCGGCGCGGGCGGAGTTGCAACTGGACTGCCTCGATCTCGGCGAGAACTTGATTGGAGACATCGGACCGTCGGATCTGGCGCTCGCTCCCTGTCTCAGCGACTTGAAGGTGTTGGAATTGGACAGGTGCGAGATACGGTTGTCCGGCGCTCGTTGGCTAGTGAATGCAACATTCCTCGGCAGTCTTCGACGACTGAATGTGGACCATAATAGTTTCGGTCCCGAGGGGTTGTACAGGTTGCTCGAAAAGAAGCCTCCCTTCCTTCACACGCTGCAAATGGTAGACAACGATCTCGGCGATGAGGGGACCGCTCATCTGGCGGAGTCTCCCGCTTCCGCCACTCTGCTGGATGTGAACTTCGCTCAGAACGACCTGGGATTTCGCGCGGTGCAGGCACTGGTGAAGTCGAAGCACTTGCGGAACCTCCTCGTCCTGCGTCTCACCGGCAATCCGATCGACAAACTGGCTGTAGAAGCTTTGCATGCCTCTCCGCTGGGCAAGCGACTGGCCGTCCTCGAAATGACTGAAAAGACAGACGGGGAAATCCCTTTCTGATCCGCGGCCCATCGCGGTTGAAGGCAAGCGCCTGCACGGTGGGTTCGTTGCATTTGGAGGGGAGCGGATGATACAAGAAGCGGACAACGAATTTGAAGGACGGGTCGGCTTCTGCGTCGGGACTGGGCGCTGCGGGACGACCTTCCTGGCCCAACTCGCCGGCCGGGAGCCAGAGGTCGCATCCTCCCACGAGCGGCTTCGTCTGGCCGCGACCTTCCACATGTTCTGCAAGTGGCACGGCATCGCCATCGATTCGGAAGGGTTCCTCCTCGACCGCGAGGAAGCCGTCCGCCGCGACTTGTCGGAGCGTCGTTTCTCCTTCGAGTGCAGCGCGCTCTTGTCGCATTCGCTAGAAGAACTGTTCGAGCGCTTCCGCGCCCGCTTCCTGCTGCTGGTCCGAAGCCCGCATGAGACAGTCGCCTCGTTCGCGGTGCGGGGGTGGTTCGTGAAACCCTGTGCGCGCAAAGACCCCCGCCTTCCTCCCAGCTACCGAGAGGGGGAGGACCCGCGCCATTTTCTGGGAAGGAACATCCCGCACGGCGTCGAGTTCGAGCGCTGGAGGGGGTTGACACAGATTGGGAGAATCGCCTGGTTTTGGCAAGCCCGCAACCGCGCCATCCTTGAGCAGTTCCCCCGCTTGCCGGCGTCGCATTGCCGCGTCGAACGGCTGGAAGATCTCGATTTTCCGCGTTACCGGGAGATTGCCGAGTTCATGGGTTGGCGATCGCGCATCGACGCGGGTCTGTTTGAGGAATTGGCGAGCGCCCGCCTCAACGCCGGACCCAATCCGCCGCGCAAGTTCACCGACTGGAACGAGGTCGAAGCGGCGGAGTTCGAGGAACAAGTCGCTCCGGTGGCCGAGGCGCTGGGCTACGAGTATCGAGTGAAGTTCCTCGCGGAGCAACTCGCCGGTCAATGACGGAAATGGCGAATGCCGGTGAACACCATCGCCAAACCGTGTTCGTCGCAAGCCTGGATCGAGTCGGCGTCGCGCACCGAGCCCCCCGGCTGGATGATTGCCGTGACACCGGCGCGGGCCGCCTCATCCACGTTGTCGCGGAACGGAAAGAACGCATCGGACGCCAGCACCGATCCCTTGCTCCGTTCGCCCGCCTTGCGCACGGCCATGTGCACCGAATCGACGCGGCTCATCTGCCCCGCACCAACACCCACCACCATGCCACTCTTGCCGAGCACGATCGCGTTACTCTTGACGTGCTTGCACACCAACCAGGTGAAATGCAAATCGCGCAGCTCCTCCTCGGTCGGCGCGCGCTTGGTCACGACCTTGAGTTGTCCGAAATCGTCGCTGCCGGCGTCGCGGGCCTGGACGAGCAGCCCGCCATCGACGCGGCGATAATCGAGTCCGGCGGAGCGCAACCGCCGGGCGTCGAGCGGCCCCGTGCGCAGCAAACGCACGCTCTTCTTCCACGTCGGTCGCGTCGTCAGAAGTCCGAAGGCGGCGTCCGTGAAGGCGGGGGCGATGACGCACTCGACGAAGCGGTTCGGCTCGGTGATCTGCATCGCCGTCGCTTCATCGACTTCGCGATTGAAACCGAGAATGCCGCCGAACGCGCTGAGCGGATCACCCTCGTAAGCCTTGCGGAACGCCTCCACCAGCGTCGAGGCAACGGCCGCCCCGCACGGGTTGTTGTGCTTGATGACCACGGCGGCGGGATCGAGGAACTCGCGGATGAGGTTCAGGGCGCTGTCGAGATCGAGGAGATTGTTGTACGACAGCTCCTTGCCGTGCAGCACCTCCGCGCTGGCGATGCAACTCGGCGGCGCTCCCGACTCGACGTAGAACGCGGCCTGCTGGTGCGGGTTCTCGCCGTAGCGCAGCGACTGCCGGCGTTCGAGCCGCAGGTTGAGTGCGTCGGGGAACATCTCGGGCCCGGCGCGCCCGGCGAAGTAGGCGCTGATGACGCGGTCGTAGGCGGCGGTGCGGGCGAAGGCGGCGCCTGCCAAGCGCTCGCGCGTCGTCAGGCTCAGCCCGCCGTTGTTCTGCTTCATCTCCTCCACGACGGCCGCGTACTGGTTCGGACTGGTGACGACGGTCACGTCGTGATAGTTCTTCGCCGCCGAGCGCACCATCGACGGCCCGCCGATGTCGATGTTCTCGACGATCTCCTCGTGCGTCGCGCCGGGGCGGGCCACGGTCGCCTCGAAGGGATACAGATTGCAGACGACGAGGTCAATGGGCTGGATGCCGTGCGCTTGCAAGGTGGCTGCGTGGTCGGGATTGTCGCGCACGGCGAGGATGCCGCCGTGGATAAGTGGATGCAGCGTCTTGACGCGGCCGTCGAGCATCTCCGGAAAGCCGGTGACCTCCGAAATGTCGCGCACCGCCAGGCCAGCGTCGGCCAGCGTCTTGCTCGTGCCACCGGTCGAGATCAACTCGACGTTGAACTCGGCGAGGCCGCGAGCGAGGTCGAGCAACCCGGTCTTGTCGCTGACGCTGAGCAAGGCGCGACGGATGATGCGAAGGGTCATGCCCGGATTCTCTTGAGGCATCGTGCGGGTTAGGCGCTGGGGCGGCAGGGGATTCCTATTCTCGCCGCCGCGATTCGTCCAGTTCGCGCAGCGCCGACTCACGATCTTACTCCGCTGCATTGCCTCGCCTTCAGGGCTGGTTGAGCCGTTCCCGTGCCGCCGTCGCTTCGCGCGTCAATCGAGCTTCCGGGGCGCCGGCGGCCAGTTTTTTCAAGAGAGGACTTGCTCCTTCGTTCTTCATGTATTCCAGCACCGCGACCGCCCGCACGATCCGGCGGGTTTCGTCGCGAGCCACCGGACCTCGATAGAACGCCAGCAACTCCTCGATCCGTCTTCGGCCCTCCAACGATGGTTTGCCTTCGAGCGCCTTCTGGAGCGCGGGTTCAGCGAGCAGGTCGAGCTTGCGAAGATCCTCGGATGCGGCCTTGCGGACGGCGAACTGTTCGCTGTCGAGGTCGGCGATCATCCGGCGCAACCGCTCCGGGTCGGCCGCGCTTGCGGGTTTCAACTGCTGTTCCAAAAATGGCAACACGACGTTCGGAGTCGCGGCCATTGCGCGAAGACTTGCCTGCGCCTTGCGAGCGTCCTTACCGGCCAAATCTGTCCACAGGCGCGGTAAATCTTCCACGAACACGGCCGGCAGCGCTTGCTGGACGCGCTGCAACACAGGACCGAGATTCCAGATGAGAACGGTTGAGTCCGCCAACCCTGTGGCGAGCGTCTTCCCATCAGGAGAAAAGGCCAGCGATTCGACGAACGTCCCATGTCCCCGCAAGCGTCCGATCTCGTCGCCGGTCGCCACGTCCCACAGCTGGATCGGGGCTTCGCGCGTGGGATACTCGCTGTGGCCCGAGTCCGTCGTGGCAAGGATGCGGCCATGCGGAGAGAAGGCGACGACTGTAGTGCAGGGCGCGGCGAAACAGGCGATCTCATTGCCGGTCGCCAATTCCCAGACATGTATTCGGCTGTTCTTGATCCGCGTTTCCCCCTGATGGCGAATCGGAGCAACGCACGCGAGGAATCGGCCGTCGGCCGAAATGACAAGCGGTTCGGAGAGCGTTTCGTCGGCTTGGAGCTTGCCGGGTTCGAGCGAGCGCAGCGTTCGCCCGGAAATCGCGGCGCGCACACGGATGGTGCGGCCGTCCGTCTGGGCCATCACACTGGCATCCGGCGCCAGCGTGAGATAGTGAGTGTTCCGCTTGCGCGTATCGTCTGGAGCTTCTTTCCAGCGGCCACGTTCCTTACCGGTCGTCGTATCCTGGATCAGAACCGTGGTGTTCGGATCGCGTGGAGAGTTTCCATAACTAATGGAAGTCACCTGTCGGCCGTCCGGCGACAGGGCTAGCTGCCAGATGCTATGCGAGTATTTGCTGGGCGGGTTCTTCTCCACCTGCAATCGGCGAACACATTTGCCGGAAGCGACGTTCCAGATACCGATGGAGTTGAACAGGCTAGGAGAGGAAGCGAGCATCCGGCCATCGAGCGATGGAGCAACGATACCGTGGCTCCAATCGCCGGCGAAACTGTGGATCTGCCTCCCGGTGCTTACCTCCCAAACGCGGGCAATGCCTGTCTCGCGGCAGGTGGAGACGAGTTGCTTGCCGCCGGCCGTGAACGCGGTGGTATCGACGGCCGCCGCATGTCCGGCCAGCGGCAAAAGCGGCCGGCCTGTGGCGGTGTCCCAGAGTTGGATGTCGTTTCGGCCGCTCGCCGCCAGCGTTTTGCCATCGGGAGAAAAGGCGAGGTTGAATGCCCGTCCTTCCACGAGGTCGATGCGCCGACTTTCCTTCCACGAAGCCACGTCCAGCAGATGAATCGTCCGGTCCTGGTCCTGGCTGTACGCCAGGGTCTTACCATCGGGGGATAGGGTGATCGCCAACACCTGCCGCAGCACTTCAAGTCGCCGGCTCTCCTTGCCCGTGGCAATGTCCCACAGCGACACGACGCCCTCGGATCGGACCACATAACGGTTCATCCCGTCGCCCTCCGTGATGTCGCGGTCGGCGGCGGCGGCGAAACTCTTCCCATCCGGCGTTAGCGCCAAAGGGAGCCGCAGGGCCGAGCGCCCCGTCTCGATCTTGCGGAGTTCCTTGTCCTTGAGGTCGCACAGGTGGACGACGCCACCGGCTGACGCAAGCAGCCGTTCGCCATCGGGCAGAAAAGCGAGGCTATCCGTTCCAGGAGCTTCGAGCCGCCCGAGCACTTCACCACTGGCCACATCCCACAAGCTGACCCGCACGTTGCCCTCGCCGGCGGCTAGCACCTTGCTGTCGGGGGAAAACGCTAAACTGAAGATGCCAACGAGAATGCCGAGATTCTTTTTGAAATCCTTACCGCCGTCGAATCCCGATGCCTTCCAAATCCGCTTGCCGGTGGCGGCATCCCACAGATGGATGTTGGTAAGGCCTCCCGTGGCGATCTGCTTGCCATCGGGGGAATAGGCGACGGCATAGGCGGGTCCGCGATGGTCTTCGAGCCGGCCTACTTCCTCACCGGTGGCGGTCCTCCAAATGCGGACCAGTCCGTCATTGCCCGCCGAGGCGATCCGTTTGCCATCGGGCGCGAAGGCGAAACGAAAAGCGTTGTGTCGCAAGCGCACTGTGCCGAGGCGAACCAGCGCGCCCGCCGGCAGCGGATCGCCGTAGCGATCCGTGCGTGCCTGATTCTCCTCGCGCGGCTTCGGTGAGTCGGCCGCTGAAGCGGGGGGCGTCGGTGTCGCTTCGCGCCGCGTCACGGCGCTGGCGACCACCGCGATCGCACCGGCGGTCAGCGTCAGCGTCAGCACCAGTTTCAGCGGGAGCGCGGAAAGATGGCGCGTTCCCGATTCCGCCAAACCCAGCGCGGTGCGGAGGATCGTCTGCGCCGATTCCCCCGCTGGTGGGATGGGCGCGCCGCGCGACGCTTCCACTGCCAGCAATGCCGCCGACAGGCTGAGGCCGCGACGAAGTAAGCGAGCATGCAACCGAGCGCGTCCGCGTTCCAGCCGACCACGGACGGAGCCCGGCGTCCAGCCGAGCAGCCGCGCCGCTTCCTCCTGCGTGCGTCCCTCCAGACAGCACAACACCAACGGCAGGCGATACACTTCCGGCAAACGCTGCATCTCCTCATCCAGCACTTGCAGCATCTCCCGCGCGCTCAGTTCCTCCAGCGGATCGACGGACGCCGCGGCGTCGATGGGCGTACAGCATCGTTCCCGTTGTCGGCGTCGCTCGGCGGTACGGCGAGCTTTCAGGGCCAGTTGTCGCGCCGTGACGTGCAGCCAAGCCGCCAGCCGGTCGGGATGGCGGAGCGAGCTGGCCTTGCGCGCCAGGGCCAGGAAAGTGGCTTGAAAAGCGTCCTCGGCCTCTTGATGGTCGCGCAACACACGCCGGCAGACGCCCAGCACCATCGCTCCGTGCCGCGCGATCAGGGCGGCGAAAGCGTTGTCGTCGCGCCGTTGTGAGAAGCGTTCCAGCAAGGCGGCATCGCTATCGGGAAGGGCAGGAGGGCTGGAAGCGAGGCGACGGATGTGACGCAGCAACGGCTCGACGCGCGTGGCCATACCAGCGATCCTCTGGGGCGTGGAAAACTCCTCTGATGGTATCTCCCCGCCCGCGAGCGCCACCGCATACTTTTTTCAAATTCGAATCAAGGGTTCGGCGACCGAATGCGTTCCAGCGCCGCCGTCGCTTCGCGCGTCAATCGAGCTTCTGGGGTGCCGGCGCTCAGTTTTTTCAAGAGACGACTTGCTTCTTCGTTCTTCATGTATTCCAGCACGGTGACCGCACGCACGATGCGGCGTGTTTCGTCGCTGACCACCGGACCCCGATAGAACGCAAGCAGTTCCTCGATACGGCGACGGCTTTCCAGCGAAGGCTTGCCTTTGAGCGCCTTCTGGAGCGCAGGTTCGGCGAGCAGGTCGAACTTGCGCAATTCTTCGGATGCCGCTTTGCGGACGGGGAATTGCTCGCTATCGAGATCGGCAATCAGACGGCGCAAGCGCTCCGCATCGGCGGATCTTGCGGGTGTCAATCGCTGTTCCAGAAATGGCAGTGCGATCTTCGGCGCGGCTGCCAGCGCCCAAATGCTCGCCTGCGCCTTGCGAGCGTCGGCTCCGGCCAAGTCCGCCCACAGGCGCGGCAGGTCTTGCTCACGCACGGCAGGAAGTGCCTCTTTGACGCGCCGCAGCGCGGGTTTCACGTCCCACAGCAGCACGGTCGAATCCATCAGTCCCGTGGCCAGTGTTTGTCCATCCGGAGAAAAGGCCAACGCACCGCCGCCGGGATCCAGGTACGACGTGCCGACGATCGTGCCGTGGCCTTCGCAGCGCCCGACCTCTTTGCCCGTGGCGATGTCCCGCAAGCGAATGGAGCCCTCCTCCGAGCTTGGGTCGCCTGCCTCGTCACCCATAGCGAGCGTTCGCCCATCGGGAGCAAAGGCGATGGCTTGTACATACGGTGCGAGGAAAGGCGGCAACTCCGCGCCGGTCGCCACTTCCCACAGACGCACTTTTCCTTTCCGGTACGTCCGCTCCGGTCTGCTAATGCACGCCAGCAGCCGGCCATCGTTCGAGAAGGTGAGACGGCCCGACAATACCTCGTCGTCTGCGGGCTTCTCCATGTAAAAGGTTTGTCGAACCACCCCCGAAACCACGTCGCGAAACCAAACGGTGCGGCCGTCCGTCGTCGCGGCGAATCTTCCATTGAGGAAAAGCGGGAGAGGCGTGATCCGCCCTTCGCGCAGAACCAGCACGCGACGGCTGAGGTCCGCGCCGCTGACGGCGTCGCATACCAGGAACGTTGTCCGACCGTCGCCGTCCACACTGATCGACGTGATGCGGCGGCCGTCCGGCGACAGGGCCAGCGCGAGGATTTGCTGAGAAGAATTCGGCGCGGGTTTCTTCTCGATCGGCAAGCGCCGAACGGATCGCCGCGCCGCCACGTCCCAGACGGTAATGGCGTCGAAGTCGCCCAGAAGCAGCATCTTAGCGTCCGGCGATGCGCACAGGACGCCGGCATCGGTCCAGTTCCAATCTTCGGGCAGCATGTAGAGGTATTGTCCCGTGAGCGCATCCCATACGCGGGCCGTCCCCAATTGTTGATTTCGGGAGATGGAAACCAGTTGCCGTCCGTTCGCGGTGAACGCGACGCGGCCGACGGCCGCAGCATGTCCCGGACGCGACGACAGCGAGCGACCCGTGGCAACGTCCCAAAGTTCGAGGGAGTTTTCCACCCGCGCCGCCAGGACTTTGCCGTCGGGAGAAAACGTGAGATTGCGTGCGATTCCTTCCACGACCGCGAGGCGCCGCAGTTCTTTCCACGAATCCATGTCGCGCAGCTGAATCACGTTCGCCGTGTCCTGGATGTACGCCAGCGTCTTGCCGTCGGGAGAGAGAGCGACTCCTATCACAGAGCCTTGCGTTTCGAGCCGCCACCGCTCTTTTCCGGTTGTGATGTCCCACACCGAGGTCAGCCCCGGGGCCAGCAACTCTTTTCCACCAGGAGGAGCCGGGCGATCGATGCCAACGATGAGGGTTTTTCCATCCGTGGATATGGCCGAGGAAAACCCGCTTTGAGGGTCAATCCGAAACGTGCGCCGTCGCCGCCCATCCATTTCCCACACGCCTGCCACCCCATCGCGATTGACGGTGAGCAGCCGATTGTCCTCGGGCAGGAATGCGAAGGCATGAAGTTTCTCCTCGCGCGGGTCGATTTGCTCACCTCGAACGCCAGTCCTCGCATCCCACAAAGTAATTCCACCCGTTTCCTCCCCGGCAGCGAGGAGCTTGCCGTCGGGGGAGAAGGCCAGGCCAACAAGATCTTCAAATTGGTTCCGCTTGGCTCTGGGCAATTTACGAATGCATTTGCCCCTCGCCGTATCCCATAAGCGAATGGCCTGGTCGTCTTCCGCGGCCAAGAGCTTGCCATCCGGAGAGTAGGCGATGCGTCCGCAACCGACGGCCCGCTCCTCGACCAGCCGGCGGTGCTCGGCGCCCGTGGCGGCATCGCGGATGCGGAGAGAACCATCGAAGCCCGATGAGGCGATGCGTTTGCCATCGGGAGAGAAGGCGAAGGAACGCCCTTGATTCCGCCAGCGCACCGTGCCGAGCCGAACCAACGCGCCCGTCGGCAGCAGATCACCATAGCGGTCTGCGCGGACCTTCGCGGACGGTTCGGCCTGGATCGGCCCGGCGATCGCAAGGATGGTTAGCATTACCGACAGCAAACGAATCCTTCGCCGCATAGGTTCGCCCCTCCATTTTCCAGTCTCGCCGGTCCCGCCGACCGGCTCAACTTTTTTCCGCGCTTTCGTAGTCATAACAGCAGCCCTTCGAGACCATCGAGGCGGACGGAGAGTCATCATGGCGGAACGCACACCTCTGCACGAACAAACCGCCGCGGCCGGCTCCGCGTTTGCGGAGGAGGCGGATTTTTTGGTGCCCGTTCACTTCGGCGATGCCGCGGCCGAGTACAACGAAGCACGAACAGGGGCCATCCTCGTCGATGAATCGCATCGCGGCAAGGTCGAGGTGCGCGGCGCCGACGCCCCGCGCTTCCTGCACAATCTCCTAACCAACGACATCCTCGGTCTGGCGCCCGGGGGCGGATGCGAGACGTTCTTGACCACAGTCAAGGCGAAGGTCATCGCCTATCTGCTAGTGTATCGCAATGCCGCGCCGGGGTTCTCGCTCGATCTGACGCCGGGCGACGCGGACAAAGTTGTGCAACACCTCGACCGCTATCTCATCAGCGAACAGGTCGAGTTCGGCAACGCCACTCGCGATTTCGCCCAGATGCACCTCGCTGGTCCACAGGCCGCGACACTGCTGGAGCCGCTCGTCGGCGAATCGTCCATGCCGGCCGGACCATTGCGTCACGGTCCGGTGCGTTTCGGCGGCGAGGCGGACGGCTGGCTCCGTCGTCACAACGCGCTGGGGTTGCTGGGGTACGACCTTATCTGTCCGGGGGATCGAGCGGCGAGCGTTTGGCAGCGCTTGACGCAAGCGGGGGCGCGACCGGCGGGACGCGAAGCGTGCGAGATCCTGCGCGTTGAGGCAGGATTGCCGCGCGAAGGGGCCGACATCGACGAAACCACCTTCGCGCCGGAGGTCGGCCGTATCGCCGAGACGATTAGCTACACGAAAGGGTGCTATCTCGGCCAGGAGTCGATTGTCATGGCGCGCGATCGCGGACAGGTCAATCGCTCGCTGGTCGGCGTCAAGCTGCCGCGCGGGCCGGTGCCGCACGGCTCACTTCTCTTCGCTCAGGGCAAGGAAGTCGGCCGCGTGACTTCGAGCGTTCACTCGCCGCGGCTGGGCGCCGCCCTCGGACTGGCCTATGTGCGACGTAGCTCTCAAGATCCCGGCACTCCGCTGGAGATTGAGGTGGACGGCAATCGAGCGACGGCGGAAGTGGTCCGATTGCCCCTTTGAATCGGGTCGTTACCAACCCATCAGCAATTGCACGCAACTGACGGCGTTGAACAGACCGTGCAGAACGATCGGTCCGACCAGACTGCGCGTGCGGCGGGCGAGAACGCCCAAACCAATGGCGAGTACGAACAGCGGCACCGGCGTCGGCCAGACCGACGTATGGACGCAGGCGAACAGCAACGAGGCGGCGAAGATCGCCGGACCCAGCGGCGTGCGGGTGCGCCAGCACACCAGCAGATAAATCGGCAGCAAACCCAGGACGAACAGCGCCGGAGTACCAGCTGTCGCCAGCGCTTTAGATCCCTTCGGCCAAGCGTCGAGCAGGTCGTTCCAACGAAACGAGACGGCGATGGCGAGCGCCCCCAGCATCGCCAGATGACTGCCCCAACGCCGGCTCGCCAGCCAAGGTTGCAGCACGCCGCGGAAAGACAGTTCTTCCAAAATCGGGGCCGCCACCGTAGCGGTGAAGATGAGCATTACCCACTCGAGAGTGGACAAATCTTGCTGGGCCATTACCTCCAGGGCGTGCTTCTCGATGCCGTGCTGACCGGCCAGTTCGTAGAGGCGACGAACGAGCCAATAGACACCGAACACCGCCGGGGTCAGCGCCAACATTCCCACCACACCCGCGAGGACGTTGCGACCCAGACGCCGCGTCGTCAGGCCGAGTTGGTCCAATCGTGTCCCACTCAGACTGGCGAAGAGGAGTGGAAAGGTCAGCACCTGGAAGGGCCAGGCCAGCGTGTTGGACCACAAGGCCAGGCGCTTGGACAACTCCGGGACATTGCCGCCGTAATACCAATTCTCGACGCCGAGCCCGGAGACGGTGTAGTAGGCCACGGACGGCCAGACGAACCACACAAGATAGGTGCCGAGAAGCATTTCCACTCCGCTCCACGACGCTGGCCGCGGCCCGACGTTGACATTTCCGCTCTCGTCTCGCATATCTGATCTTTGTACTGAGATACCGCGAACAGCGCTACTAGCCCGGAGCGCCAGCGACGGGTGCTTTGGCCCGTCGCTGGCGCTCCGGGCTAGTTAGTTCTGAAAACCGAGATCCGCATGAACAGCATCCTCGATCGCATCGTCGCCTACAAGCGCCGGGAAATCGACACCGCCCGCCAGCGCGTCCCAGACACGCGGCTCGAAAAGCGTCTGAGCGAAGCGCCTCCGCCACGCGATTTCCGCGCCGCCCTCGAACGCGGTCCCGGCGTGGCGATCATCGCTGAAGTCAAGAAGGCGTCGCCGTCGGCCGGGCTGCTCCGCGCCGATTTCGATCCCGTCGCCATCGCGCGCGCCTACGAACACAACGGAGCGGCCTGCATCAGCGTGCTGACCGATGAACCGTCGTTTCACGGACGCCTCGACTACCTGACCGCCATCCGATCCGCCGTCTCGCCTCCGCTCTTGCGTAAGGATTTTATCCTCGATCGCTATCAACTGCTCGAAGCGCGCCTGGCTGGGGCCGATGCCGTGCTGCTGATCGCGGAGATTCTCGATGACGCCACGCTGTCGCGCCTGCTCCGCGAGGCCGGGGAGTTGGGCTTGCAAACGCTCGTCGAATTGTACGACCGCGACAACCTGCCGCGCGTCCTCGACAGCGGAGCGCGCCTCATCGGCATCAACAATCGCGACCTGCGCACCTTCGAGACGCGGCTCGAACACACGCTCGACCTGATCGCATCGCTGCCGCCGGACGTTTGTTTGGGCAGCGAGAGCGGCATCCGCACCCGCACAGACATCGAGCGTTTACAGACGGCCGGCGTCCGCGCCGTACTCATCGGCGAGACGCTCATGCGCGCCGCCGACATCGGCGCCAAGCTCCGCGAACTTCGCGGTGTGAGCAGCATGAAGGCCAACGGCATCAGACCCGACTGATTCATCCTTTTCCGCGCGGTCGATCAGCACGCGGTAGCCGCACCACGCCCACAGCAGCAGAAGGATGAAAGTTTCGGAGGGCGGGAAGTGGTACGACGGATCAAGAGCGATGCTGACGGGCGGGACAATCAACAGCAGAAACACCAACAATGGCGGGATGGGAGCGCGCACCCAACGCGGGCGTCGTCCCTCCGGCAACAGCGGCAGTGGCGGCAACGTCAGGTCGTTCAGCGTGGGCTGATAATAGCGTTGAAGCGCGACCACTTTCTCGACCGGATACGCAGGGGGCGGCCAACGCCAGAAGAGGGGTCGCAAGTAGCGGCGCGGCTCGGTGAACAGCAGCACGACCGGCAGGACGGCGATCATCACGTCGTAGTACATGAAGTGATAGCACGCGAATATCGCGCCCAGCGCGACGAAGGAGGGGGCCGACCCGCTCACGGCTTGCATCCGCCGCCGGCCTCGCCACGCCACGAACAGGGTAAGGACAAGCACAACCGTCCACAGGCTCCAGCCGAGGACCGTCGGCAAGGGATGCTTCTCCACGTCCACCGCAATGCCGCCGTCGAAGTCGAGCAGCCAGCGGCGGGGGATGCCTAACAGATCACGGCTGAGAAAGATCCAGTTCTCTTGCCGCAGGTAGTCGATCGCCGCCATGCGGCCAATTTGAAGCCAGTCGAGCCAACTCTGCCAGCCGACCACCGGCAGCGTGAGGGCGATTTGCACCAGACCGGAAACGGCCATGCCGGCGGCCATCCGCCAGCGCCGGGTGAGCAACGGCACAAGAAAGAACGCGGCCGCCCACACCGGCTTGAATGCCAGCAGTCCCCACACGACTCCCGCCCATCCGTCGCGGCCGCGCATCAGCTGCCACCAGCCGACCAGCACCACCGTCATGCTGAGAATGCCGTTTTGGCCGAGGCTGATGCAGCCGTTGAAGCCCGGAAAGATCATGAGGAACGCCGACCCCACCGGCCACCACACGCGACCGGCGGTCATGCGTTGAATCACCCAGCCGTCGAAGAACACCAGGACCAGCAGCACCGCCTGTACGACACGATAGGCGACGCGCGGCGGCAGTAGGGACAAGGGAGCGTAGAGAAGTGCGTGAATGGGCGGGTACAGGGCGCCACCGAGATGAGGAGCGGTAACGTGCTCGATCTCCGGGGGTGTCCACACCTCCTCGCCGCGGGCGAGCAGGACGACTTCTTCGCAGGGGTTGGTCGCCGCCAACGGGGCCAGGAAGGAGGCGACGACGCGCGGCGCCTCGGCATCATCGCCGCCCGCAAGCCACGAAAGAAGGTTCGCCGCATCTGTATTCTTCGCTTTGGAACCCTCGCCGCCGGGAGGATAGCCGGACTCGACGGCGCGGCGAATGTAATTGCGGTTGTAGAGTTGGCGCCCGTCCCCTTCGACGATCGTGCGTCCCATGACCCACTGGCCGCCGAAGTCGATGCTGGCGTGGCCCCAGTTGCCGTCGGCGCGTTCGCGATCATCGAAAGCGATGTGGGCGTACTCCACGGCGAAACCCAGCATCGCCAGAGCGATGAACCAAGAAATCGCCCAGCGCGTCGTGGGACGCAGAAGAAAACGGAGAACCCGAACGGGCTCGGCGCGGTCCAGCAAGGTAGTGAAGCGGCTGCGGCGAGAACTGTCGGCAGGTTGTCGCTGGGCAGGATCGGTCATCGGTTGTCCGCTATCGGCTATGCGCGATCCGCCATCCGCGATAAGCTCACCGATGTCGGCGAGAGGTCGGCCGATGGCAGGTTTTCCCGTGGACGATTTATTTTATGACTGAGAGCGAACGACGCAAAGCAGACGACGAACACCGCCTCGTCGGCACGGTGCGCGCCTGCCTGCGTTCGCTGTCAGACACATCGGCCGGCGTGGTCGTCGCCGTCTCCGGCGGCGCGGACAGCGTCGCTCTGCTGCGCGCTCTCGACGCCGCCCGCGATCCGCGCGTCCCCCTTCCGCTCGTCCTCGCTCACCTGAACCACCAGCTGCGCGGCAACGAAAGCGACGCCGACGAGGCGTTCGTGGTCGATCTGCACGCCGCGCTATCGGCGGCCGGACGTCCTGGACTGTCGTTGCGCCGGACGCGGCGCGACATCGCGTCCGAGGCACGCACCGAGGGAGAGAACCTCGAAGCGTTGGCGCGCCGGGAGCGCTATCGCTGGCTGGCGGAGACGGCGCGGGCGCACGGCATCCGCTGGATCGCCACCGGCCACACCGCCAACGATCAGGCCGAAACGGTATTGCATCGTCTGCTGCGCGGCACCGGCCTGCGCGGCCTGCGCGGCATCGCGCCGCGCCGTGAACTGGAAACGGGCATCGACGTGGTTCGTCCCTTGCTGACCGTGACTCGGTCGGAGATCCTAGCGTATTTGCAAGAGTTGGGGCAGCCGTACCGCGAGGACAGCTCCAACAGGGATCTGCGCTTCACGCGCAACCGTATCCGGCACGAACTGTTGCCGCACCTCGCCCAGCAGTACAATCCGTCCGTCATCGGTGTGCTGGCGTCGCTGGCGGGGCAGGCGGAGGAAACGTATCGCGTTGAGGAATCGGCCGCGATGATGCTGCTTTCCGAGACGGAATTGCCGCGCGCTGGAACACTGCTCATCTTCGACCACGTGCGGCTGCTGACAGCCCCTCGTCATCGAGTGCGCGAGATGTTCCGCGCCGTATGGTTGCGCGAGGGGTGGATACTGAGCGGCATGGATCGCGCCTCCTGGGAACGTCTGGCGGATATCGTTTTCGCAGAGGCGACGGCGGTGGACCTACCGGGCAGGGTACACGCTCGCCGTCGAGGCGGAGTCGTGCAGCTGGGGAGACGAACCTAAAAAGGATAACCGAAGTCGCTTTCCTCTTCCACGACGCGGACGTCCGCCGGCGCGTGGCGGATCAGAAGATCGCGAACCGCTTTTCTCTCCTGTTTCCAACGGTCAAATCGAAGGAGCGATTCTTGATACTTCCGCTCGCGTTCGGCCAAGCGCCGGCGCAGTCGATCCACGGCGAGCGATTGTGGGCGAAGTTCGCGGCGTTGCAGAGAATAGCGGATTTTTTCGGTCTTCTGACGGTATTTTACCAGACGATCGTGTCGCCGCCGGAGTTCACCATCGAGCAGACCCAGTTCGGCCTGCACCTGCTCGGCGAAACTGTCCGGCCAGATTGAGTTCGCCAGTCCATGCCAGCGCGAGCGGAGAAGGCGGCAGAAAGCGGCAAGCGACATTACCCATTTCTCCTGAACGTGCGTTCAAATGTGAGATCCGGGTTCTTATTCTGGTGCTCTCATTCTATCCATCGTGCCGGAGAGAGATTCTCTTTTTTTCATTGCGAATCCTTTTCCGCGTGCAAGTCCCGATGGATTAAGGGATAATCGCCAACCAAAACCCCTATCTCCCTCGGCGATCCGGACGTTCGCGAGGTCGTTCTGAAACAAAGAACGCTGCCGAACGAAATACCTTACAGATCCCTTTCGAGGTTTGAAACAAATGTCCTTCGTCTCCAGGACCGCACCCGACAGGATCCGCCGGATCGGCTGAGCGGGAGGATGTCATGGAACTGTTCTTGCTGCGCGTGCTCGTGTGGGTGGTCGTGCCGCTGTTCCTTGTCGCCCTGGTCCTCGGGCCGGCGCGGAGTTGGCGTCTGCTGCGCAAGACCTGGAGTTGGGTGGATGATCGCCGCCACGAACCGACGGAAGTGCTCAACCGCGTCGTCCGGGAGCACGAGAAAAACATCCGCTCGCTGCGCGAAGTGCTGCGGCAGGCCGAGGCGGCGCAAGCGGACATCGTTCGCAACAATCAGCGCAGCCTCGATAACATCGCCGTCGTCGAGCGCGAGGCGCGCGAATCGGTCCGCGCCGGCGACGACCTGGGAGCGCGAGCGGCACTGTACAAGCTGAACCTGGAACGACTGGCGGTCCAGGGCTTCCAGACGCAGCTCGCCCAGCAGAAGGAGCGCATCGACCAGACGCGCCGCCGACTGCATTTGCTCGAACTGCAACTGCGGCAGTACGAGGTCGGCCGCAGTATTTTGCTCAGTCAGCTCGCCGAGGCCAAGACGGTCGAGCAGCAATACGCCCTGGCCAATCAGTTCGATCCGTTCAGCGCCGTCGCCGCCTGGGTGCGAACCGAAGGCGACGTGCAGCAAGCGGCGCAGAACGCCCGCGCTGCCGAGCAGGTTCTGACCGACACGGCCGACCTGCCGCTGTCCGGGCAGGCGGTGCGCATCGATCCCGAGATGCTCGACGCGCAGCTGGCGGAATTGAAGGAACAGATGCGCCGCGGCGGCGGCGAGAAGCGCCATACCTAACAACTCGATTCCGCGCCGAGCGCGGCAACGAGAACACAGGAGAACACTCATGGAGTTCTGGAACAAACCGCGAACCTGGCTCCTCGTCGGCGTGGTCGTCGCCGTGCTGCTGCTGTTGCAGCAGTTCTGGCACTGGGAGGTGGAGCGCACCGAGGTGCCGCCCAATCATTTCCTGGTCCGCGTCCATCTGTGGGGCAAGAACCTGGAACCGGACGAGCTCATCGCCCTGGACGACGATCACAAGGGTGTCATGCTCGACGTGCTTCCCGAAGGACGGCACTTCCTCAATCCGCTGATCTGGAGTAACGAGGTCCGTCCGGCGAAGATCGTGCCGCCGGGAAAATGCCTGGTGCAGACGCGCAAGTACGGCAAGCCGATCCCGCCCGAGCGCATGGCGCGCGGCGAGTTTCTCGCCGGTCCGGACGAGCGCGGCATCGTGCCGGAGGTGCTGCTGCCGGGCAAGTATTACATCAACCCACATGCCTACGACGTGAGCGAGCAGGACGCCTTGGAGATCCACCACTATCAGGTGGGCGTGCGGACGTTGCTGTGGGGCAAGGATCCGAGCGAGTTGAAAGAACCCAGGCGCAGCGTCTACGTCGTGCAGGAAGGCTATCGCGGCGTGCAGGACAAACCCATGCCGCCGGGCACCTACTACTACAACCCCTACGTCGAGAAGATCGTGCCCATCGACACGCGCAGCCATCGCGTCGAGTTCAAGGACATTCGCTTTCCGTCGCTGGACGGCTTCCATCTGAACCCGCATGTGCTGGTGGTGTACCGCGTCCTGCCCGAGAAGGCGCCGGAGTTGTTCGTCACACTTAGCACCGATGCCAAGCTGCATCAGGCGGATAACACGGAGAAGGAGCAGCAGGAGAACGAAATTCTGCAAAAGGTGATTCTGCCGCTCATCCGCGGTTATGGCCGGATCGAGGGCAGCAAATACTACGCACGGGATTTCATCTCCCAGGTCAGCGGCCCGCGCCAGGGCAAGGCGGTCAACCCGCGCGAACGTTTACAGCACGAACTAATGGACAAGGTCACGCCCATCTGCAAGGACCTGGGCATCGCCATCGAGGCCATCACGCTGGGGGAACTGGACAGGTCGAGCGATGAACTCAAGGATCTCCGCGCGAAAATCTCCGAGCGTGAGGTGACGCGCGTTACCCGTGAGAAGTTCCAGCAGCAAATCGAGCAGTACAAGACGGAGCAAGCGCAGAAGGCGGCCGAAGCGCTGAAAGACCAGAAGGACAAGACGGTGCAGGCCAAGACCCGGCGCAAGGTGGAAATGACGAACGCCGAGAAGTTGAAGGAAGTCGAGGAGAAGAAGTTGGAGCAGGAATTGAAGGCGGCGCAGGTGCGCCTGGAAGCGGCCCACGATCGCGTCAAGGCGACGCTGAGCAAGGGCAAGGCGGACGCCGCCGTCATCAACGCCCGGAACGAGGCCGAGGTGTCCGGCCTGCGCACGGCCGTCCAGGGCTTCCCCAGTGCTGACAGCTTCGCCCAGTATCAGGTCATCTCAAAGATGGCGTCGGCCCTGGCGGAGATCTTCGCCTCCGACGACAGCGATTTCGCCCGCCTGTTCGCCAACTATATGACGCCCGCATCCAAGATGTCGCAGGCGGCCAAACCAGCGAACGGAGAACAGCCGACCGTCGCCAAGAAACCCGGCGAAAAGTGAGACGATACTCCCCGACACCCTTGACCGGAAACCCAAGCCAACGAGGCATAATCCATGACAGCCCGAACGCATCACGAAAACGACCTCTCTACCGTCCCGCCCTATCGCAACGTGCGCTGGAAGCGTCTACTTCTGGCCATCGGCGCGCCGCTGCTGGCGTTGCTGCTGTTGCTGCTGATTCTGTGGAACACGTTCTTCCACTATGTGCCGCCGGGGAAGATGCTGGTCATCATCTCGAAGAACGGGACCGAATTGACGGAGGGCCGCGTCCTTGCTCGCGAGGGCGAGAAAGGTATTCAGGAAAAAGTGCGCGGCGAGGGCTGGCACTACGTCACGCCGATCGTCTACACGACGGAGCAATGGCCCAATGTCATCGTGCGGCCCGGACATGTGGGCATCGTCACCGCCCTGGGGGGTGATCTGCCGGCTGACGGACGGGTGCTGGCCGAGAAGGAGAACGAAAAGGGCATCCGCCGCGAGGTGCTGCTGCCCGGCTCGTATCGCATCAACCCCTACGGGTTCAAGATCGAGGAGGTGGAAGCCGTCCGCATCGATCCGGGCAAAATCGGTGTTATGCGCCGCCTGCTGGGCAAGGACGGCCCAGACCGCTTCGCCCACAACCCAGAGGAGAAGGGGATTCTCCGCGAAGTGCTCCAGCCGGGCACGTACTACCTCAACACCAAGGAATTCGAGGTCATCCCCTGCGAGGTCGGCATTTACCAAACCAGCTATCACTACGAGGATTCGAAGAAAAGCACGGCCATCTCGTTCCCGGCCCGCGACGGCAATACCATCCGCATGGATTGCACCATCGAATGGGAAGTCAAGCCGGCCGACTGGCCCGATCTGGTGGCGGCCTACGGCGACCTGGTCGTCGTCGAGCGCAACGTGGTCGATCAGCACGCCCGCAAGATCAGCCGCGATCGCGGCTTCGACTATGGCGCCCAGGACTTTCTCGAAGGCGAAAAGCGCGAGAAGTTCCAGACCGATTTCACCGACGAGCTGAAGACGACCTGCCAGGAAAACAAGGTCGTCGTTCACTCGGCGTTCATCCGCGACATGATTATCCCGGAGAATTTCTTGCAGCAGAAGCGCGAGCGCCAGCTGGCTGCGGAGACGCGGTTGACCAGCGAGGCGCTGACCGAGACGGCCGAGGAAGAAGCCAAGGTCGCCGAGGCCAAGCGCACCATCGAGCAGGCCACCAAAGGCGTCGAAGCCGAGACGGAGCGCATGGTGGCCGGCATCGACCAGGAGACCAAGAACATCACCATCCAGGTCGAGGCCGACATCGAGGCGTTGAAGGCGAAATATGGGGCGCAGATCGCCGAACTGGATGCGGAGCGCACCCGCCTGACCGGCGAGGCGGAGGCGCAGGTCAAGACGATGACGGAGACGGCGAAGTCGAGCATCTTCAAGAAGAAGATGGACGTATTCCAGAGCGACGGCAACGCCTACCTGCGCTATGCGATGGCCGAGAAGCTGAACGAGAAGATGGTGCTGCGCCTGTACCACAGCGGAGCCGGTACGCTGTGGACGAACATGGGCAACAAAAACCTGAACCTGCTGCTGCCGGCGTCCGGCGCCACCGTCAGCGGCAAACTCGGCGGCGACGAGAAAGCGACGACGCCGGACAAATAACGGTTTCTGCTGTCGTCCATTCCCGAGACATCAACTCGGGAACGGGAACACAACTCGGTGGCATCTCCGCCAGCATGGATTCGAGAAGGAAGAACCGAGATGTGATTGACAGCGTCTCAAGAAGTCCCAAGGATAGACGGCCGCAAGACGTAGAATCACTTGTCGGCCAAGGAGGCTACTGATGGCAGATGTAGTCATCTACGGAGTGATGGGGCTATCGGTCCTCCTGATGCTGTGGATCGTCCCGCGCATCGTCCCGAAGACCCCGGCCTGGCTGCTCGTTCTGATTGCCCTCGGGTGCGCAGCTCTGGCCGCGGGCTTCTTCTACGCGTACCAGTGGGCCGGGTATCCGGTCCTCGCGTACATCGATGGGATAACATTCGGCCTGTTTGCGGTGCAGGCGGCCTTCTCCCTCTGGCTCAGGCGGTTGGCCCCCAGCGGTGAGCCGTTGGGCGCGAGGTCTGCTGGCGAGTCGCGGGCAGGGTGATTTCCGTGACCGCCTCGCCGAGATCGCACGGGTGTGCGGAAGGCGGCCGGTCAGGGAGGTCCAATTCCTCCCCGACTGGGAATCGGTGGCCGCGTTCACCGCCCAGAAAAATCACCGTCCTTCTCGTTCCCAAACAGACTTTGGGAACGAGAAGAACGAGGAACAACGAGGGCGGCAGCCGACTACCAGAATGCGTGCACACTCCCGAATTTCCAAGGATACTTCTCATGGGACTTGCCGGCATTGTTCTTGCTAGAATAATCAGTGATCGGATCGACCCTCGACTCCTAGCACGGGTGGCAGTCCCATGTCTTACGCCGGTTGCTTTCTGATCGCCAGGCCCATCCTCCAGGATGCCAACTTCAAGCGTTCCGTCGTTTTCCTGCTGGCGCACAACGCCGAAGGGGCGTTCGGCCTGGTCATCAATCGGCCGGGCGAGGCGGAGGGACTGCCCTGGCCGGTGTTCGTCGGCGGACCTTGCCCATCGCCGGGACTGATCATGCTGCACGGCCATCCCGAATGGGCGGAAGCGTCCGACGACGAAGCCGAGCAGGGCAAGGAGCGCGAACTGGCTCCGGGGATCTACTCCGGCGACGCCGCTTGCCTGGACCGCGCCACCCAGACCGAAGAGGGACAGACGACGCGCTTCCGCGTGTTCTCCGGCTACTCCGGTTGGGGTGGCGGACAGCTGGAAAGCGAGTTGGCCGCCGGTGCCTGGAGTGTCGCCCCGGCCAACGGCGAGCTGCTCTTCAACACCCCCATCGACGAACTGTGGGAGCGGCTCGCGCCGCCGCGCATCCCCCAACCGAGCGTCAACTAGGGGTTCCTTGGCGCTGAAGCGTTTTCCCCCCGTCCGAATTCTCACGAATTCGGCTACAGAGCTGCCTCACCTCATGTCGAGGAGGCGTCTGCCCCCGCTCAGAAAGTCACGCTGACGTGCCAAAAATTTAGCACTTGCTCTTGACAGCGTCGGCGAAGTGGCTAAAAATTTAACCCATTGCTTCGCCCTCGTCGCCACGCGAGGAGGACACGTCATGGCCCAATCGCCGGAAGCGCACCTGAGCCGCCGCGAACGGCAGATCATGGACATCATCTACGCCCGCGGGGCGGCGTCGGCGGCCGAGGTGCTGGCCGACTTGCCCGATCCGCCCAGCAAGACGGCCGTTCGCACGCTGCTGCGCATCCTCGAGGAAAAGGGCCATCTCAAGCACCGCCAAGAAGGTTTGACTTACGTTTATCTACCGAGCCGCTCGCGCGGCCACGCCGGACGGTCGGCGTTCCGGCGCGTGCTGCGGACGTTCTTTGAAGGCTCGCTGGAAAAAGCGGTGGCCGCGCATCTCGGCGATTCGTCAGCCGACCTTTCGGAAGAGGAGTTGGCACGACTGGCGAACCTCATCAAACTGGCCCGCAACAAGGGACGGTGAGTCATGTCCACGCTCTTGGTAATCAATTGGGGACTTCCGCCTCCGGCCGTGTGGGACACCCTCGCCCTCGTGCTCAAGGGAACCGCGCTGCTGATCGCGGCCTGGTTGCTCACGCTGGCTCTGCGACGGGCGTCGGCGTCGGTGCGGCACCTCGTCTGGGCGCTCGCCCTCGTTGGTCTGCTGCTCCTGCCGGGGCTGTCCTTGATCGCGCCGGCCTGGCCGCTGCCCTTTGATCCGCCCTGGCCGGAGAAGAGCGAGCACGCCGCGCCCACGGACTCCATCCAACCGGCGGGGAACTGGGTGGCCGAGCTTCCCGCCGAACCGGATGATGCCGAGGGCGCGGCGGGGCGTCCTGAGAAACTCACCGAACCAGCGGGCAACGCCTCTCTCTCGTTGACGCAGGACGCTGTTGTCGTCAAACCGGCCGCTCCACTCCTTCGCATCGGCTGGGATTGGCTGTTGTTGTTGGCGGCGGCGGCCGGTGCGGTTCTGACCGGGATGCCGATGGTGCTCGGCTGGTGGAGCCTCCGGCGTCTGCGACGAAAGGCATGCCTTGTGGGCGGACGCGCCGCGGACTTGCTTCAGCAGTTGGCCGCGGAGTTACAAGTGCGGAGGAGCATCGTCCTTTTAGGCAGCGACGCCCGCTCCATCCCGATGACCTGGGGAATCCGCCGGCCGATTATTCTTCTGCCGACCGGCGCGGAGAAATGGTCGGAGGAGCGGCTGCGCATGGTGCTGCTGCACGAGTTGGCCCACATTAAACGCGGCGATTGCGGCACGCAAATCCTCGCCCATCTCGTGCGCGCGCTCTACTGGTTCAACCCGCTCGTTTGGTTGGCCGTCGCCGCGCTGCGTACCGAACAGGAACGCGCCTGCGACGATCTCGTCCTCAGCCGCGGCGCCAGCGCTCCGGACTACGCTCAGCAATTGCTGACCATCACGTCCGGCCGCGCGCTGCACTGGCTGGATTCGCCGGTCGCTCTGGCGATCGGCCGGGCGAAGCGCATCCAGCGCCGTCTCACGGCGATTCTCGACGGCGAGCGCCGACGCCGTCCGTTGACGGGACGAATGCTCGCTTGGGCCTTCCTCACGGCCCTGGGCGTATTGCTGCCTCTGGCCACCGTCCGTTTGCGCGCCGCCGTGGCCGCTCACCCGGCCCCAGACACGACCGAGGACTTGAAGGCCGCCGAGCCACCTAGTGAGGAGGCGAAGAAGATCCTCGAAGTCCGCTCGAAGATCCTGGAGCGCGCCCTCAAACCGCTGGACGACAAGGCGATCAGCGCGGGGGCAATTCACGGCATGATCGAGGCGCTGCACGACCCCTATGCGGAGTATTTTACTCCGGAAATGTCCGCTCATCTCAACGCCTCGCTGAAGGGAAGCTTTTCGGGCATCGGAGCACAGCTGCGCTACAGCGAGGACAAGAAAATCGTTGTCGTCACCGCGCTCGAGGATTCGCCGGCCCTTAAGGCGGGACTGCGTCCCGGCGATGTGATCCTGGCCATCGACGGGAAAACGACACAGGGGGAGACCTTGGCCGAAGGAGTCAAGCAAATCCTCGGTCCGCAAGGCTCGGTGGTGAAGCTGAAGGTGCAGCACGCGGGAGGCGGCGAGGAGGAGTTGTCGATCAAGCGTGCCCGCATTCAGGTCCGCAGCGTCGTCGGCTTCCGGTGTGGGGCGGCCGGCAAATGGGAGTACCTGCTCGACGGTGGCCGGCGCATCGGCTACGTGCAGATCATGCAGTTCAGCACGCCGACCGTCAAGGAGCTGCGCGAGGCGATTGTGTCGATGCAAAAGGACGGCCTGAAGGCGCTAATTCTCGACTTGCGTTTCTGTCCCGGCGGCTTGATGGCGTCGGCCATCGACACCGTCAAGCTGTTCCTCGCCAAGGGAACCATCGTGAGCGTCAAGGGGCAGGACCACGAGCAGACCTGGAAGGCGGACGGCAAGCGAACGCTGGGCGATTTCCCACTTGTTGTACTGGTCAATCCGTCCACCGCTTCCGCGGCCGAGATCGTGGCGGGCGCGCTTAAGGAGAACGACCGGGCCATCGTGGTCGGCACGCGGACCTATGGCAAAGGCTCGGTGCAAGAGATCATCAAGCTCGGCGAGGGTGGGGCGCTCAAGCTGACGACGGCGAACTACCACCTCCCGGGCGGCCGCAACATCCACAAACGCCCCGGCGAAAAGACCTGGGGCGTCGATCCGACCGACGGCTACTACGTTCCCATGACCCACGAACAGAACGAGGCGCTCTACAAGAGCATGATGCAGCACGAAGTGCTGCGCGCTCCGAAGAAGGACGCGCCGCGCGACGAGAAGATAACTCCGCAAACGCTCGCCGAGAAGTACGCCGATCCTCAGCTGGCCGTGGCGCTGAAGACCACGATCGCCCGCATTGAGGACGGCGCCTTCGTGAAAGTCGGCAAATCGACGAAGGAACTGATCGAACACCTGGCCCGTCACGAGGAATTGGAAAAGAAACGCGCGGCGCTGAAGAAACAACTGGAAGAGATCAACAAGGAACTCGACGGCACTGATCCGGGCAGCGGCGGCAGCATTCGCCCGCCGAAATAGAAATCGCCCCGCTCCGTGCGGGAGCGCCTCCGACCCTTCCCCCCCCAGCCTGTGCGCTTGCAGCGAGAGCGCACAGGCTTCTTTGTTGACACACCCGCCGGCCGCGGCTGCTCGGTCCGGGCGAGAGAATCTTGCTTCCCCGCCGGTTGCAGGTACGATGAAAGACAGGATTTGTGATTTCGAGCTTGCCCGCCTGCCCGCCTCGCTCCAGGGATCTTCCATGACCGCAGCAGCACAGCAAGAAAAAACCGGCCTGGGCAATTACTTCGTCGCCAACTACCCACCGTTCTCCTTCTGGAAACCCGCTCACCTGCCCGATGCGCGAGCGGCCCTGAATGCGGCCCCCGAAGCCGGCACGCCGTTGGGTCTGTATCTACACATTCCGTTTTGCCGCAAACGCTGCAAATTCTGCTATTTTCGCGTCTACACCGACAAGAACGCCCGCGATGTGGAAACCTATCTCGACGCGCTCGTCAAGGAAGTGACGTTATACAGCCGCGTACCGCTCATCGGCGGCCGACCGCTGAAGTACGTCTATTTCGGCGGCGGCACGCCCTCGTATCTCAGCGCGACGCAGCTGCGCAACCTCATGGAGCGCCTGCGGGCGGTGATGCCGTGGGACGGCGCGGAGGAAGTGACCTTCGAGTGCGAGCCGGGCACGCTGCAACAGCACAAGCTCGAAGCGCTGCGCGAACAGGGGATCACGCGCCTCAGCCTCGGCGTCGAGAACTTCGATCCGAAGATCCTCGAATTCAACGGGCGAGCGCATCTCGAAGAGGAGATTCACCGCGCCTACGGCTGGGCGCGGGATCTCGGTTTCGATCAGATCAACATCGACCTGATTGCCGGCATGGTCGGCGAGAGCTGGGACAACTGGAAGCAGTGCGTCGCCAAGACGCTCGCCCTGTCGCCGGACAGCGTCACCATCTATCAGATGGAACTGCCCTACAACACGACCTTCTCGAAAGAGCTGAGCATCATCGGTCAGGACGAGCCGATGAGCATCGCCGATTGGCCGACCAAGCGCGAATGGGTCAACTACGCCTTTGATACAATGATCGCGGCCGGCTACGAGGTGTCGAGCGCCTATACACTGGTCAAGGACCGCAAGCAAACGCACTTCGTCTACCGGGACGCTCTATGGCACGGCGCCGACATGTTCGGCACCGGCGTCGCCTCGTTCGGGCACGTTCACGGCGTCCATCTGCAAAACGTCGATACCTGGGAGCAGTACGTCGAGATGTTGGGGCGCGACGAGTTGCCGCTCGGTCGGGCCATGCCCGTCGAGCCGCATCATCGTCTCATCCGCGAGATGATCCTGCAACTGAAGACGGGACGGCTGGAAGCGGCGTACTTCCAGGACAAGTTCGGAACGGACATTCTGCAAGCGTTCGCGGACGGCTTCACGAAACTGGAACGAGACGGCCACCTGACGCGCTCGTCCGAAGGAGTCGAGATGACGCGCGGCGGGCTGTTGCAGGTGGATCGCTTGCTGCCGATCTTTTTCGATCCGCAGCACCGAGGCACCCGCTATACCTAAAATCATTAACCACGGATAACACGGATAGCACGGATAAAAGAAGGAAAGCTCTGTATTTTATCCGTGCTATCCGTGTTATCCGTGGTAAAAGATCCTGGGATTGATCTCATGGCCGAGGACCGAACTTTCCTGATGGGCAAGTTCCCCGCCGCACTGCCGGGCGGACTGCGCTACGCGCGCAATCATATGTGGTGCCGTCCTTCCGAGGACGGACGCGGCCGCTTCGGGTTCACGTCCTACGCCGTCCGGCTGATGCAGGACGTGTACTTCCTCGACTGGCAGGTCAACCCCGGCGATGCGGTCGAGTTGCTTCAGCAAATCGGCCACATTGAAACGTCCAAGGCGGTTTCCGACCTGTTCGCCCCGTTGGCCGGGACCATCGTCGCCTTCAACGCGGAGTTGCTGAAAGATCCCTCCGGCATCAACGTGGACGGCTACGGGTCCGGCTACCTGTTCGACATGGACTGCGCCGCCGATACACTGTTGAGCGTGGATGAGTACCATCAATACCTGGCGGACAACTGGGAGAAGACCCAGCGTCTGATCAAGGGCAAGATCAACATCGAGGAATGAGCTGACATCATGAGCCGCCAACGCTTGACGGTCGTCCTGTCGCAGGCCCAGGGCAAGAACCCGGCGCGTCGCGCCCTGGAAGAGAGCATCGCCGCCGCGCTCATCATGGAGTCCGGCCTCGATGTGTCGATCGTGCCTTATTTGTACGATCTCGATCCGCAGCACACCGGCCGGCTCTTCCTCGAATCGGTGCAGGGCGACATGGTTGTATTGGCTTGGATGTTTCCCCGCGCCGCCTTTTGGCTGCTCGACCGCGACGGCATTAAGGGGCAGTACGGCGAGAACCAGATAACGCCGCCCGCCGAGGTCGATGAGGACGACGAGGGCGGCGAACCGGAACCACCCAAGGGCATCGGCTCCGTCGAGGTGCCCGAGCGCTGGATTTATTGCCTCGATCTGCGCGATCACAACAATCACGAGGTCTACGTTCAGGAAGTACGCCGCATCGCCCTGGAGTGCCGCCAGCGGCGCGAGGCGCAGCTAAAGACATGGATTCAGGGCCAGCCGACGATGGTGCAGCTGGGCCGCTATCTCCGCGAGGAAGAGCCTGCGCCGTCGCCGGCCCAATTCACTTCCGAGCAATTGCTGAAACAACCGGATCGCCGGTGGTATCCGGTGATCGATTACAGCCGCTGCACCAACTGCATGGAGTGCCTCGATTTTTGTCTGTTCGGCGTCTACGGCGTGGACAAGCTGGATCGTCTGCTCGTCGAGAACCAGGACAACTGCAAGCGCGGCTGTCCCGCGTGCAGCCGCGTCTGTCCCGAGCATGCGATCATGTTCCCCGATTACAAGACGCCGGCCATCGCCGGCGCGCCGGTCGGCAACATCAGCGGATTGAAGATCGACCTGAGCAAACTGTTCGGCGGCGGCGACGCGCTGGCCATCGCCGCGAAGGAGCGCGACCGCGAGTTGGTAGCCGACGGCCGGCAGGCGGTCGGTCTGACCGTCGGCATTCCCAAGCGCCAGGCGGATAAACCGAAGGAACCGAAGGACGATCTCGACAAGCTGATGGATGCGCTGGATGAATTAGAGATTTGACAGGTCATGCGGGTTTCCGTCCCAAGTACAGGAGAGCCTTGGTACGCACGAGCGAAATACTCTCGCTCATTTCGGCGAGTGCTTCGAGTTCCTCGTGCTCGGTGTCCTTCAGTAAACCATTCGTGTTGCGATTCATGAGTTCTTGGAGTCGCTGGTCGGCCTTTGGCGTTAGCTGCAAAGCGAGGACGGCCTCCGCGAGTTCAAGAGGATTCTGCATGGGATGCGGCGTGGAGCTATTTCTTTCCCTTGGGATGATCTGCCCGACTACCAACTCACTCCTTATTATGCCTTCCTTCATACGGCGATGACATCCCTGTTCTCTTCTTTGATCGAACGGCTGGAATCGGCCTACCAGACTGCCCTTACTGCCCTCCTCGCCGAGCGCACGCCCGAAGGCCACTGGGTCGGCGAACTATCCACCTCCGCCCTGTCCACCGCCACTGCCGTCAGCGCCCTCACCCTCGTGCAGAAAGCGACTCGCGCGCACGGCTCGTTCGATTCGCTCATCGCCGGGGGATTGACCTGGCTCGCCGCGCATCAGAATGCCGACGGCGGCTGGGGCGATACGATCCGCAGTTTCAGCAACATCTCGACGACGATGCTCTGTCGTGCCGCCTTCCATCTGACTGGGACGGCCGCAGCGCACGACGATACGTTGCGGCACAGCGAGGATTGGCTGCACCCGCGCTACGGCAAGACGCCGGAAGAATTGGCGGAAGCGGTCCGCGCTCGCTATGGCAAGGACCGTACCTTCTCGGTGCCGATCCTCATGACGAGCGCGCTGGCGGGACTGGTTTCGTGGAACGAGGTGCCGTCCCTGCCGTTCGAGCTGGCGTGCTTTCCGCAGTCGTGGTTTCGCTTTCTGCGCATCCCCGTGGTCAGCTACGCTCTGCCGGCGCTCATTGCCATCGGGCAGGCGGTGTTCCACCATCGGCCGCCGTGGAATCCGCTGACACGACTCGTCCGGCACGGAGCGATCAACAAAAGTCTGCGGGTGTTGCAGAAGATTCAGCCGACGAGCGGCGGCTTTCTCGAAGCGGCGCCGCTGACGAGCTTCGTCACGATGGGCCTGGCAAGCATCGGCCGGGCGGATCATCCCGTCGTAAGCAAGTGCGTCGAGTTCCTGGTCACGTCGGTGCGGCCGGATGGCAGCTGGCCGATTGATACGAATTTGGCGACGTGGGTGACGACACTGTCGATCAACGCGCTGGCGGCGGCGGGAGAATTAGACAAACTGGATCGCAAGGAGCAACTGCGCGACTGGTTATTGCGGCAGCAGTACGAAGGAATTTTTCATCCCTACACAGGAGCCTTTGCCGACGGGAGCTGGGCTTGGACGGACCTGTCAGGCGGCGTGCCGGATGCCGATGATACGCCTGGGGCAGTCCTGGCCCTCTCGAACCTCGACCTCACAAACGAAACAGAATATGAACAAGCAGGTGGCGTATTCTGGTTATGCGATTTGCAGAACCGGGATGGCGGCTGGCCCACCTTCTGCCGGGGATGGGGCCGGCTACCGTTTGACCGAAGTGGAGCCGACCTCACCGCTCACGCGCTTCGCGCCCTAGCACGTTGTTCGCAACGCTGGAAAGGCAGGATACCAACCAAAATCGAGGACGCACCGCGGAGCAAAGGGGACTTTTTGTTAGATGTCGTCTATGGATCGCTGGCGCAGACCATTCCGAAGGGGTTGAAATATCTTTCAAAAACCCAACGTCCCGACGGTTCCTGGCTTCCTCTGTGGTTCGGCAACCAGCACGCCCCCGATGACGAGAACCCCACCTACGGCACGGCCCGCGTGCTGGCCGCTTATCGCGATGTCGAAATGATGAACAGCGAACCGGCGCGGCGCGGCCTTGCCTGGCTGCTGGCCGCCCAGAATGCCGACGGCGGGTGGGGCGGGGCGGCAAGCACGCCGTCCAGCATCGAGGAAACCGCCCTGGCCGTGGAAGTGCTGCTCGACGCCAGCCCGGCTGCGGAAGCGGCGGTGGAGCGCGGATTGGCGTGGCTGATCGAGCGCATTGAGGCGGGCGGATTGCACCAGCCGACGCCGATCGGCTTCTACTTCGCCAAGTTGTGGTATTTCGAGAAACTGTATCCGATCATCTTCAGTGTCGCCGCCCTCGGCCGGGCGCGCCGCAAACGAACCGTGACTCCTTGAGTCGCCGCGCCGGTCTGTCGAGAGGAAGGATCTCGCGCGAATACGGCGGCGCGACTGCTCGTCTAGCCCCGGAAGACAGCGAATCGGCTCTCTCTCAGCCGAATTTAATGATTCAGGCTCTGGTTTTTCGCGCCGCCTTCTCTGATAATCTCCCAGGGCGGCCCTCTACCAAGCCCGCTGGCTTCTGCCCAGCCGCCGCCCAAGGCCAACCACGACGCGCACTCACCCGAGGAATGGAACGTGGCCGTTATTGCCGAAACGCACACCGAGAAGAAAGACAAACGTCTCAATAGCACCCATCTCAAGGTGGTGCCGGAGACGCGCGAGATGCGCGATCGCGTTCGCGCCGAGTCCGCCCGCTTCGCCCAGACGCTCGATCGCACGCGGCCGCTGACCAGGCCGGACTTGCAGAAGATGGGCGAGGATTTGCTGCGCGGCATGGAGCTGGGCGAACAGTATCTCGGCTTCGCGATGGTGTGCATCGCCAACGAGTTCTGGCGCGAGCAGGTGCAAGCCATCGACTTTTCGCGCCGCCTGCTGCTGTTGCCGCACTGTCTCAAGCACGCCGAGGGCTGCCCCGCCGACTACGACGAGTTCGGACTCGATTGCCGCAAGTGCGGCGCTTGCTCCGTCGCCGACTTCAAAACCAAGGCCGAGGATCTCGGCTACAAGGTGCTGGTCTCCGAAGGCACGCCAATCGTCCTCAAGATCATCGTCAGCGGCCACGTCGATGCCATCGTCGGCGTCGCCTGCCTGAACGTGCTGGAAAAGGCGATCGACAAAATTCTCCTCGCCGGCATTCCCTGCGTGGCCGCGCCGCTCTTGTCGAGCAATTGCAAAAGCACGTCGGTCGATGACGATTGGGTCGCCGAGCTGATCGACCTGAAGACGCCGCCGCCGGCGACGCGGACGAAGACGTTCGTGCATCTGTTACGCTTGGCGCATCAGATCTGCGAGGAGCCGGAGTTGAGTCGGTTGGCGCCGCGGATGCGTTCTTCGGTCGCTAAGCCGCAAGCGGTGACCGACCCCCTGGCGCAGCACGAAACCATCGTCTACGACTGGATGGGCCAAGGAGGCAAACGCTCGCGGCCGTTCATCACGCTGGCCGCTTACGATGCCCTCAAGGGCGCGGCCGGCACGCTCTCGGCGGAGGGCTGCAATCCACCCGACAGCGTTCGCCGCACGGCGCTGGCCATCGAGGCGTTTCACAAGGCGTCGCTCGTTCACGACGACATCGAGGACGACGACACCTTCCGCTACGGCCGAACCACGCTGCACCGTCAATACGGCGTCGGCACCGCGATCAACGTCGGCGATTACCTCATCGGCTTGGGCTATCGGCTCGTTGGCCGCGACCGCAAGGAGTTGGGCGGCGATTGCGCGGCCGACATTCTCAATCGTTTGTCGGATGCGCATTTGAAACTGTCGGAGGGCCAGGGGGCCGAGCTGCTGTGGCGCGACGCCGGGGACAAGGCGCTGACGGCGCTGGACGCCTTGAAGATTTACGCCCTGAAGACGGCCCCGGCGTTCGAGGCGGCGCTGTACGCCGGTCTGCGCCTGGCGGGGCCGGCGGATCACTACGAGAAGGCGGTCGCCGACTTCAGCAAGAACCTCGGCGTCGCCTTCCAGATCCTCAACGACTTGAAGGACTGGGACGGCGACGACGACAACAAGCTGATCGCTGGCCAGGACGTGCTGGCGGCGCGTCCGACGCTGCTGGTGGCGCTGGCCCTGGAAGGCTCGTCGGCGGTCGAGCGCGAAGAACTGCTGGCCCTCTTGCAGCGACCCGACAAGGACGCCGCAAGTAGGTGCCGCGAGCCGAGCGGCACCCCGAGTCCGGCTCGGCTCGCGGCACCTACTCTCGAACGAGTGCGGCAGATCTTCACCAAGGCGCAGGTCTTCGTGAAGGCGGAGAAACTCGTGGAGAAATATCGCGCCCGCGCGGAAGCCGTCGCCGACGAGATACAGCCCACCGAGCTGCGCGAACTGCTGTATTATCTGGTCGATAGTGTGCTCGACCGCCAACCCCCGCCCTCCACGGAACCGCAATCCCCGCCCCTGTTACAATTATCGGTATGAACTTTCCTCCCAACCCCAGCGGGACCGACGTGCAGGGTCTGTTCGCTCTGTTCCCGCCGGCGGACTACATGACCCGAGGCGAACTCGTGCCGCCCGGCCGCGTCCCGCCGCCCTACCACGGCCTGCTCGTCCACGAACACCACATGACCGTGACCGTCGAGTCGCACCACGGCGACCTGGTCGATGTCAAGGTGCTGGAGTATCGCGTCGCCGGCGATTCCTACGCGCGGAAGATCCTGCTGACGCTCCAGAAAACCGGGCGCGTGGTGATGTTCGGCTTGATGCGCCTGAACTTTCGCTATTGCAGCGACGCTGTGCGCGAGGAAGTACTTGCCGGGCAGACGCCGCTGGGCCGCGTCTTGATTAACGCCAACGTGATGAGGCGGATCGAACCGACCGCCTTTTTGCGGGTGATACCCGGTCCCGCCATGATGGGATGGTTCGGACTCGACAGCCCGCGTCCGACGTATGGCCGCTTCGCCCTGATTCACTGCGACGAACAACCGGCGGTGGAGCTGCTGGAGATCGTGGTGCCGGAGTGACGGCCGCGGCGCGATGGCCATGCCGATACGCCTCCGATAACCTGAAAAAGGGTGTTCATCCCCGGTCCTTCCGAGGGATCTTGGCGTTTCCGTGTTTTTTCTCTCCGCCTGGAGTTTTCTCGTGGCCTCCGACCTTCCCTCCGGCCGACAACCGCTGACCTGGCGGCACTGGCTGATCTTCAGCCTCGCGGCCATCGGCTTCGGGTTCGACATCTACGTGCTGCTCATCATGCAGTACATCGGCCGGGATCTGCTCACCGAGTTGTATCCCAATGCCGACCCGGCGGTACTGAAGCATTGGCGAGGACTGCTCTTCTGGGTGCCGATGATGGTCGGCGGGGGCGTCGGTCTGGTGGGCGGCTATTTGACCGATGTGCTCGGCCGCCGCCGCGTCCTGACGTACAGCATCCTCCTCTACGCCTTCGCAACCTTTGCCTCCGGATTCTCGACGTCGCTTCCCATGTTCCTGGTCCTCCGTTGCCTGACCTTGGTTGGGGTTTGCGTGGAGTTCGTGGCGGCCATCGCCTGGCTGGCGGAGCTTTTTCCGCAGGCCGAACAGCGCGAGCGCGTGCTGGGCTATACTCAGGCGTTCTCGTCCTTCGGCGGCATGACCGTCGCGGGCGTCTATTTGCTCTTGAACCATTACAATTCGTATTTGCCGGCCTTGCAGATGCCCGATTTCCTTGCCGGCACGTTCGGCACGGTGGCCAACGGCCATGCCACCTGGCGGTACACGCTGCTCTCCGGCGTGCTTCCCGCCATCCCGCTCATCCTGATCCGGCCGTTCATGCCGGAGTCGCCGGTGTGGGCCCAGAAGAAGGCCGCGGGAACGCTGAAACGGCCCAGTGTGGTGGAGTTGTTTTCGCCGGGTTTGCGGCGGACCACGATCGTGACGACCCTGATGTTCGCTTGCAGCTATGGCGTGGCTTTCGGCGGCATCCAGCAGGTGCAGTACATGATCGAGGCGATGCCAACCTACCAGGCGCAGGCCGAGAAGGTGAGCGCCAACGAACCCCCAGCGGTCCAGAAGAAGGCGAAGGCCGCCATCACCCGCGAGATGACCGGCCGCTTTGGAACCGCCCAGGAGATCGGCGGTCTCCTCGGCCGCTTCTTGCTGGCCGTCCTGGCCGTGTACATCGTCAGCCGTCGCAACCTGCTGCGTGTATTTCTGGTTCCATGCCTGCTGGTCGCGCCGCTGGTGTTCGGCTATGGAGCACTGCATAACCAAGAATTGTTCGCGGTGAACGTCGGCGGCCATCCGATCCAGATTACGTGGTTTCACGTTGGCATCTTCCTCGTAGGTCTGCTGACGGTGGCCCAGTTCAGTTTCTGGGGGAACTATCTGCCGACGGTCTACCCGGTCCATCTCCGCGGCACCGGCGAGAGCTGCGCCGCCAACCTCGGCGGCCGCATCCTCGGCACCTCGTTCGCCCTGGTGACGAGTGAGTTGGCGGGCCTGCTGGCGATGGGCGGCGACAAACCCAGTCCGGTGCAGGAAGCCACGAACATGGCCTATGCCGCGGCGGCGGTCGTCGGCTTCGTCCTCGTCTCGGGGTTGTTGCTGTCCTTCTTCCTCCCCGAACCGATACCCGAGAAGACCGCCGTGTGAGGGCCGGCGCAGCGGGGTGGCCATGCGCATCACCTACATCACCGCGGGGGCCGGCGGCATGTTCTGCGGCTCCTGCATGCACGACAACACGCTAGCGGCCTCCCTCGTCCGTCTGGGACACGATGCGCTCCTGGTCCCGACCTACACGCCCATCCGCACCGACGAGCCGAACGTCAGTCAGAAGCGCATTTTCTTCGGCGGCATCAACGTCTATTTGCAGCAAAAGCTCGGCCTGTTCCGCCATACGCCGTGGTTCCTCGATCGTCTGCTCGACGCGCCGGCCCTGCTGCGCTGGGTGGCGCGCTTCGCCGTCAAAACGCAGGCGCGGGATCTTGGCGATCTGACAATATCCATGCTCGAAGGCGAGCACGGCCACCAGAGCAAGGAAGTGGCCAAGCTCGTCTCCTGGTTGGCCGACGAAATCAAGCCCGAGATTGTCCATCTCACCAACGCGCTCTTATCGGGCATGGTTCACGAACTGAAGGAACGGCTGCGTGTTCCGGTGCTTTGCTCCTTGCAAGGCGACGACATCTTCCTGGAGTCGTTGCCTGAATCGCATCGCAGCCGCTGCCTGGCGCTGGTGCGCGTCCACTGCCGCGAGATCGACGGTTTTCTCGCCACGTCCGCCTTCTACGCCGACTTCATGGCTGAGTATTTCTCCGTGCCGCGCGCACGCATCCACGTTGTCCATCCGGGACTCAACCTCCAGGGCCACGGTGCGCCGCGGCCGGAACAACCGCGGCCGTTCACCATCGGCTATTTCGCCCGCATTTGTCCGGAAAAGGGGCTGCACGTTCTGACCGAGGCGTTTCATCTGTTGCGGCAGATGCCCGGAACGGAAGGTTGCCGCCTGCACGTATCGGGCTGGCTCGGCGCCAACAACCGCGCCTATTTCGACGATCTCCAGCGGACGATGAAGGAGCGCGGCCTGGGTGAGCACTTCCTGCACGTTGAATCGCCGGACCACGAGAGCAAGGTGCGTTTCCTGCAAAACATCGACGTGCTGTCGGTGCCGACGGTCTATCGCGAACCGAAGGGGCTGTACGTCCTGGAGGCGCTGGCCAACGGCGTGCCGGTGGTGCAGCCGCGGCACGGCTCGTTCCCCGAACTGGTCGAGCGGACTGGCGGGGGATTGCTTGCGAACCCGGAGGACCCGCAGGACCTGGCCCGTGCCCTGCGGCAGCTGCTGGACGACACGAACCTGCGGCGCGAGGCGGGGCGTCGGGGGCGCGAGGCGGTGTTCGGGCACTTCACGGCGGAGCGGATGGCCCGCGAGACGGTGGACGTTTACCGGAAGTACCTCTAATGGCAGAGTCGTTTCGGACCGCGCGGCGCGTGGAGTTCGTGGACACCGACATGGCGGGGATCGTCCACTTCAGCAACTT
>DATBGU010000219.1:0-21731 GCA_036557825.1 Gemmataceae bacterium
GCTTGGCATCGTGCCCGTTTTCTGGAAAGACGAGGAACAAGAGGACGGCGAGCGGGCGATTCTGCGGTTGACGCGACCGCAAGGTAAATAGTTCAATTGCAAGGATTTGGGACGAAAAATGTCTTAATCCTTGCAAAGCCCTGGAAGCCGTCTCCAGCGACGTGAAAGGTGTCGCTCATCCGCGGTGTGTGCCGGCTGCGCACCACGCCGTCGCCGTATTGGATCTCGGTCGTGCCGTAGCGGCCGAGCAGATCCAGCAGGTCGTCGTGCGGCATGAGGGCGCCCGTCGGATTGGTGACAGCCAGCAGACGGTCCTCACCGTTATCGTTGCGTTCGACGCACCAGCGGATGCGGTCGTTGGGGGCGATCGTGCTGATGCGATTGAAGACTTCCGCGTGGTTGAAATAGCGGAAGATGTTGCTCGTGAAGCCGAAACGCAGGTGCAGGCTGGTCCAGAAACGATTGCTCGGCCGCACCGGCTCGCCGTCCAGCAGCACCTCGCGCACGCCGGTCTTGCCGTTGCGGTCCGGTCCCGTGCGAACGTCCAGATCCTTGATGCGCGCCACGCCGTAGTCGAATCGAATGCCCATTTCTCACTCCTTTTTCTCGCTGACCGGGCGGCCGTCGGCAATGCCAGGCGTCGAGGCTGCGACCGATCGGGAAGGTTTGGTTGTAACAACTTCGCGATTGGCGGGTCAAAGTCGGTAGGTGCCGCGAGCCGAGCGGCACTTCGAGTCCGGCTCGGCTCGCCGGACCTACCAATGCGGGGCGATTATTCGTCGAAGGATCGCCAGCGATCGCGCGGCCGGCGGCGCGGCTGACGGCAAGTCAGGTACGCGGGCAGTTGCGCGCTGCTCCGCGCCAGCGCATGCAAGGTACGCCCGTTGACTTGATTGATGAACGGATTGGCTTGCAGCGAACGCCATTCGCCGTCGCCCCAGGTGAATTGCAGCGCGGCGGCGGCGGTGCGCAAGAACGGCCAGCGCGTCTTGGTACACTGCACGATGTGCTTGTACGGCAGATCGGGATGCTTGCGCAAGACGCGGCCGGCCATCTGGATCGTCACGCCCTTGCACGACGGCCGGCAGAACACCGTCTTCAGTTCGGGACAATCGAACCCTTCGGCGAGCATCATGCAGTTAATCAGCACATCGAGTTCGCCGCCGCGAAACGCCTCCAGTTGGGCCTCGCGATCGCTGTCGCCGGTGACGACCTCGCAGCGCACCCCGGCGGCGCGCAGCAGACTGTCAACCGCATGACACTGCTGAAGCGTGTGGAAGTACAGGATGCTCTTGCCCCAGCGCGGCCGATCGCGCAGATAGAACTCGACGACGCTCTCCGGCGTATGTTGTGGAATGGTGTAGTGGTGGTACGGACTGAGATAGCCGTCCAGAATGAGTGCCTGAATGCCGGCGTCCTTGAGGACCGTATCGAAGCAGAGCTTGACGCGATCGGCGCGAAACGGCGTGGCGCTGAGGCCGAGGATGAAGCGCGGCCGGATGCGCTGGTGCAGAAACGCCATGCTCTGAGCGGCGTCGTGCTGCGCCTCGTCCACCACGAGCAAATCCAGGTCGGCCGGCGGATCGCGGTCAAACATCGACACGAAGACGGCGCGGACGCCGATGTTGCGGTTGTCGTTCTCGGCGCGGGCCTGGGCGAGCAGATAGCGCCGCATCGCCACCCAGCCGACGCGCACGCCGAGACGATCCTGTAAGGCGCGGGCGATGAGCAGTCCCATGATCGTCTTGCCGCTGCCGGTCGGACTGTCGATGAGAATCGAACGCAGTTGCTTGTCCGCGAACAGATCCACGGCCTTGGTCACGATGCGCTGTTGGTACGGCCGCGGCTGCACATCCATGCCGGTGAGGGAGTTGTTGAGGTCCATGATGGTTTCCTTCCGTGTGGGATGTTGGAAGGAATGTCATACCATCTCCGCGGCGCGAAGCGATAGCGCGGTAGGTCCGGCAAGCCGAGCCGGACCTAGGGACAGGGCTATCCCTGGTTTGACAGTGGGGAGCGGAATGACTACTATCCGCCGCGGAAGGAGGCGGAAGAGGCACGATCGACTTGCTGGCGCCGCGGGCTGTCAGGGTTTTGTCCGCTCGTTCTTAGGGAGATGGGGAACGCGGCTTGGCCCATAGCGGATAGTCAATCCCCGCCAGACGATTGATGACGATGGCCTGCAAGGTCAGGAACACGACGGCCACCTCGACGACCACCAGCGCGAGAGGGCGGCGGATGATGCCCAGAGAGACGATGAGCGTTGTTGCCCCAGCCGGCGGATGGGCCACATTGCACAGGATCATCAGCGCCCCCGTCGCCGCCAGCGACAGGCCGGCGCAGAGCACGCGCGCCGCATCGACGCCCATTACATTGGCCGGCGGCGAATCTTGCAGCCCGAACAACACCAACGAACCGTAGCCGCACAGGATGCCGACGGCGTGGCCGAACAGAGTATTGCGCGGGCTGGCGGTGGGCGCCGTCGGCGTGAAGAAAAACAAAAAAGCGGTCGGACCCAGCGACGGGAACAACGTGGCCGTGTTGGTCAGCATGGCCACCGATGCCAGGACGGCGATGGTCAGAAACCCGTTGACGAACATGAACAGCGCCCACACCGGGCGCTGCGGAAAGCGCTTCAGCAACCGCGTCAACCGCAATCGCTCCATCAGCCCGCGCGGCACGTCCGGATCGAACGATTCCAATCGAGAGCGCGATTCCCTCGATTGTTCGGATTGTGTCATGGCGTTGTCACCGTGCTGGGACTCTCCTGTTCCCTCGCCGCCGAGCGTGCGAATCGACCGGCCGCCGAGGATCGGGATACCGTATGCGATTGTCAAAAATCGACTACCGCCGTCCTTCGGTTGCCGCGACAATGAACAAAGGGCCGCTCGGCTGTCGCAAAGCGGCGGCGATTTGCGTTTAACCTTATAGGGGCTTGCACCCGGCGGAGAACTGGCAGACATGACCGGCGGCGACGCGACGGACATCTCCGAACTGCTGGCGCGACTGCGGCAGGGCGAACAGCAAGCGCTGGCGGACCTGTTCGCCCGCTACCGCGATCCGCTGCGGCGCATGATCGATGTGCGCCTCGATCATCGTCTCAACGGCCGCGTCTCGCCTTCCGACGTGCTGCAAGAGGCGTACATCGACGCCCTCAAGCGCGTCGAGCACTACTTCGCCAAGCCGGACGTGCCGTTCTTTTTGTGGCTGCGCTGGGTCGCCGGCCAGCGGCTCATCGAAGTTCACCGCCAACACCTGGGGGCGCAGATCCGCGACGCGGGCCAGGAAATCTCGCTCAACTACGCTGGGGTGCCGGCGGCCAGTTCAGCCTGCCTGGCGGCGCGGCTCGTCGAGAACCTGACGTCGCCGAGCGAGGCGGTGGTGCGCGCGGAGCGCTTCGCCATGCTGGAGGACGCGCTAGCGCGCATGGACCCGCTGGACCGCGAGGTGCTGACGCTGCGGCACTTCGAGGAGTTGGGCAACGCCGAGACGGCCGCCGTGCTGGGCATTCAGCCGGCCGCCGCCAGCAAACGCTACGTCCGCGCCCTGCGACGACTCAAGGACATCCTCACCGACATTCCCGGATTCCTGGACGACCAGCCGTGATGAATCTACCGCACGACAAATTGGCGCCCGATCCGACGGAGGAGCGCGATCCGCTCGACGTGGTGGCCGAGGAGTTTGCCGAGCGCTGCCGGCGCGGCGAACAGCCGTCGCTGGGCGAGTACCTGACGCGCTATCCACAGTGGGCCGACGAGCTGCGCGAGCTGCTGCCGGCGGCGGCGATGATGGAGGAGCTGCGGCGGCACAAGCAGAGCGATCGCGCCGTCGCCGTCGCCCGCGAACCGATCGAACGGCTGGGCGATTATCACATCGTCCGCGAGCTGGGGCGCGGCGGCATGGGCATCGTTTACGAAGCGGTGCAAGAATCGCTGGGCCGGCACGTCGCGCTGAAAGTGCTGCCGCGCCATTCGCTACTCGATCCGAAGAAGCTGGCCCGCTTCCAGCGCGAGGCGCAGGCGGCGGCCGGGCTGCACCACAGTAACATCGTGCCGGTCTTCGGCGTCGGCGAGCACGACGGGCTGCACTATTATGTAATGCAGCTCATCCCCGGCCAGGGACTGCATGAGGTACTGGCGCGGCTGCGTCGCGGCGCATCGTGGCCGGAGATCCTCAATCCGACTGAAGCCCCCACGGCGGTGGACGCGGTGAACGCACCGCGGACCGACGCAACCTCCTCCCTGCCGTCTTCGGTAGGTCCCGCGAGTCGAGCGGGACCGGCTTCACAGTCCCGCTCGACTCGCGGGATCTACTCCTCCGAAGCGCGAGCAAACAGTTCACACTTTCACGAGGTCGCTCGCCTCGGCGTGCAGGCCGCCGACGCCCTGGATTATGCCCACAAACACGGCACGCTGCACCGCGACATCAAGCCGGCCAATATCCTCCTCGATCCGCAGGGCACAGCCTGGCTGACCGACTTCGGCCTGGCCAAGCTGTCCGAGCAGCACAACCTGACCAGCACCGGCGATCTCGTGGGCACGCTGCAATACCTGGCCCCGGAGAGCCTGCACGGACAGACCGACGCGCGCGGCGACATCTACAGTCTCGGCCTGACCCTGTACGAACTGCTGACCCTGGCGCCGCCGTTTCCCGAATCAAATCCGGCGAAGCTGCTGCATCAGGTCAGCGCGCACGAGCCGGTGCGGCCGCGCAAGCTGAACCCGTCCATCCCGCGCGACCTGGAAACGATCGTCCTCAAGGCCATCGCGCGCGATCCGGCCGGGCGCTATCAGTCAGCCGGCGAACTGGCCGACGACCTTCATGCCTTTCTCGACGACCGGCCCATCCGCGCTCGGCGCGTCCGCGTCCCGGAGCGTCTGCTGCGCTGGTATCGCCACAACCGCGTGGTCGCCTGTCTGCTGGCGGCGCTGGCGCTCGTCTTCCTGACCGGCTTCGTCGGGGTGGTGTGGAAGTGGCGCGAGGAGGTCCGGCAGCGTGAGATTGCCGAGAAGGCGACCGAACGCGCCGAGAGCAACGTGCGGCTGTCGCTGCAAGCGCTGGAGGACATCTTCAACGACCTGGCGGCACAGGACGCGCGCCTGTCGCTGCGCGGGCCGACGCGGATGGGCGGCGAGAACGGCCGCCCATCGCGGCAGCGCGAATCGGAGCAGGAGGCGCTCTTGCTCCAGGACGTGTTGCAGTTCTACGACGAGTTCGCCAAGAAAAACGAGACGAATTCGCGCGTGCAGATCGAGGCGGCCAAGGCCCATCGTCGCGTCGGCGATATTCATCTCCGCCGCCGCGAGTCCGACAAGGCGGCGCTCTCCTACGCTCGCGCCGCCGCGATCCTCGATCAATTGGTCCGCGACTTCCCGACCAACGCCGACTATCGGTACGAACTGGCGGAAACTTTCGCGCGCGGCGATCTCCGCGCGACCGAGGCGGCGGCGCTGACGGAGACGGAGCAGCGTTTTCGCCGCGCCCTCGCCCTTGCCGACGGCTTGCACGCCGAGGATGCCGCCGCTCCGCGCTATGCGACCCAGGCCGCGCACATTCAGAGCAAGCTCGGCGCGGTCCTTCTTCAGCAGGGGAGGCCGGACGAAACCGAGACGGCCTACCGGCAGGCGGTCGAACTGCTGAAGCCGTTGGCCCGACAGGAACGGCCGAACACCTGGGATGTGTTCGAGCTGACGCGGGCGCGCGACGCCCTGGCCAACTTGCTGCGCGACCGCGGCCGCCTCGCCGAGGCGCGTGGCGTACTGGAGGAGTCGATCGCGGAGTTGCAGAAAATGCGCAAGCCCGACTCGCGCTATCGTTCCCTGGCTGGGCCGCTCGTCGAGCAGTACAAGAGTTTGGCGGAGATTTTGAAAGCCCTCAAGGAGCCGGACTTGGCCGCGAAAGCAACCCACGAGGCCGAACGACTGGGCCGTCAGCCCGGAGGGCCACCGCCCTGGCCCGGCCGCGACCGCAGATCGCGTCGCGATTGAAAGACCAGCCTTCCCCATCAGTTGATCTATTCACGCCCTCCCGTCCGCGCGTATACTCCGCCCTGCGTGTCGTGCGGATCGAGGAGGATCCTTCGTGGCCGACAACTCCAGCGATCTGGTGGTCGAAACCTTCAAGCTCACCAAGATTTACCAGAACCGCCAGATTGCCCTCAATGACGTGACGCTGCGGCTCGAACCCGGCTGCGTCTTGGGACTGCTCGGCTCCAACGGCGCCGGCAAGACCACCCTGCTGCGCCTCGTCATCGGTCTGCATCGCCCGACCGCCGGCTGGGCCAAGGTGTTCGGCAAATTCATGACGCCCAACGCCGCCGACCTGCGCCGCCGCATTGGCTACATCCCCACCAATCCCCAATTTCCACGCGGGATGACGCCGATCACCTATCTCGACTACATGGCCCGCTTGTTCGGATTGCCCAAGGACGTGCGCAAGCCGCGCCTCGCTTCGCTCATTCGCGCCGTCGATTTGCTGCGCGTCTCCGGCGATCCCATCGCCGGATTTTCCAACGGCATGACGGCGCGCCTCGCCGTCGCAACCAGTCTTATCAACGAGCCGGACTTGCTCATCTGGGACGAGCCGACGCACGGACTCGATCCCGAGGCGCGGCGCAGCATGTTGGAGCTAATCAAGACTCTTGCCCGCGAAAAGACGCTGATCGTCTCCAGCCACAATCTCAGCGACATCGACGAGGTGTGCAATCACGCGGCGGTTCTCAGCCACGGTCAACTCATCTATTGCGGCTCGCTGCAAGATTTGAAGGGCCGCATGCGCCGCAACCATTTTGAACTGGATCTCGAAGGCGATCAGAAAGCGATCTCCAAGGCGACGCAGGCCATCCGGGCGCTGCCGGAGTTCAAAACCGTCCTGATGAAACAGCGCCGTCTGGAACTGTACGTGCAGGAGGACGCCAACAACACGGCGGCGCTGGCCAACGTCTTCATGACGCTCAACGACAACAAGGTCAATCTGGTGTCGATCCGCAGCGTCGGCCAGCAAACCGAGCAGGCGTTTCTGGATCTGGTCGAGAAGGAAGAATCGCGCGGCTTCGCCCGCATCTACCAGGGCGAAGCCGCATAACGAATAGAAGAAGGAGCTAACCACAGAGTCACAGAGAACACAGAGAAAAACACAGAGGAGATAAAAGAATCAACTGGCTTCTTGTTCCGTTCTCTTTGTTCTTTCCTTTTATCTTTTCTGTGTCTTTCTCTGTGTTCTCTGTGACTCTGTGGTTAGTCCTTCTTTCTGAGGCAAAGTCATGGATGCGGTCGCCGAGAAGAAGCCGATCACCTTCAATCGCTGGCTGCCCTACTGGGCCGTCTTTCAGTCCGACGTGCGGCAGACGCTGCGCAGCTGGGTTTATCGCTTCTGGGTTCTGCTGTCGGTGCTGGCCACGGTCGGCTATTTGCTGTACCGTTTCGGCAGCTATAACGAAGTCGGTATCGTGCAGTCGGCATCGCTGCACGTCAGCCAGTTGCTGCGCTGGGTCGTCCTGGGCAGCGCTGTCATCATCTGCGTGCTGACGGCCGGCAGCATCTCATCGGAGCGCGGCACCATGGCCGACTCCGTGCTCAGCCGCGGCATTAGCCGCTATCAGTATTTCATGGGCAAATGGCATGCGCGGCTCATCACCGTCCTGGGCACCTTCCTCGTCCTCGGTTTGGTGACGCTGGTTAGCGCGCTGTTTTTGCTGCACGAAGATCTATCGTGGGACGGCAGCCTGGCGGCGCTGCTGACGGTGGCGGCGCTGTTGGCGGCGGTCATCACCTTCGGCGTGACGGTCAGCGCCATCACCAACAGCACGGTGCTGGGCATCGCCGTGTTGTGGACGATCCTGTGCGGCGGCGGCTTCCTGCTGTCGCTTCTGCCGCATCGCTATACGACGCCGGACCGTGCGCTGCAACGCCTGCCGTTCATCTTGCAGGGACACTACGACTTCAACAGCCTGTCTCAGTTCGTCGGCTGGTCGCTGCTCGCCTCGTGCCTGACCGCCCTCGTCGGTCTGGTCTACTTCTCGCGCCGCGATGTCTAGCGGTCCCTTGCAGTTGGGATGTAGCTGAACTCGTGAGAGTTCAGACGGCTGAACTCTCACGAGTTCAGCTACGCCGCATGTCAGCTGCAACGGACCACTAGGTCCAACGATCAGACCACGGGCAGCGCGTCGAACTTGACGCCCAGCACCTTCTCGGCGGGGCAGCCGGGCCAGCGGTCAAGCAGGGTGGCGTAGACGCGGCGGAAGTCGATGGCGAACTTCGGGTCGCCGTCCTCCAGGTCGCGCAGGTTCGGGTATGGCCCATGTAGCCCCGCCTTGACGGCCGGACCCGCCAGGAACAGGCGCTGCGGGCGTCGCTTCGAGGACGCGGGCGACCCACCCTGGGGCGTCGGATCGGGCGCCGAGCTTCGCGGTGTGCCAGGTCGCCATCGAGTCGAAGTGCGAGTGGCTCGGGTTGGGGTAGGAGCCCGCTAGAGAGGGCCAGCCCGAAGCGGTGGAGACCAAGTACAGGCGCGAGACCCGCAGCCACGAGTGGAAGGGGAGAGCATCGGCCGCGGCGTAGTTGCTGCGGTGAGTCTCCACGGGCGGTGAGGTGTTCAAACCATCCTGCCCGGCAGAGCGACTCTGCCGGCGAACGTCAGCCGCCGACCCCGGTGCCACAGCAGACTGGAGCGGGTAGCCTCGCTCCGGTCTGCTGTAAGGGATCTTGGTTTGACTTGCTGGCTCAGCCATCGATCACGCCATCTTGCCCAGCCCCGGCAGGAACCGCCCGACTCGCAAGGCGTAGGTACGGAAGCCCTTCCCGTAGGTTCTGAGCAGATACTCTTCTTCCTGACTCACTTGGTAGCGGACGCCGGCCACGACGCAGAGCAGGTTCACCACGGACAGCACCGTCGGCAGCGCCAGGGCCATCCCGGCCAGGGCGACGAACATGCCCAGGTAAATCGGGTTCCGGCAGAAGCGGTATAGCCCGCCGGTCACCAGGCCGGGCGCGGCCTCCTCGTCGATGCCGACCCGCCAGGAGGCACCCATGCCCAGCTGGGCGGCGACCATGAAAATGACCCCGACCACCAGCACCAGCGTCCCCACCCACACGACCCACGGCGCCGGGGCGATGATCTGCGCCCACGACAGCGCCTCCGGCGACACCGCGAACACCACGGGCTGGGCCACGATCGCGAGGAGGATCAGGCAGAACCCGCCTTCCCCGACCCACTGCACCCAGCTGCCCGAACGGAACAGGGTGATGCCGGTGTGGCCGTGACGCCGATATTGCAGCCAGGCCCTCCAGACGATACCCACGCCGAAGAAGAGGGTTACCCCGACCAAGGGCAGAATGCGCGCCGCCATGACTGTTCTCCCACCTGTAGGTTGCTGACGATCCTTTACCATCACATTCGGGTCTCGGCTGCGGCTGTGACGGCCCTGCCCCCTTTTTCTGCCGTTGCCGGCCCAGTAGGCAATCCCACGGGCGGTCCCACTGAGTTTGTGCCCCAAGGAACGCGCCTGTCGGGTGGCCGAAGGTTCCCAAAGCGGGCGTCTCCATCCGGGGCTTGACTCTCACGGCCCGATAGCCGTCTACAGGCCTGGATGCAAGGCGGCCGGATCGGATCAGGAACTCCGGCATAATGCCCCTCGTCAGTCCTGCTCTCCATCCTCGTCCCTCGCCGCCCCAACGTGGTCATACTGCGGACCTCGAATCGGTCGCTGGCGACGTGCCTGGGCCTCGGCCTCGGCATAACGAGACTTGTTGGCGCGAACCGTCTCGATGGCCTGGAGGAAATAGTCCGTGGACGGACGCAGGGAATGCTTCTCCACTCGATCCTGGGCCAGAAGGAGCTTACCGTCCTCGGCCAGACGCTTCAGATCGGCACCCGTGAAGCCGGCCGTCAGGTCGGCCAGGCGAGCCAGGTCCGCGTCGCCTGCCGACTCGGACAACAAGCCCAGATGGGCCTGCAAAATCGACATGCGGGCCGGGGCATCCGGTAGTTGCATTTCCAGCCACAACTCAATGCGGCCCGAGCGCAACAGCGCCGGCGGCAGGTGCCCCACCTCCATCGCCGTCAGCATCACGCAGACCCGGCCCGCGCTGGCGCTTTCCAGCCCGTCCAGCATGGTCAGCAGGTAGCGGTACAGGCCCAACTCCGTGCCGCTCTCGAAGATGGCGTCACTGTCGTCGATGAACAGGATCGACGGGGCGTTCTCCTTGGCGGCCTCGAAGACGCGCCGGATTTGCCAATAGAAATGGTCCGTGCCGGCGATGAACGTGCCGTCAATGAGGAAGAACTTGCCCTTGAGGCGGTGAGCCAGCGCGCGACCGACCGTCGTTTTGCCCGTCCCCGGAGGACCGAGCAACAAGACGCCGCGCTTTGGTTTGAGGCCCAGCTCCGTCGCCAGGTCGTCGTTCTCCAGCGGCAGGATGATGTTCGTTTCCAAGCTACGGATCACCCCGTCGATTCCCTTGAGATCGCGGAGGTCCACCTGCTGCACTTCCTCCAGATCGACGTTGCTCGTCAGCCCGAAGGAACGCAGGAACTCGATAAACTCGGCGGTACCCAGGTCGGCGCGTGTGCGAAGCTGCGGGCAGACGGTGTTCAGCAGGTGTGCGTTGAGGTGCGGGGCAAAGCGGTGCAGCTTGGCATAGTCGATGGGGGCGGCGAGCTTTTCGCCGAGGAAAGTGTGACACAGAAAGCGGTAATCCTCGGGCTGGAAATCGCGGATGCGGTAGTCGAGGCCGCGTTGGTGGATCGGGTCGGGAGGATGCGGCGAGCAGCCGAAGATCAGTTTCTTGCCGGCCTCGGCCGCGTAGGTCGCCAGCACGGTGAGCGGGATGTTGAGCAGCCCGGCGCGGGGATAGGCTCCGCAGCCGTTCACGACCCCCGCGAGCAGGTGCAGGTCATCCACGATGACGTGGTCGTGAGCGGCCAGGGCGCCCATGACCAGGCTGGCGAAGGTTTCCTCCAGGGCCAGGGGATGGCGGGCCTTGTGGGCGTCGAGGAAGTCCCTCATGCTGAGGAACACGCCGGCGACTTTGCGGTGGACGGTCCGAAGCACGGTGGTCTTGCCCATGCCCGTATCGCCGGACAGGACGAAAATGTGGTTGTGGGCGAGGCCGGCGGTCAGGCCATCAAATGCGGCTTGCTGGGCGGGAGAAAGTTGAGTTTCCATTGATGTCGGTGGTCGCAACCGAGAAATCAGGTACAGAGCACTCCACAACAAGACAGTGGTGAGGAGGGCAAGGTTCGCTCGTCCCCGATAGTCGCGAGCGTCGCCCTGCAGAGCAGTTACACAAGAGTCGGTTCCGCGATGCAAAGGTTCTGTTCGGGCATACCATCGAGCCGCCCGACACCCAGGGCGCCGCCGACCCGTCCAGCGTCATCGAAACGGTTAACCTGGCGATCAGCATCTTCACACCCAAGGACACCGGGGCCGAGGGGTGACCGACTCGTCGGTAACCGCCCCGGTTAACCATCTGAGTTGGAAAACATCCGTCGGCATATCGCACCGGCTGTAAGCCTCTTTCGACTCCCCTATACTGTCTATCTACCAGTGGCAAAGGTTCCCGGGATGTCGAAGAGGTGATCGCATGCAGTTCGACATTCAACGCCTCGTCGAATTCGATTTCCTCCGCGCGACGGAGATCGCCGCCTTGAACTGCATGCAGTGGATGGGCAAAGGGGACAAGGACGCGGCCGATGCGGCCGCCTGCGATGCCATCCGCGGCATGTTCGACATCACCGACATCTGCGGCGAAGTGGTCATCGGCGAAGGGATCAAAGATGAGGCGCCCGGCATCTTCAAAGGGGAGCGACTCGGTATGTGGCGCGAGGGGGCGCCGCGTTTCGGCATCGCGCTCGATCCGATCGACGGTACGACCAACCTCAGCAAGGGGATGTCGAACTCCATCAGCTGCATCGCGGCCGCCACTCCGGACGAGCATGGCCGGTCGGGCCTACAGGACATCCCCGCGCTTTACCTGAAGAAGCTGGCCTATCCGCCCGAAGTACGCAAGGCCTGGGTGGCCGACCCCTCGCTCCCTGTCAGCGTCACGACCCCGCTGCCGGAGGTGATCCGAATCACCGCCGAACTCCTGGGCAAGAAGGTCCGCGACGTCGTGGTGATGGTCCTCGACCGCCCGCGCAACCAGCCGTACATCGAGGAAGTCCGCCGCGCGGGGGCGTCGCTGCGCATGATCGCCGACGGCGACATTGCGGCCGCGCTTGCTCCGGCGTTGCGGCGCTCCAACGTCGATCTCTACGCCGGGATCGGCGGCGCCCCGGAAGGGGTTCTTGCCGCCGCGGCGCTCCGCTGCCTGGGCGGCGGCATGCAGGCACAGCTCTGGCCGCGCGACGATGCCGAACGACGCTCCTTGATTGAAATCGGTTGGGGCGATCGGCTGGAAACCGTCTTCCACTCTCGAGACCTTGCCCGCGGCGAGGACATCCTGTTCACCGCGACCGGTATCAGTGACGGCCCCTTGCTCAAGGGGGTCGAAGTCCACGGGGCGACCGCCGTCACCCATTCGCTGCTGATGCGCTCGCGGAGCGGCACGGTGCGCTACCTGAGTAGCGAACACAATTTGCTGAAGAAGACCCTCCACCTCCGCTCGTCCGTGTTGGAAGTGTCCATTTGAGGGCTGCGACTCCGGCGTCCGCCGCAGACGCGGACTTCTGCGCTAAAGCTCCTGTGGTGGTCCAGTTTTCAGGGTCCACTATCATCTGTGGTCGGGGCAAGGAGCCGATCGGGTGCGCGTAGAAGGGCAGCAGCGCCGCGGTGCGAACAGTCTTCACTGGTGAGCAAGCTCAGGGGTGGTTTGGATGCCGCCACCTAACACGCGCCGCCTTTCCCCCTCCGGCTCCACTCCCATCCCATGTCTACGGTCGCCGTGGTGATGTCGCGGTGCCGGCGGACGGCAGAATCTTCTTGCATTCTCCTCCTGCCGGGGTAAACTCTGTTTTTCCCTGCACGCCTGACGAAGGGCGGCAGGAACAGTTCACGCCGGGCTACTTCTTCAGGCCGCCCGCTGCGGCCGTGTTCCGTGTACCCATTCCCTGGCAGATAATCCGCGAGAGCCGACGATATTTCAGCCGGCGGAGGATCTCCCCCATTATTGGCGAGATGGTGGACAGGGAGCGCTGCTCCGCCGGCTTCTTTCGCAGGGTTCGCCCCACGACGATGGGAGACTGGAAGACCACGTTTGTTTCTTCCGGATAGGCCCAAAGAGGCTGGTCGCGGACAATGACGTCCGTTCGACCAGCTTCTTTTTCTGCCCCATCCGCAACGCCCATGTTCTCCGAGGAGGCATTCTCCGATGATCCAGCAGCTTGTTCCCGCCCGGCGAGGAGTCTCCCGCGTCGAGGAGTTGGATGCGGTGGGATTGCTGCATGAGATGATAGACCGTTTGGTAACGGACTTCGCGTTCGATCACGTCAAGTTGGAAGGCAAGGCCCCTATCAACCGAACCACCGAGCCGGTGGTCCGCTTCCTCCTCTGGCTGGAGAGGACACCCGAGGCACAAGATGCCTTGCGGTTCGCCTTCCGACGACCGGCGGCAAGGCCGAAGCCTCGGTGAGGTCAGACGTCGGTTTCGATCTCGTCGGCCCCGAAGATAATGGAGGTACGGCTGGGACCGTCCTTGTCCATCGCCACTACATAAGACTTCTGATCGTCTGCGGTGTCACTGGCCGGCCCTTCCAGTACGGTGCCCTTGTCGCCCACTTGATAGCCTCGACTGGGGCGACAGACACGCACTCGGTCCCCCAATTTCAGATCCGGATTCATGCCCGTTCTCCCGACGATGCCAAGAAGCAGGGTTTCGCTCACGCTAGTTCTTCAGGCTTCGGCACGTGGGAGCGATCCATTGCATCCATATGCCCACAATAGGGACAAAGAAAGGCGATCACTTCGACTCCGGGAAAGGCAACTTCGCGCGCCTCAAGAGTATGACTATTCTGGGATGAACAGCTACAGAAAGCAGGTGATGTCGCTTGCCTCCACTTGCCAAGTTTGTTCGCGTAATCAGGATCGAGCGTCATCGGTTCGGACTCCGAGCGGGTTCCGCCTGCCCTTCGCCTGCGGGGAGTGAGAACCGCAGGACGAAGGACAGGCCTGCTACGGCGTCGTTGCAGTGCTTGAGGTTAGGTGAGAAATGTCGTGCTGCCCTTTTGGTATTTGGTAGCAAGCCGCGTGCCCTGTTCTCAGAATCGGCAGACTGTTTCCGCGTTTCCGGGTGAACTGAAGCGAACAACCAATTCGCATGAACTGTTGAGTTTGACGTAACCCCGCCCGGTTTAGGAATTTGCCCTTGCCACTCCTCTCTCGGATTCCGTACAACCTTCTCTCAGGCGAGGGCGCGGAACGGAAGCCAATGGTGCCCGACCACACTTCTCTGCCGCCTCTGGGGGATTTCTCAACGGCGAGTGAAACTCCCCTTCTTTCTGTTCGTCCGCACTGTTTGGAAAGGAGTCTTGCTGTGCTGGTCCTGACTCGCCGACCCCATGAAAAGATCGTGCTGCCCGGCCTCCACGTCACCCTCCAAGTGGTGGCGGTCAAGGGAGGCGTCGTCCGCATCGGCATCGAAGCGCCGCCGGACGTTCGTGTGCTGCGTGAGGAATTGCTCGATCAGTACCAGGCGGCGGCGGAACACGGCCGCAACGCCGAGCAACAACTTTGCCCCGCGTGAAAGCCGCGCGGTCAAGCCGGTCGGGCGGAGCGAGTATCTGCCTCGCAACTCCAGGGACGGAGTGAGCCGCCGGACAAGAATTGGACGATCGGTTTGAGGGCCGGGCAGCGCGCCCGGCCCATTCCTTTCCCCTTGCAAAAGCGAGCTTCCTTGCAGCGCCGCGGTGGTCCGGCGTCAGCCTCGATCTCTTCGGGGGCGATCAGCCCTCCAGCGCCTTCCCGTCCTCCCGTGCCTTCCATGCGGACCCACCGTCCGACGATTCAAAAGCAGACCTATCCTGCACTGCTGCTCGAACCAGTCCCCGTACCACTGCCGGAACCAGACCCCGAAGAGATGGGTACGTCCGTCACCGTTGGCCCGGAACCGCCAGGCGTGCCGCTCAAGGGGGTTAGCACCGGGCCGGTGCCGCTACCGGAACTGGGCCCCGTACCGCTGCCGGAACCGATCCCCGCACAGATGGGCACGACAGTCATCGTTGGCCCGGAACCGCCGGGCGTGCCGCTCAAGGGGACCAGCACCGTCGTCGCCGGCGGTTGACTCAAGGTGGACGGATCAGTCCGTACTGGACCTGTTGCGGGCGGGAGGGGATAACCGGGTCCACCGCCAGGTCCTCCGGAGAGCAGGCAGCGGTCTTCGAGCGCTTCGAGGCTCGGCCGTCGATTCAGCGGGCGCTGCCGCCGAGGCCGGCGGCCGACGTACTTGCTTAGGGCAGACCAGATGTTGGCAAACATCACGCAACTCCCTCAAGAAAAAATGAAATGAGGACAGCCGCTTCAACGCGATCCGAATCTCGAACCATAATTGAAACCATCGACCGGAACAACACAATTCTCCATGCGGCGGATTTTCAGTGCCCCTTTTCTTTCGCCTCTGCGCCGTTAGCGAATTCCTTTCGCAATTGCCCATCGAATTGCACGAATTCCGCAGACGGACGGATCGACTCGAGGGCCGGGTCGGGGCGCATTTTTTGTTGCCAGAAGGCAAGGCGCTGTCGAGGCGGAACCCGTTCCAACGCCTTGCGGAGCGCGGTAAGAGCCTGCCGTCGATAGGTGGTTACGAGAACCTGACGTTTCGGCTCGGCGGCATCCGCCCCCGCGCGCGCGGAGGCCAGGGCGAACAAGCAGGCGACGTTGTGCATCATTTCCGGACTCTCCGGCCCATCCCCGCGCAGCACCGCCTCCGCGTCGGCAACGGCACGCCGGTAGTCGCCGAGCATGACTCGCGCCAGGCCGCGGCCGACCTGCGCGTCTCCCGGAGTGTTTGCGAGCCGGACCGCCTCGTCAAAATCGCGCTCGGCCAGCTTCCAGGCGTCGCTGAAGAAAAGCGCCCAGCCGCGGTGTTCGAGGAGGCTGGCGTCGCGCTTCAGGAGCAGCGCCTGGGTGTAATCCTCGACGGCCCCAGCGAAATCGCCCAGCCGCACGCGGGCTTCCCCCCGCGCCCGCAGCGCCGGGCCGTAGCCGGGATTGTGTTTCAGACTTTGGTCGAAGGCCCGCTCCGCGTCTGCGACACGGTTCAACTTCAGCAAGGCCTCTCCGCGAAGATGGTGAGCCAGCGCGTGATCGGGGCGCTCGCGCAACGCGGCGTCGTAAGCGGCCACGGCGTCCGCGAACCGTCCCTGCGAATAGCGGATGCCGCCGCATTCGACGTAATCGCTGACGAGCGACGGCGATCTGCTGCCTGCCAGCTCAAGCCGGATGGCTTTCTCGAAATGACGCAATGCGGCTTCCAACTCGCGCCGCTCCAGGAGCAACTCCGCACGCCGCCGATGGACAAGGGGAAGGTCTGGACGAAGCCGAGCGGAGGTATCGAGTTCCCGATCGGCGTCGGCGAAACGCTTTTGGCCCTGGAACAGCTGAGCGAGCAGGAGGTGGGCCTGGCACTCCTCCGGCCGTACCGACACGGCCTGTTCGAGGTCGGCGGCCGCTTCGACGAGCTGGCCCTCCCGCATCCGCAGCCGGCCGCGATTGGCGAGGGCGGCGTAATGTACCACCGCGCTCGCGTCGAGGTTCAGGGCGGCGTTGAAGTCCGCTTCGGCGTCGTCGAAAGCTCGATCGTGAACGGCCGCGACGCCGCGCAACAGGTAGGACCAGGCGAAGCCGGGCCGCAGGCCGATGCAAGCGGTCAAGCCGATCCGGGCCTCTCCCGTCCGGCCGTCATTGAGGGAACAGATCGCGAGGAAACATTGGGCCTCGAAGTGGTTCGGCTGAAGGCGCAGCACCTCGTAAAACGAGCGGACCGCTTCCTCCGAGTCGCCCTGGCGATACTTTTCCACACCGCTGAAAAAGTGGTCGCTCACGCGAGTTGGGGGCAGGGTCTTTGCCCGGTCCAGTTCGGCCGCGGCGCCGGCTTCGTCGCCCTCCTGCATCAGGAGTTGGGCACGGCGAAGGTGGAAGGCGCGGGTGGGCAGTCCGAGTTGCCGTGCTCGCTCCAGGATGCGAAGTCCTTCGGCAGCTTTCTCCCGGCGCTGCGACGGCGTCGCGCCCGGCACCACGAGCGCGACCTCCTGGGACAAAACCAACAACAGTTCCTGGCAACCGGCCGCGAGGTAGCTCTGTTCCTCGGCGGTTAAGAAAGGGTCAGATACCGGAAGCGACTCTCCTTCAAGGGAGACACCAGCGAGAGACAAGGCTTCTTCCACCCGCGCACGGATGGCGCGGCGGTCCGCCGCCATCTGGTCCTCCGGAGCCAGTCGGACAGCGGTGAGCAAGGTGCCCTGGAACATCGCCTCTTCCCGAAGGCGGACGAACTGCCTGTAGCGGTCCCGCGCTTGTTGCCTGGCCCACTCGTGGCGGTGTTGGAGATAATAGACGCCGCCGGCGACGAGGCCGACCATCGCCGCGACACCGAAAACGACCCACGCCGCCGCCGCCTTCCGTCGCCGGGCCCATTTCACGGCGGGTTCCCAGACCGCGGGGGGCCGCCGACGGATGGGCCTGCCTTCCAAGAAGCGGCGCAAGTCGTCGGCCAAGTCCAAGGCCGTCGCGTAACGTCGGCCCGGCTCTTTGTGCAAACAGGCCAGGCAGATGGTTTCGAGGTCGCGCGGCACTCGCGGTTGGAGACGGCGGGGCGGTACTGGCTCGTGCCCGACCACCTGTTGCAGCGTCTCGAAGACGGTGGCGCCCATGAAGGGCGGCCGACCCGTGAGTGCCTCGTAGAGGACGGCGCCCAGGGCGTAAATGTCCGTGGCCCGCCCGTCGCCGGCGGCCTTGGCCTGAGCGTCGCTCCCCAGGCGGACCGCCTGCTCGGGAGCCATGTACGGCGGCGTCCCGACCGGCACGCCGGTGACAGTCGTAGCAGGAGTGCCGGGAGTATCCGGGTCGTGATCGAGGAGGCGTGCCAGGCCGAAGTCCGTAATCTTCGGTTCGAAATAAGCGGTTTCCCCTTCACCGCCCAGCCGAATCCCCCGTTGGGCGTCGCTGGGGGCCAGGAGCACGTTGGCGGGCTTGAGGTCGCGGTGGACAATGTGTTGTTCGTGAGCATGGTGGACGGCGCGAGCCAGCACTTCCGCTAATTCCGCGGCCTGGCGCGGCGGCAGCGGCCTCCCCGCCAGCCGGCTGGCCAAGCTCCCCCCCGGCACCAATTCCAGACAGACGAAGGGCCGTCCGTCCTGCTCGCCGATCTCGTGGATCTGCACGATGTGCGGATGTTGCAGGCGGGCGACGGCCCGTGCCTCGGTCTCGAAGCGCGCCCGCTCCCGTGCCCCGGCGTGAGGCCCCGCCAGGATCATCTTTAGCGCCACCGGCCGATTCAGGCGGACGTGGCGAGCCTGGTACACCACGCCCATCGCGCCGCGGCCTAGCTCGGCGAGCACCTCGTACCCGTCAACGGCCGGCAGCGATGCATCCCGGCCGTCGCACCCGGCGCCGTCGGCGAGAGCAAGGTCGGCGAGTCCCTGCCCCGGCCGCATGCCCTCGTGGACCTCGAACAGCAGGCGCAGTCCATTCGTCAATTCGGGGAAGCGCCGCAGGTACTCTTCCAGTTGCGGCGCTTCCCCGGCCTCCTCCCGCAGGCGGATCTCGTTGTAGATCAAGTCGAGCAGGGCCTCGCAATCCTCCTTCAAGGGAGGGTCGCGTTGCAGATACTCCTCGACCGGGATGCGCTGGTTCTGCCGCGCGCGCCGGTTCTGGTCGTCCAGAAGCGCGTCCGCCGTCAAGCAGATGGCCGCCCCGAGCCGTTCCGCGGTGGATTTGTCATCGAGGGGATTACTCATCGCCGCCCTCACCTAGTCCGAGTTGCCGCAAGGCGCGCTCGATCGCCCGTGTTAGTCTCTTGCGCAAGCCCTCCGGCGTGCCGGCATTCGTCGCGGCGATCTCCGCCCAGGAGTCGCCCCGGACCCGCTGCTCGGCCAACCGCCGTTCCTCCTCGGACAAGCGCTCACGCACCTTCTCCAACAATTCGCGAGCAGCGGACTGTTGCGCCGGGTCCGACCGAGGATCCTTGAGTGAGGCATCCCGGTCGCTCAGGGATTGCTCACGGCGGTGATCGCGACGGGCCGCTCGCTGGCGGTTGGCCTGGTTGCTCAGCTTGTTCCGTGCGATCGTTGCCAATAACTTGAGCAAGCTCTCCGGCGTGTCCAACTCATACTGTCCGAGGTTGGCCCGCACGAAGAAGGTGGCCAGCACCGACTGACAGACATCCATTGAATCCAGGATTCGCCGCAGGCGCGAGTCGCGCAGATGGACGCGCACCACGCGCCGGATGGCCGGCTCGTATCGCCGCACCAATTCGGCGGCCGCCTCCTCCTGTCCGGCCCGGATGCGGCGGATCAGATCCGCGAACTGGGCCGCCTCAGAGTTATCAGGATCTGCCTGCGAAGCGGACACATTCGGAAGCATTTTTCCCGCCGCGCCCGCTTCGCCCGACGACTGGGGTTCCGCAATTACTTTCTCGTTCGGTTCCGGCAGCCGCGGCAGCTGCTCTCCCGGTTGGGTCATCGGCCACCTCAAGCAAGACGGGCGATGTCCCCGGTCATTCATCCGGTTGATGGTGTTCTGATTTGGCTTCAGGGATTGTAGCGGATTTTGTCTCGCCGCGCATTTTTTCCAAATTTGTGTCCGGTCCCTCCCAGGAAGTTGATACATCCAGGGACGGTTGTGAAACCCGCCCGAAAACACAAACCTCTCCGCCCAGGCGCGGCGAACTCCGCGCGTTCTCAAATCACGGCCGTTTCTCGCCCCAGGGTCCGCGACTGCCGCGCCGCGAGGCTCGGCGTTCCGGTTTCCGCACCTGGAGATCGATCGCTCCGAATCCTTTCATGGGAGCACACAATCATGTTTCAGCAGTGGTTTCGTCGATGGAACCTATCGAAGTCTCGTCCCTCGACACGGGGGTGTGGCCGGTGGATCTCTCCCCGCTTGGAGTGCCTGGAAGATCGCACCGTTCTCAGTTTCTTCGGTCCACCCACCTTTGCCGTCGTCAACAGTCCCGTGGCCCAGGCGGTGGGGGACTTCAACGGCGACGGCCGTTCGGATCTCGTCCTGGTCAACCAGGGCGCGAACACCGTGAGCGTGCTGCTGGGCAACGGCAACGGCACCTTCCAGGCCAAGACCGACTACGCCACCGGCACCTCACCTGCGGGCGTCGCGGTGGGCGATTTCAACGGCGACGGCAAAGCCGACCTCGCCGTGGTGAACTCCGGCGCCAATAGCATCAGCGTGCTGGCGGGCAACGGCGACGGCACCTTCCAACCCAAGACCGACATAGCCTTGACCCTAACGCCCAAGGCCCTGACCACGGGCGATTTTAACGGCGACGGCAATACCGACATCGCGGTCGCCACCGGGAACTCCACCACCGACGACGTGACGATGCTGCTGGGGAACGGCAACGGCACCTTCCAACTCCCCGTTACCACCGTCACGGATACCGCCCCAGTAACGGCGCCCTTTTATGCGGGGAGGCGGTCTTCGATCAGCAGCGCTGATTTCAACGGCGACGGCCATCTCGATCTGGTCGTCGTGAACAACAAGGATACCAACGTGATTGGTAAGGGTGGCGTCGTCATCGGGGAGCAGTCCCTTTCCGGCACCGTGAGCGTGCTGCTCGGGAACGGGGACAGCACGTTCCAGGCGCCGCGAAACTTTGCCCTCGGGTCGGACCCCACCTCGGTGGCGGTCGGCGATTTCAATGGTGACGGCCGCCCTGACTTCGCCGTCAGCAACACCGCCTCGGGCTCGGTGTCGGCCTTCATGAACTCGGGGAACGCCAACTTCTCCTCATCGACGATGTTTCTCGGAACGACAACCGGCATCCTGGCGGCTGGGGACTTCAACGGCGACAGCGTCACGGACCTCGCCGTACCCTCAACGATCCTTTCCTCAACCAGCGGCTTCAGCGCCGTGAAGTTGTTCAACGGCCAGACGGGAATCGGCTTGCAAGCCGGGGCGACGTACGTGCCCGCCTTGAGTTTACCGGTGGCTGGGGACTTCAACGGCGACGGCCACCTCGACCTTGCCGGCATCGTCAGCACGGGGATCGACAGCAGTGCGATCGAGCCCTGGCTGAACAACGGCAACGGCACGTTCCCGGCCCCGTCCTTGATCTCCGCCGCCGGCGTGGCCCTGTCCAGCCAGGCCACCGCCGATTTCAACGGCGACGGCATCCCCGACCTGGTCACGAGTTCCGGACAGGTGCAACTGGGACTCGGCGACGGGCGCTTCGGCGATACCACCACGCTGGCGTTCCTCTTCGGCAGCTCCGTCGCCGCCGTGGACGCCGATGGCAACGGCACCGTGGATATTCTGGTGGGCAACCCAGCTTACCCGAACGGCCAGGTGGCCGCGTGGCTCAATTCGCCCGGCTTCGATAATCGCACGGGTGGGGCCGTCGGCTTCACCATCTCCGCCCCGACGCAGGTGACGGCCGGCGCCAACACTTCGGTCACCGTCACGGCCGTCGATGCCCTGGGCAACCCCGTGCCGGGCTTCCTGGGGACCGTGGACCTCGACAGTACCCCAGCTGGCTCGACGGCCCGGAACCTCTTGAGTCAATACACCTTCACCGCGGCCGACAACGGCCGGCACACCTTCCTTATCTCGAATTTGACCCAGGCCG